>CAZTFN010000422.1:0-2502 GCA_964612905.1 uncultured Flavobacterium sp. | reverse complement strand
CAGATATGTCTACAACCGTTAGACAAACCCGATTATGAGAAACACTTTGATCAATCTTCAATTCATTTGTAAAATCACTATGAATGGTAATGTGCAAGTTTTCCTGATCTTTTTCTAGCTTTTTAACTTGCCCTAAGGTCTCAATAATTCCGGTAAACATCTCTTTAAAATTAGTTACTTTTGTGCAGTGCAAAAATACGAATATTAAAGTCGCGATATGGGTAAAGAACAGAAAATAGTAGTTGGAATTTCATTAGGAGATATTAATGGAATTGGAATTGAAGTCATCTTGAAAACCTTTAGCGACAAAAGAATGCTTGACTTTTGCACACCCGTCCTTTTTGGATCCTCAAAAGTAGTATCTGCTCATAAGAAAGCTTTAAGCATGGAACACCATATTCATGGGATTCACTCATTGGACAAAATTATTCATGGCAAAATCAACTTGTTGAATATTTGGAAAGAAGAAGCGCAGGTTGAGATCGGGAAAGCCAGTAAAATTGGCGGACAATACGCTTACTTATCTTTAGATGCTGCGACCAAGGCATTGGCTGAAAATCAAGTAGATGTTTTGGTGACTGCCCCAATTAATAAGGATACCATTCAGTCCGAAGAATTTAATTTTTCAGGTCATACCGAATACTTAGAAAGCAAACTAGATGGAAAAAGCCTCATGATCTTGATGAGTAATGATCTTCGAATTGGCTTAATCACGGGTCACATCCCGATTTCTAAGATTACTGAAACTATTACTTCGGAATTGATCGAGAACAAGGTGAATGTTTTGCATAGTTCCCTAGTCAAAGATTTCAATATCAATAAACCTAAAATTGCAGTTCTTGGCTTGAATCCTCACAATGGAGATAATGGTGTGATTGGTTCTGAAGACGACGAACTCATTAGACCCACCATTGACAAAATCAAAGAAACAGGAAAACTGGTTTTTGGGCCTTATGCTGCGGACGGTTTCTTCGGATCGAAAACATACAAACAATTTGATGGCGTACTAGCCATGTATCATGATCAAGGCTTGGCCCCTTTCAAGGCATTGTCTTTTGGAAACGGGGTAAATTTTACAGCGGGATTGAGTAAAATAAGAACTTCTCCAGATCATGGAACCGCTTTTGATGTTGCCGGAAAAGGAAAAGCCAATCCAGATTCTTTCAAAGAAGCTTTATTCTCTGCCATTAAAATCTTTAGAAACAGAGCGGAATATAAAGAACTTACTCAAAATGTTTTAACTCCAAAACCGTAGATGTTTTTATCAAACAAATTAATTGTTTATTAAAACATTTTACTATCTTTGCACGCTCACATTCATTCATTTATCATGAAAGCCTTGAAAGAATTCAACATTCCTTTTGTAGGATTAAAACAAGGAAATCACATATTTGAATATGAAATTGAGAATAAGTTCTTTGAAGCTTTTGATTTTGATGAGTTTCATAATAGTCAATTAAATGTGCGTTTAGACTTTTTAAAAAAGAGCAGTCTTCTTGAATTGCACTTTGAGGTAAACGGAACTGTGAATTTAGATTGTGATGTTTCTTTAGAATCTTTTGATCTAGATGTAAATGGAACGTTTGACTTGATTGTCAAGTTTGGTCCTGAATACAATGACGATAGTGACGAAATACTCATCATTCCACACGAAGAATATCAGATTGATGTGAGTCAATTTATATATGAATTGGTCATCCTCTCTATTCCTTCAAAAAGAGTTCATCCAAAAGTTTTGGATGGTAGTATGGAATCAGAAGCATTAAAAAAGCTCAAAGAATTAGAAGTTAATAATGAAAGCCCTGCAGATAGCAAGGAAGAGATAGACCCTAGATGGGATAAATTAAAAGGTTTAATAACAGAAAAAAACACATAAAATGGCACATCCTAAAAGAAAAATATCTAAAACTAGGAGAGATAAAAGAAGAACGCACTACAAAGCTTCTATGCCTCAGATTGCTGTAGACCCAACTACTGGAGAAGCTCACCTATATCACAGAGCTCACTGGCATGAAGGTAAATTATACTACAGAGGTCAAGTAGTATTAGACTCAAGTGCTGCAGAAGCATAGTTTCGAGAAAAATCATACAAAAAACCCTCTTTTTAGAGGGTTTTTTTATGTTTTCATGTTAAAATGGGGCATTTTTGGGCTTTTTAGTAAAAAAAACTATCATAATTTTTAGTACTTTAGCCACCCAGTTATAAGAGGATAACAAACAACTAAAATCATCCTTCTAATCAAGTAATAACTATGGCAAAATTAACTGCAGCTATTACAGCAGTTGGGAAGTACGTTCCTGATTATATTCTAACCAATAAAGAGTTGGAAACACTTGTAGACACCAACGATGAGTGGATTACTACAAGAACTGGAATTAAAGAAAGAAGAATCTTAAAAGAACCCAATCAGGGAACTTCATTCATGGCCATAAGAGCCGCTCAAGACCTTATTTCAAAGGCAAATTTAGATACATAGTTCTCCTTATTTATTAGTGTTTGGG
>CAZTFN010000421.1:0-2504 GCA_964612905.1 uncultured Flavobacterium sp. | reverse complement strand
GCAACTCTATCGATGATTGGAATTTTCATTTGTAAGCCAGATTGACGAATGATTTGAAATTTACCAAAGCGTTCTATGACGGCCGCCGTTTGTTGTTTTACAATGAAAAATGCTCCAATTAATACAATGATAATCAGGGCAACAGAAATATACATGAATGGATTCATAACGTTCTTTTTAAAAGGTTAATAGTTAGTCTTTAAAGATACTAGAATAAGTATCTACTTACAAGACGCAAAAAAAAGAAAACGTTACAATAAGAAGATTTTATCCCTTTTTCTTAATCTTCTGTTTGAGTTTCTTCCACTTTTTAAATTGTTTCTTGGAGAATAGAGGTTCTAGGTCTTTATCAAGCTTTTCCTCTCGTCCCTCAATTTGAGTAGTAATAGGAACAAAAGCATCGTTGATTTGTTTGTAAGTATTCTGGTAATTCGTAAAGTTTCTCGTATTCATTGCTTCTTTCTGAGCTGCTTCCATTTTTTTCTTCGCTTGCGAAAACTCAAAACTGTGAATTCGAGACAACTCTCTTTGTTGTTTGTTAAAAGCATTGAAAACAGTTACAATCTTCTTGTAGTTGTCTGAAGATTCTTTGAGACTCAATTTTTTAATAACATAGTCGATATCATAAATGGTCAATCCAATAGCTAGCTCTACATTAAACTCAGGATTTTTTGGTTTTTGAGTAACAGGATTTCTATTGATGACACGTTGTCTTCTACCATTGTTAAACTGTGCTTCAGCAGTCAGTGTAAAAAGCACGAAAAAAGCAATAACAAACTGTTTCATTATGAGTTTTCTTTAATAATCTTTTGTATTCTGTGGAGGGTTTCCTCTTTTCCAATCATTTCTATGATATCAAACAAATGTGGACCTTTTAAGGCTCCTACCAAACTTAATCGTAAAGGTTGCATGACTCTCCCAAAACCAATTTCTCTTTGGGTAATCCAAGCCTTCACTTGAGTTTCTATATTCTCCGAAGAAAAATCTTCTATCGATTCAATTACTTGACTCAATTCATCTAAGATTGTGCCAGTATTTTCCTTCCATTGTTTTTTAGCAGCTTTTGGATCGTAATCAGTGGGAGTTTCAAAGAAAAATGAACTCAAGTCCCAAAAATCAGCTACAAAAACAGCTCTTTCTTTGATCAAAGAAACAACTTTTTCTACATACTCTGGCTCTGACTCAATTCCTTTGGATTTCAGAATATCCGAAAACTGTACTGCTAACAGGCTATTTTCTTTTTGTTGAAGGTATTGTTGATTGAACCATTTGGTCTTATCAGGATTGAACTTTGCTCCTGATTTACTTACTCTCTTCAAATCAAAAGCCTCTACCAAACCTTCCAACGAAAAGATTTCTTGTTCGGTTCCTGGATTCCAACCTAATAATGAAAGCATGTTTACAAAGGCATCGGAAAAGTATCCATCTTCTTTGTATCCACGTGAAACATCTCCCGTTTTGTCATTGGTATATTCCAAAGGAAAGACAGGAAAACCTAGTTTATCACCATCTCGCTTGCTCAATTTTCCTTTTCCAACAGGTTTTAAGATCAACGGTAAATGTGCAAACTTTGGAGCTTCCCAATCAAAAGCTCTGTATAATAAGAAATGAAGTGGGAGAGAAGGCAACCATTCTTCTCCTCGAATCACATGACTAATTTTCATCAAGTGATCATCTACAATATTGGCCAAGTGATAGGTAGGCATTCCATCGGCTTTGAAGAGCACTTTATCATCTAACGTATTTGTATCGATCTTAATGGTTCCGCGAATTTCATCTTCTAGGAAAATTGTTTCTCCTTCAGGCGATTTAAAACGAATCACATAATTTTCACCTGCATCTATTCTCTCTTGAACCTCTTCTTTTGAAAGCACCAAAGAATTCGCCAAAGTTCCGTCAGCTCTATTGTGCCAATTGTAGATGAATGTTTTTCCCTCAGATTCGTATTGCTTTCTCAGTTGATCCAATGTTTCCGAAGAATCAAAAGCATAATAAGCAGCCCCTTTTTCAATAAGTAGATCTGCATATTCTTTGTACATATGTTTTCTTTCGGATTGCCGGTATGGACCAAACTCTCCATTCCCTGGACCTTCATCAAAAGGAATTTCACACCATTTCAAAGAATCGATAATATACTGTTCGGCATTGGCTACATACCTGGTTTGATCGGTATCTTCTATTCTCAAAATAAAAGTTCCTCCATGTTTTTTAGCGAATAAATAATTGTACAAAGCAGTTCTTACTCCACCAATGTGAAGAGGTCCTGTTGGACTGGGTGCAAAACGAACACGAACGTTGGAATTCATAAGTTTTATTTATCTGGCAAAGATACTTTTCTCAGATAAGATATAAAACCATTGAATGGAGAAAAGAACGAAGATATCTTTAACATAAAATTTGAAAATCATCCACGAGAAATGTACTATTTTTATGAGTTCATGAGCGGATACAGCAGCATACAGAGAAAACTAGAGGGGTTTTACAAGAAGTTTTACACCAATGAG
>CAZTFN010000420.1:0-2506 GCA_964612905.1 uncultured Flavobacterium sp. | reverse complement strand
TGATAACTGATAACTGATAACTGATAACTGATAACTGATAACTGATAACTGAAAACTGCTACTTAAGGCTTCCCGTCATATCCTCAGGCTTCACCCAAGCATCGTATTCTTCTGGAGTTACATAACCCAAACGAACTGCTTCTTCTTTTAAGGTAGTCCCATTCGCATGCGCTGTGTTTGCGATCTCAGCAGCTTTGTAATAACCGATCTTGGTGTTTAATGCAGTCACCAACATCAAAGAGTTGTTTACCAATTCTTCAATACGTTTGTGATTCGGTTCGATTCCTGCCGCACAGTTCTCGTCAAATGATACGCAAGCATCTCCAATCAATTGCGCCGATTGCAATACATTGGCAGCCATCATTGGTTTGAATACATTTAATTCATAATGACCTTGTGTTCCTCCAACAGTCACAGCAACATCGTTCCCCATCACTTGTGCACACACCATGGTCATCGCTTCAGCTTGTGTTGGATTTACTTTTCCAGGCATGATAGAGCTTCCTGGCTCATTTGCTGGAATGATGATTTCTCCAATTCCCGAACGTGGTCCAGAAGCCATCAGGCGAATGTCATTGGCAATCTTATTCAAAGAAACCGCTAATTGTTTCAAAGCTCCGTGTGTCTCCACCATCGCATCATGCGCAGCCAAAGCTTCAAACTTGTTTTCAGCAGTGATAAAAGGCAATCCTGTAAATTCAGCGATGTATTTTGCAACCAAAACATCGTATCCGTTAGGTGTGTTCAATCCCGTTCCTACAGCAGTTCCTCCAAGTGCTAACTGACTCAAATGCGCTAGTGAGTTGTTCAAAGCTTTCAATCCGTAATCCAACTGAGCCACATATCCAGAGAACTCTTGTCCTAGGGTTAACGGCGTTGCATCCATCAAGTGTGTACGTCCAATTTTCACCACATCTGCAAAAGCTTTTGATTTTGCAGCCAAGGTATTTCTCAATTGCGTTACTCCAGGAATGGTCGTTTCTACAATCTTCTTGTAAGCTGCAATGTGCATTCCCGTTGGAAAGGTATCGTTAGACGATTGCGATTTGTTCACGTCATCATTTGGTTGAATGGTTTTCTCACCTTCACCAATCATTTTTCCAGCAATCTCGTGCGCTCTGTTGGCAATCACTTCATTCACATTCATATTCGATTGTGTTCCTGATCCTGTTTGCCAGATCACCAAAGGAAATTGATCGTCGTGTTTTCCTGCTAGGATTTCATCACAAACTTGAGCAATCAAATCACGCTTTTCGTTCGCCAAAACACCCAATTCAGCATTGGTAAAAGCCGCAGCTTTTTTCAAATACGCGAATCCGTAGACTACTTCCAATGGCATGGATGCAGCAGGACCAATTTTGAAATTATTACGAGATCTTTCTGTTTGCGCACCCCAGTATTTATCTGCTGGTACTTCCACTTTTCCCATGGTGTCTTTTTCGATACGATATTTCATGATTTGTTGCTATGATTTTGAGTTGCAAAATTACAAAATAGGAGGGAATCGGTTATTAACAAAAGCAATGATTTTCTTGTTGAAATATTTTCCAAAAAGCTGGTTGAAATTCAAAATGATTCTTATTTTTGCAGGGATTATAAATTATATCGAAATGTTAGAATTAGCTTTAGATTTTTCTCAATTTTCAGGACTCGTATTATTCATGTTCATTTTCACAGCTGGATTCTGGTTGTTGATCTTTTTATTAACGTTCGTAGTACCTTACTGGATTGGAGGAACCATCTGGGAACATTTCAAATTGAAGAAAGAAGCAAAAGAAGCTGCTGGTAAGTAGTTTTCTCAATATATAAGTAAAAAACCCTGACGAAATCGTCAGGGTTTTTTGTTTTCTGGCCTTATACTTTAGTTCTCGTTTTGACGATGTAAGCCTAAATTTTTCAAAAATGGTTGCCAGAATCATGAATTCGGTAGGATAAAGCATTTGCAATGGGCATGTTTGTCAAAAATATACATCATGAGAAAACTACTATTCATTTTATGGGCAACTCTAAGTTTCACTTCTTGCCAACAAGACAACCCTCAAAATTCACATCGCAATCCGACGCATAATTTTTCGGTACAACGTTTACTGATCATTAATGACAATAACGAAGTCTTAATGGCTCGTGAAGATCATGTATGGGCGCCCATTTCTTTTTTATACGATCAAAGACAATATTTAAAGGAAGGTTTGGACAGTTTAGCCAATGCCCATGGAATCAAAATACATGCTCCCGAATTACGTGGACAGTTTGTTTTTAAGTTCGATTATCACCCTTATGCCACCGTTCGCAATTATTACATCGCTAAGTATAAAAGTGGAGAGATTTTAGTTCCCGATCCTATGGCAGAAGTCAAATGGTTTCCCATGAAGGAAGCAATTGAGAAAAATACAGTGACAGCCATCAAAGAAATTTCTCGTCAAATCTTAGAGTTTCCTGATCAAGTATGGGGAGCATCATTTTTAGTGAGTCATGTAGGCGATGATCACCCTACATAAATGGTGGA
>CAZTFN010000419.1:0-2517 GCA_964612905.1 uncultured Flavobacterium sp. | reverse complement strand
ATGTACTCTAATTTAGACTTGCTCATTGTGTTGTTTTATATAAGTTAATAATGCAAGCAAATATAAACTTATTCCCGTTTTTTGAATAAAAATTAGCTTTGATTTAGAGGTTTTTATTAAATAATTATTCACATTTATTATTTTCCTAAAAAACAAGGTTTTAGAATGTGATTTTTATAATATAAAGAGGCTATTTTGAGAATATAAAAACACTTTTTTTGAGCTCAAATTTTAGTAAAACGTTTTCGTTAATAAAGAGGTCTTGATGTCCACAATGAAAATTGAAGAAAAAGAATTAGTAACCCTTCTTTTTCATGTCCTTTTTATAATTATTCATCAATCCTTGGGCGCGATTTTTTAAATCAGTTTGAATCACTTGAGGCAATGTTTTTATTTTAATCGCATTGGATAAATCTCTTTTGATTTTAAAGAAAGTATTGTATGCCAACTTTGGGTTTAAATTGTACAAGCTATGGAAATAGTCAGTCATTTTTTTGGATAACTCAGTTTCGTCTAAAGAGTCTTTGTGTTTGTCATAGAGTGAGTTAAAATAATTGGCTGCACCTTGTGTATTCTTATAGTTGCGTTGAAAAGTGCTCTTTTCATAACTCGTAAAACTAGAAAAATTGGTGAGGTTTCTCTTTGTGTTATAGTTTGTAGAGCTCGTGTTTGTGGTCTTATAAGTTGTATTTACAACCGTTGATTTGCCCTGATAATGTCCTCCTTTCCAAGTTCCTGCCTTGTAGCTGTTCTTGCTGTAATACATCACGCCTTGACCGTTAAATGTATTGTTTCTGAACTCACCGGTGTAATAATTGTATTCTGAAATTACGTAGGTTCCCATTCCGCTATACGTATCCATATCAAACTCACCGATATAACTCTTCCCATCTTTGAAATCGAGTTTGCCAAAACCGTGACGTTTGCCATTTTTGAAGTATCCAAAGTAAAAAGATCCGTTGCCATACTTATAGACACCAGCTCCATTGTAGCAATTCCCTACAATACATCTATCAGTAGCTATTTCTTTCAACAAGGTTTTTGAAACAGCCTTTCCATTTTTGAAGTTGTAAATGTATGATTTGCGTTCTTTGGCATCATTCAGAATGCCCATTTGTTTGCTAATGTCAATCATTTCTGTATATCGATTGTCATAATATCGATATTTCATCCCATCATATTCTTTGTAATTTCCTTTTAGGAAGGCAATGGAACTCTCATCACTTTTCTCATGATTTACGTGCATCGGTCCATAAGGAGTTCCGTTTTTGAAAAACCCTTCTGATATATATCCGTTACTATGCTCAAACTCTCCATAACCATTGTTGCAGTCTCCATTTAAACACTTACCAGAGCGCTTTGCTATAGTATTAGTGTTCGCATTGTCAGGAGAATATTGATCAAAAGGAATTAGTGGAAATACGGTAAAGGCCGTTGCATTTTTATAGTTTTTCAAAACCACTTTATTGGATTCGCCTTCACCTTGATAGAACACATCTATATTGTTGGGTGCATACTTATAGAGACTACTTTTTTGAATAATGGTTCCGTCTTTTCTAAACACGGTCACACTTCCTTTAGGTTTTTTAAACCAAAATCCATGAGAGGTATTTACTTTAATCTTTTGAGCCGTAGTTATATTATTTGCGGTTGCGTTTTGAGCACCTTTCATCAAATACAACTGATTGTTATCTTGATTAAAAGCCAGAATATCTTCACCCATATAAGCCAATTGAGCCTTTAAAACAGGTTTGTTATCAAGGTAGAAATAGAAATTGCCTTTGTCTGTTTTCTTCCATGTGGCAACTGCATTGTCCAATGAAACACTCATGCTTCTTACTTCTTTTCTTAAAGACACCAAATCGCTTTCAACCTTAGTGATGTCTGTGGTTCCTGTCACCTCACCATTACTGTATTTGATTTCACGTAAAGTTGGGGTGACAGGAACCACAGACATCACTAAGGTTGAAAGCGATGTCTGTGGTTCCTGTCACCTCACCATTACTGTATTTGATTTCACGTAAAGTTGGTTGAGGAAAACTTGGGATTCCCTTGGCTATACTCATATCCAATAAGTTCACCTGTATGATCCAGTTCCCATATTTATCATACTTATAAGCATATTTTCTTGAGGTTGTATCTCCGCCGTTGTTATTGGTTTCTTGAAAGAAGGTTTGATCTCCATTAGAATTGTACTGATAGACTTGTGTGGCGAAACTTGTTTCTCGTTTGATCAGATTTCCATTTTCATCATGATCTTGTAGCGTTTCTGAAGGTTCAGCTTTATTATATCCGTAGATAATCTTTTTCACAAGATTGTTTTCTGCAATCAATTTTTTGTCGGATTCACCATTCATTGTATATCCATCATTGGTTTTTGTGAAGGTACTTTTGATTCCTTGATCCCCTTCTTTAAACGATTTGTTTTTGGTGAAATTACCATTGCCTTGATAGCTGTAGGTCTCGTAAACATCACCATATCTTCCGCCAACACTCCAGTACTTTTTGAGTCTTCCT
>CAZTFN010000418.1:0-2528 GCA_964612905.1 uncultured Flavobacterium sp. | reverse complement strand
CGTCAACTTGATGGTGAAACTTCAGTTTCAGTTAGGGTGAAAAAAATTGCTTTTAGTTTTCTGGCAGTCTTATTGAGTGTTTACAATTTTGCTCAGAATGATTCCTCTCAAAAAACCAATCCGATCATCTTTGCAGATGTCAGCGCAGGAGTTGCAAGACTAGATGGAGAAGTTGCTGCGAACATAACCTATAGAATCAATTACCAGCGTGACAAAAGTCTCTATTCTTTGCGATATAGTGGAACAGCGGTTCTCAGCACTGAGTTTTTCTTTGTCGTTCCCGTTCCAACACTTCAAACTTACAATGAAGAATTTGGATTCCTCTATGGAAGAAGGTGGATTGATGATGGACAGTCAACAAGTGTTTCTCTTGGGGTTTCTTACAACCGTTTTAGAGCTGAACGCGATGAGATTACAGATGTTTTCAACATTCAGAGCAACCATATTGGACTTCCTTTCGAAGCCAACATCAAATGGTTTAAAGTCAAGAAAAAGAGGGTGCGGATTTACGGCCTACTACCAGTTGGAAGACCCACTGGTTTGGGTGGATCATTCGGATTTAAGCTTTCGGGAAATATTTCTAAAAAAAGTTATGTGGCTTTAGGACTTACTTATAGTTTCGGATATCATCGAGAGTATTAAAATAATAGTTATCTTGCCCTAATCAAAATCGATAGTACAACATTTAGATGAAAACAATCTATATTGTTAGACATGCAAAGTCTTCTTGGACCTATGAAGGAATTGCAGACATTGACAGACCTTTGAAAAAGCGCGGTATCAATGACGCTCACCTAATGTCGAAATACCTCGCCAAAAAAATTGATAGACCCGATGTTTTTATCTCCAGTGTAGCCAACCGAGCTTTGCATACAGGAGTTATTTTCTGCCAGAATTTCAATTACCCATTCTCCAATCTACAGATCAAAAAAGAACTCTACAGTTTTAGTGATGGGTATTTGGTAAAAACTGTGAAAGCATTGGATGACAGCTTCAACACTGCGATCATTTTCAGTCATGATCACGGAATTAATACCTTCGTGAATAAATTCGGAAGCAGGCCCATCGCACACGTAACTACATGCGGAGTCATCGGAATTCAGTTTGATGAAAAGCATTGGAAGAACATCAAAAAGGGAAAAACTATCTTCGCGGAATTTCCAAAGAACCTCAGATAAATGTCCATAATTTCAATCAAGAAATACGGTGCAATTGATATCGGTTCCAACGCCGTTCGTTTGCTCGTTTCCAATGTAATTGAAAAAGAAGACAAAGAAACTCGATTCAAAAAATCATCACTGGTTCGCGTTCCCATTCGTTTAGGAGCAGATGCTTTTGTACAAGGTGAAATCAGCAAGGAAAATACTCAAAGAATGATTGATGCCATGGAAGCCTTCAAACTATTGATGAGTGTACATGGGAAAAAAGTACAAAGCTTGTGCTACTTCTGCGATGAGAGAAGCTTCTAATGGACGAGAAGTTGCGAAAGAGATTCTGAGCAAAACAGGTGTTCACATTGATATTATTGATGGGAAAGAAGAAGCCTCCATTATTTCTTCTACGGACCTCAATGAGCTCATTTCAGGTGACAAAACCTATCTCTATGTAGATGTGGGTGGAGGAAGCACGGAGTTTACTATTTTCTCCAAAGGAAACATTGCGAAATCGAAGTCCTTCAAAATGGGAACAGTTCGACTACTCAATAATTCAAAACAACAGAACAAAGAAGGTTTTAAGAAAATAGAGGAATGGATCAAGAAGAATACTACCAAGTATAACAAGATTTCCTTGATTGGTTCTGGAGGAAACATCAATCGACTTTTTAAAATGTCAGGAAGAAGTGAAGGCGCTCCTATTTCCTATATTTACTTGAATGCACAATATCAATTCTTGAAAAAGATGAGTTACAACGAGCGTATTACGGAATTGAGTTTGAATCCTGATCGTGCTGACGTAATCATTCCTGCCACCAAGATTTATTTATCGGCCATGAAATGGAGTGGGGCCAGAAAAATCTATGTTCCTAAGATCGGATTGGCCGACGGAATCGTTAAGACTTTGTATTACAGTAGTCAAGAATCTGTTGAGTAAACAGATCTGAATCTTTCAAAAATTGAGATTCGATTTCAATATAGCTCAAGTTCGAAATCTTATCCAACAATCGCATGTAATCTTTCTCGGTAGTTAACAAGAGCTTTTTTGATGCTGAAATCTGATCAAATCGACCTTGAATTTGTTGAATATCACTTGCTGAAAAATCATGATGATCGGGAAATTTTTCATGATGAACTTTTACTTCCTGTTCTTTTAAGAACTCGAGCAATGGTTTCGGATTGGCAATTCCCGTGACCAAACATATTTCATATGTCGATAGGTCATTCAAGGCAACCTCATCACTTCCCTTGGTTTTTTCGTGATACGAAATTGTACTAAAGAAAACAGGCTGATCAGAAAAAGATTGTAGCTCGTTTTTAATACTGCTTTGTTCTTCAGCAGATAAAGTCTCTGGACATTTTGTTACCACAATC
>CAZTFN010000417.1:0-2533 GCA_964612905.1 uncultured Flavobacterium sp. | reverse complement strand
GAAACAACAATAAAACAACCGTCGGAAATAGTTTGGAAAAACGAGTTAGAGCTTCGATCAAAAGAAGAAATAGATGCTGAATTAAAACGCATTTGGGAAACCATGCTGGAGTGTATGTATATCGGATGTCATACTGAAGGAAAGCTTCCTGGTGGATTGAATGTAAAGAGAAGGGCTTTTGACACGCATGTAAAGTTGATAAAAGATGCTCAGTATTCTAATCAGCAGGAGTGGATCACCGGGATTCGAAGTACGGAAGTGAAATTCCGAGAAATTCTAAAATGGGTAAGTTGTTTTGCTTTGGCCGTTAATGAAGTGAATGCTTCACTTGGAAGAGTGGTGACCGCACCTACCAATGGAAGTGCGGGCGTGATCCCAGCAGTATTGATGTATTATTTGGTGATTGAAAATCACGAAGCTGATTTTGAACATATCAAAAAGTTCTTGTTGGTAGCAGGTGAGATTGGAAGCATCTTCAAAAAGAACGCAACAATTTCAGCGGCTATGGGAGGCTGTCAGGCTGAAATTGGTGTTTCCTCAGCGATGGCAGCAGGAGCCTTGACTGAATTACTAGGAGGAACGCCTGCTCAAGCTCTGGTAGCGGCTGAGATTGCCATGGAGCATCACTTGGGATTAACGTGCGACCCGATTGGTGGGCTGGTTCAAGTTCCTTGTATAGAAAGAAATTCGATGGGGGCCATCAAAGCGATTAATGCGGCAGAACTGGCTTTGGAAACCAACCCTGAAGATTCCTTAGTTCCTTTAGATTCTGTGATTGACACCATGTGGGAGACCGCTAAAGATATGAACGAGAACTACAAGGAAACTTCTGAAGGAGGGTTAGCAATTACTGTGGGATTGGCGGATTGTTAATCAAATAGTCACATCGAGATCATTTTAGACGTCTATATTTGTGTAATCAATCTGCTGACATGAAATATTTTAGACTTCTCTTTATTACTATATGCTTTGTTTCTTGCTCTGAAAACCACAAGGATTCTATACACTCTAATAGTACATTTTCAAATGAACTAGATGAGCTAAAAGACTATTTCAAAATTCCAGGATTAGCCGTTTCAATCTCTAAAAGTGGTGAACAGGTTCTCTATCAGGATTATAAAGGGTTCGCGGATGTACAGAACAAGGTCGTATTAGATTCTACTCATTTATTTCCTGTTGCCTCTTTGACCAAAGTATTTTCGGGTATTGCGATTCTAAAGTTGGTGGGGGAAGGAAAACTAAGTTTAGAGGACCCCATTAAAAAATACGTTCCTCAGGCCACAACTTTGGGTGATTCTATTTTGGTCAAACACATTTTATCTCATACATCACAAGGTGAACTTGGAAAGAACTTCTATTATAGCTATCGATTTGGAACTTTGACGAAAGTCATCCAACAAGCTTCAGGAATGCCATTTGAAGATTATCTGAATAAAGAAATATTTCAGTCTTTAAAAATGGCAAACACATATCTTTTAAAAGATTCATTACAGGTTCAAGAAGAGAACATGTCTATTGCTAAACCTTACGTTTTGGATAATGGAATAGAATCAGGATTCATTGATTTTGGGTTTTCAGCTTCTGCGGGAATTGTGTCAGATTTACAAGACTTAAGAAAATTGAGTGATGCACTTGACACAAATGTATTGATTGATCAAGAATCCAAAGAGATGATGTTCACAGGAATTGATTCGAAACTTCCTTATGGTTATGGAATTTTCAAACAAACTATTCAGGGAATTGACATCGTTTGGGCATACGGACAATACGATTGTTATTCTAGTTTATTGATCAAAGTACCAGAGAAAGATATCACACTAATTTTATTAGCCAATAATAGTTTAATGAGTGACCCCGCTCGACTCATATACGGAGATCTCTCTGATTCTAGATTTGCTTTGAGTTTTCTGAAAAATTATGTTTTAAGCAATGAGCAGAAAGAATCGGCAGCATTTAAAAGAAAGGAATTGTTAGCGGAAGCACTTTCAGAGTCTTTTATGGCAAGGTTTGATGATCATAGCATGACAAGAAGTGCAACTTTATTGGAAACATATTTTTCCGAGAACCCTAATTATCTGGAAGATGATGACCTGAGCGTACTTCACAATCTAACTTTTCTAAAAGATGTAGCTTTTTACAAAGAGCTGGGAGAGTTTACAAAATTCGACAAACAGATTGAGGAGCTAGGAGCAAAGTTATTGAAAGACGATCCTATCAATCCGTATACAAACATTTATTTAGGAAATTACTTTGTAAGGAAAGGAGAAGAGGAAAAGGCCAAAACTTACTTTCAAGAAATAGTAAAAGCCAAAAATTTTTCTCGATTTTGGTATACAAATGAGGCAGAGAATGCTTTGAAAAATATGGATAAATAAAAACCCCAAAGACTCTAGGGGGTACGTCTTTGGGATTTATCTAACTAAAAAAAACTAACTAGTCATTGGAACTTTGAACTGCTAAGTTGTAAACAACCAATCCAAATCCAATTTTGTTGATGGCATCACCCATGTTGTAAACAACATCTAATGATAAT
>CAZTFN010000416.1:0-2550 GCA_964612905.1 uncultured Flavobacterium sp. | reverse complement strand
ATCTAGGACGAATCGACTTCTTTTTTGATACTGAAAAGAACAAAACTTCTCGAGAAAAAATCATTTTGGTGTAAGGCATTTTTATTTCTTCGTCTAAAATTGCAACAACAACCTTGTTGGGATTAAGAAATTAATTTTTTGAGCTAACTTGACGTCAATAGTTTCAATATCAAAATCTTAACTCAACTCCAACAAAAGAAAAATGAAGAAATATATCCCATTTATATTAAAGCTTGTAGCTGCGATTATTATGCTGCAAACCTTATTCTTTAAGTTCTCCGGAGCTCAAGAAAGTATCGATCTATTTACCAAAGTTGCTGGCGAGAATGAAGCTGCCATGCGCATTGGAACTGGCGTCATTGAATTGATTGCATCTATTTTATTATTCATTCCAAAAAGGACCTGGCTGGGAGCTTTGTTAGCTGCTGGAACCATGGCTGGAGCTGTGATGTCTCACCTGACTATTTTAGGTATTGAACATGACGGTGATGGTGGAGCATTGTTCATGAGTGCTATTGTGACTTTAGTGGCTTCAGGAATTTTACTAATCATCCATAGAAAAGACATTCCAATACTCGGAAAAAAATTATCATAACCGTCTGATTTGTTAACACCCTTAAAAGCGATTCTGTTCTTCGGAGTCGCTTTTTATTTTGACTTCTCCATCATCGCTCTGCAAATCAAATATTGAGCAGAGATGTAGGTAATCATAATGGCCAAAGACAAAAACTCTGTAGATTCATGGAATTTGTTCAAAGCTAGAATACTATCAGATACAATAAAGATGAAGGCTCCTAAAAATAGCCAAAGATTTTCCTTTGATCTATTTTGAGTATACACCAATAAGGTAATGACTCCAAAGGTCGAAATGATAATTCCATAGACAATGACAGGGATTAGGAGAGATCCTAAATTTGGGTAGATGACGTACAGCAGTGTTCCGTATATCACCAAGAAAGGAAGAGAATGTGTTAGAATTTTCGGCGCAGAAACTTTGTTTAAATACTTCGATGAAACCGCAATAAAAAAGAGATGAGCAATTAAGAATGCTGCCAATCCATAAGTAAAGAGAAACTCTGTAGATCCTTCTGCAAATTCCAAGATAATATCTCCCGCTAATGAAAAAACCAACCCGAAAAAATATCGAAAGCTAAAACTCTTGATTCCCGAAAGGTACACGATGATTAGGGTGATGATGATGAGTGGCTTGCTAATCATCTCCAGAAAAGTGTTTTCTAACATTCCATAGAGATGCAAAAAAGAGACGCCAAAGAAAGCAATCGTTGGAATGAGCGTTTTGGTTTTCATTTCTGATCTCGCATTTTCTTTTGGACCACTTTGACCACCAAGGCGATGTTCTTGTCAGGTTTTCTAGACAAAGATTCATTGTAATACTTCAATGACTTTGTATATTCCTTTTTCTTTTCATAAATCCAACCCAGAAAAAAATACGAAGCCAAATTGCTAGGATAGATTTTCTGCATTCTTTTAAAATCTTTGATGGCTAGATCATAATTATCATATGAGAAATTGATGGAACCTCTATTGAATAAGAATTCCCAAGTAATACCACCTCTTTGATTTATGGAATCCAAGTATTTCAAAGAATACAATTCTTTACTTTTCAGACGGGTTTCTTCTCGTTGCTTCTCATACAGATCAAAGAACACTTGACAATCTGTGATTAGATTCTCAATGATCTTGTTTGAAAAATCATACCCAAGTTTATACCCAGCATCATAGGCTTTGTTACCTGCAGAGTCCAACGCTTTTTTGACCAACGCTTCGTAATACTCTTTGGGCAACGCTTTTTTGTAGACATCCTCTTTCAGGCAATCAAATATAGCCTTGTCAAATGTTGGGTTTTCCAATTTTGCAATGCAGTCACAAACCAACGAAGTGACTTCCTTCATGTATTCTTGAGAATACCCTGATAAGGAAAACAGTGTGAATACCAGCAAAATCCCTTTTCTCATGTTACTCATTTAAATCTTGTAAAATCTTTACTCTTGATAGACAAGGTCAAATCTAAGTTTTTTGCCCAACTTCTAGATAAAACTGCACTATTTTAGTATTTATTTATCTTTTAATTCATCAAATGGCAAGGATATTTTGAGGCTCGTACCTTCCTCCTTTTTTGAGGATATATCAAACGTACCTTTCAATTTCTGAACTCTTGATGCAATATTTTTCAATCCTATTCCCTTTGCTTTTTTCTGCGCATCAAATCCAACACCATCATCTAGAATAGATAAATTAATTTGTCCTTTCTCAGCAATAAATTGTACAAATACATTTTGAGCATGTGCATGTTTGATAATATTCTGCAAACTCTCCTGAAGAATTCGAAACAAGTTCATTTCCAAAATCCCGTCCAATTCCTTCCAAGAAAAGCCATCATCCATTTTTAATTGAAAATCGAAGCTTCCTAGTTTGCTTTTCTCTTTTAATAACTGGTTTACCGCATTGATAAAACTGGTTTCAGAAATAGTAATATCGCTACTTAATTGGTGGGATACGCCACGGATTTCCTTTTCACTATGCTGCACT
>CAZTFN010000415.1:0-2578 GCA_964612905.1 uncultured Flavobacterium sp. | reverse complement strand
ATCAATATTGCTCCAGATTTGCGTACAGGGTACGAAGAAGTCTTTGGAAGTGACAATGATGGAGAGTGTTTGTGAAGCAGTATCCCAAGATCCTTGTAGTTTTACACCAAACTTATTCGTGTTAACCGACCACGGATTGTTTCCCATTACAATAGCACCATCATTTCTGAGGGCATTTAAAATGAGATTCATTTTTTCTTGGGTAATATTAGGATAGGTATGCACACCGCATTTTCCTGAACTCATAGTCAAAGATTTTGGTTAGACTTTCCTAAGATAGGAAATTCTTTAAAAATCGGTGACTTCCAATCCTTCGCTGAAGCTTCGGATTGCAAGGCTAAAGAATAAAAGTTTATTTTAAACTCTCTAGACTCGACTTAATCGTCTCAATCTTTGCCAAAGTATCGGACTCCTTCTTACGTTCTAATTCAATGACCTTTTCTGGTGCATTGTTCACAAAACGTTCGTTGGAAAGTTTCTTCTGAATTCCGAATAAGAATCCTTCAGCACGCTTCAACTCCTTGGTCAATTTGGCAATCTCTTCTTCTACGTTGATATTGTCCATAGAAATCGGTACAAAGTATTCGTTGGATTTCACACGGAACGAAGCGCCGTCAACTTTCTCGGTTACTTCAGTGATCGATAATGCATTGGTTAACTTCTGAATGACAATATTGAAACCTGATGTAAAGCTCTCATTGTTCATTACAAATACTTCAATGGCATCTTTAAAGGCAATGTTCTTTTCTTTTCGAATGGTTCTCAATCCTGATACCACATTCGACATGAAGTTAAAGTCACTAATTAACTGCTCATCAAAAGAAATTTGCTCTGGATATTTTGAAATGATCAAAGCTTCTTCAGGGGTTCTATCTTTTAGTTGATGCCGCACTTCCTCTGTTAGATTTTGGTTTTTTAAATGATCTTACTATTCTCATTTCCATCTTTACCTTTATCTTGATGGTTATTGGAACTTATGCTTTACGAGGACTCTATTTTGCCATTATTGGAGAAGCTAAGATTCCACTGGTCATTACAGGTACATTGGTAGGTATGATTTCTTTTGTTGGGTATACTCCAGATATTTTTATGTCCCTCTTATCTGGATATATGCTAGGAGAAAACCCAACGGTGATAGAATACCAAAAATTATTTCAACTTTTTAGTTTATTCCCGTTAGTAGGATTTTTGGCGACCGTTGGGTTTAGAAGGAATGTATTGAAATAATATTAGTTCATAGCTTTATTTTTTTGACGTTACCGTAATCGCAGAAGTCATAATTTGGAACTTACCACTACGAGCATCTGCCCATACAATATGAAAACGATTATCCGATGTCGCTGTTAGACCAAAATAGTCTCCACCTCTAGGAAATCTTCGAGTGACATTTTTTCCAGATTTAGAGGTGTCTAAACAAGAGTTCTGGTCTGCTATTTTTTGAGGTTTGGTAAATGTTTTCCCTCCATCGACAGAAAATACAGCATAAGGGCTATAGCAAACTTTAGAATCAGAACTATCTCTATTATCTATCCATGCTACAGCTACAATTCCTTCTTTATTCACTGCTAACATTGGGTCAATACGAATACCATCAATTTCACCTTGCTCTATCGGTTTTGTATCTGTCCATGTATTTCCTTTATTATCTGAAGATGTAAATAATATAGCTTTCTGATTTATATTATGTCCAACACTATACAATCTATCTTTAAATTTCCCTTCAGATTTATCTACTGTTAAATCACTAGCTCTATCAGTAAAATTTTCGGTAATTAATTTAGGTGGTGAAAATGTCCGTCCCTGATCTGAAGAGGTAACCAACCATTCTCTACGAGTTTTTAATCTTCCTCGCCATCCATTTTCATTTCTAACAGGCCCAGAAATAGGATACTGAAAATCTTGGTATTGAATGGCTATAGTACCGTCATTATAAGTTGTAATTCCATCTATAGCAATATTTAAATTACTAGGATTTACATATCCAACTTTTTCTATCTCTTCATCAAATCTTAATTTGGCTAAATAGATTTGTGAAGTTACTCCAGATAAATTTCTATGAGATGTGATATAAATACTACCATCTTTTGCTACCGCTGATCTTGGGCCATCATGATACCCTCCTAGAGATTGAGGGTTTTTAGTCCAACTATCGCCACCGTCTTTAGAAATATAAGCTAACATATGGTTACCATGATTAAACTTATACTCATTATATATTGGGTGTGGTCCAAGAGTTGTCACTATTACTTTTTTTTCTGAAAACGCTACCCATGCATCTAAACCTGCCTGACCCGTCATATCAGTGCGCTTCCATGTTTTCCCTGCATCTCTTGACACAAATACCACACAATGCTCAATATCTAAGTCACTTTTTTTGGTTGTTGACACCACAGCTGCTGTAGCAATAAGGTGATTTGGATTTGTAGGATGAACTGCAACATGAGGTTCTATAAGTTGACTCTCTTTTGGTTCTGTACCTACTAAAATGTTTTTCCCAATTTTAACCTGTACTTTTTGATTTTGTGCATGTAAGAAATAGGTACATAAAATGCATAACCATACTAACGGATGTTTTTTA
>CAZTFN010000414.1:0-2584 GCA_964612905.1 uncultured Flavobacterium sp. | reverse complement strand
AGGATTCAATAAAATGAATGAAGAACGTCTTGCTAATGGTGAAGAAGCCTATAGAAACCCAAGAAATACGGCAAGTGGAAGCTTGAAGCTACAAGACAGTGCTGAGGTTGCCAAACGCCCTTTGGATTGTTTACTCTATCAGGTTGTGACCAATGAACGAAAATATACAACACATTTTGGGAGTCTGGATGCAGCTAGAAATGCTGGATTCAAAGTACCAAAGACCATTACGGAAGCTAAATCCATTGACGAAGTTTTAGAATTTGTCAATCACTGGGACGAAAAACGACACGATCTTCCATACGAAACAGATGGAGTAGTCATCAAGGTAAATGGATTGCAGCAACAAGAAGAACTTGGTTTTACATCCAAAGCACCACGTTGGGCCATCGCCTACAAATTTAAAGCGGAACAGGTTGCCACAATTCTGAATGAGATTACGTATCAAGTAGGAAGAACAGGAGCCATTACTCCAGTGGCAAATTTGGAACCTGTGTTATTGGCAGGAACCATTGTAAAACGTGCTTCTTTGCACAATGCAGATCAGATTGCCAAGTTAGACATCCGAGTTGGAGATACGGTTTTTGTAGAAAAAGGAGGTGAGATCATTCCCAAGATCATCGCTGTCGATTTCTCCAAACGACCTGCGGATTCTCAACCTACTCAATATGCAACGCATTGTCCCGAATGCGGAACCGAGTTAGTTCGAACAGAAGGAGATGCCAAACATTATTGCCCGAACACCTTTGGGTGTCCACCACAGATCACAGGAAGGATTCAGCATTATATCAGCCGTAAAGCGATGGATATTGACGGACTGGGTGGTGAAACTGTGGACTTATTGAGAAAAGAAGGACTGATTCAGAATTATGCCGACTTATATGATTTACGAGTGGAACAAATTATTCCTTTAGAACGTATGGCGGAAAAATCGGCTCAAAATATGATCAATGGAATTGAAAAATCCAAAGAGATTCCATTTGAAAAAGTCTTGTATGCCTTGGGAATTCGATTTGTAGGAGAAACGGTTGCTAAAAAATTAGCAAAGCATTTCAAATCGATCGACGCCTTAATGACAGCCGATTATGACACCTTAATAGCGGTAGACGAAATAGGAGGTAAGATTGCAGAAAGTATTATTGAGTTCTCCAATGATCTTGGGAATATTCAATTGGTCAATCGATTGAAATCTTATGGAGTCCAACTCCAAGTGTCGGAAGAAGATTTGGCGGGTCAAACCGATAAATTACAAGGAAAAGTCTTTGTGGTTTCTGGGGTCTTTCATCAAATGAGTAGAAATGAACTTAAAAAAGCCATTGAAGACAATGGAGGAAAAGTTAGTTCATCTATCTCAAAGAAAACTACCTATGTAGTGGCAGGTGATAATATGGGGCCTAGTAAAAAGACCAAGGCAGAAAACTTAGGAGTATCCATTATTTCAGAAGAAGATTTTATTGAAATGATCAATTAGTGAATTTATGTAGAGATTAAAAAATCAAATTGCTATGATGAAATACTTAATAATTGTACTGTTGGTTCTAAATAGTACGAATCCAATTCTTGGTGAACAAGATCAGTTGGTCTTAGAAAAAGAATACACTACTGTATATGAACTATACAAGGAAAAACGATACGACAGTGCGTTACAGAAATCTCTTCCTTTATTAAACAAGGCAATGGACGCAGGTAATTCTGAGATCGTCTATAAATGCAATTATTTAATTGGGAACATCTATTACAATACGAAACTCTTTGATAAATCGATTGTCTATTATAAATCAGGACTTTTAATTCTTAAAACTGAATTGCTTGATGATAATTTTGAGTTTAAAGACGATAAGGACAAGCTTCAATATTTTGATAATTTAATGAAAATAGGAAGTGCCTATCACAAATTGTACAGTATTGCAGAGTCAAATAATCAAGTTTATAAAGACAGTTTATCTCACTATTATAATCAGGTTTTAGATTCAAATTATGATAACATATTAAATCTAAAAGCCAAAGTTTACAGTAATCTAGCCGTCATTGAAATTCAAGAGAAAAATTTCAATCAAGCGAAAGAATACCTAGGTAGTGCCATTGATATCCATAAGGAGTTAGGACAAAGTTTGGGGCAAGCTGCAGCTATGAGTAATTTAGGCAGTATTTATTTAATGCAAAGTGATTACAGAAGCTCAAAGAGAATTTATAATGATGCGTTGAATCTTGTTGAAAGCGATACAACAGCAAATGGAGTTAGTTATAAGGGATCATTGTATGCCAATATTGCTTGGTCAATGAGGAACTTGAAAGAATATGGAGCATACGATTTTCTTGAGAAATCGTACAACTTGAAAAATGAAATTAGTAATAACAAGACGAAAAGAGACTTAGAACGTATTCAAGGGGAGTACAATATTGATATTGTTCGAAAGGAGGAAGAGTTAAAACGTCAAAGATTAGAGATCGAAAAGGAAAGAACCGAGCGTAACATATGGATCTTAGGAATCAGTTTGACCTTGGTCATCGTTCTATTAGGTTCTTTATTAAACCGATACAAACTCAAACAAAAAAACCAATATCAGTACCTAAAAAGTCAGCA
>CAZTFN010000413.1:0-2600 GCA_964612905.1 uncultured Flavobacterium sp. | reverse complement strand
GGCTTTAGGGTGCAGTCACAAGTACCTGGGCAAGCAGCGTTGATTGTAAAGTCTTTGTCGAAAGACATTTCTAAAGAATCGATGAATAAACTTTCACTGTTGAAAGAACAGATTGTAGAACTGGATTTGAGCAATTCAAAGATGACTAATAAGACGTTCTCAGTAGTGAAAAAGCTGAAAAACTTAACTGCTTTGAAAGTAACGAGTCCAGAAGTAACGGACGAGTCACTTACCTATTTGAAAAAGTTGTCTCATTTGAAGGTATTGAATGTATATAATACAGGAATCACCAAAGAAGGTCTTTCAAATCTGTTGACCTCAATTCAGCCAGAACAAATATATGCTTGGAAGACTAAGGTGAGTCCATCAGAGGTCAAGGAGTTGGAGAACAAATTCCGAACAAAGATTCGGGTAGCTATTGTTGATGGATTTGCCAAGAAAAGTCAGTTAGAGCCTCCTGTCATTCGTCCACCAAGAACTTTATTTATGGATACCATTCACGTGAATGCTTTCAGTAGACTGAAGTATGTTGAATTACGATATACTTTGGATGGTTCCATACCAGATTCAACTTCTTCTATCTTTACCGAAAAATTGATACTAGGAAGATCACAAACCTTTCAAATTGCTGCCTTCAAAGAAGGTTGGTTGCCGAGTAAGGTTGTGGTGAAAGAATATGCCAAGATACGACACCAAGTTGCTGATTTTACGATCAAAGAGCAGCCTAGTGAGAGTTATCCAAATCCGAAAAAGTTTTTCGATGTAGAAGAGGGTAGCTTGAATTTTAGAGACGGTCATTGGGTTGGTTTTTTTGGAAAAGACTTGAATGTTACTGTCGATTTAGGAGCGGCCAAATCTGTCAATCAAATTTCTTTTAATACGTTGGAGGATGTAGGAAGTTGGATTTTATACCCAACGAACTTTACAGTATATGCTTCCAATTCAAAAAACGGGTCCTTCAAAAAGGTAGGTACTATTGAAGTATCCAGAAAAGGTCAAGGAGGCGAAGCTGAAATGAAAAAAGTTCACTTAGACATCTCTGAAACCAATGCTCGCTTTTTCAAAATTGTCATTAAAAATCATAAAAAGCTTCCCGATTGGCATGCCAGTGCAGGAAATCCTTCTTGGTTGTTTGTAGATGAAATTTATTTTGGGGAGTAATCCTGCTAAAGGACTTCACTTTTCTCACCAAGAGGTTTTATTCCATAAAAAAGAACTTGATTTTCGTTGAACTCTTTGTTGTTTTTCTCTCCCTCTTAAGTGAGTCCCTTTGATCGCTTTACATTGCGACTTAATCTCATGACTCCAAAGATTAACAAAGCTTTTGGTATCAGGCATTTCTTCTTGAGCAAACAGCAACGCCAGATTGGACTGTCTCTTACGAAGGGTGCTGTTTAAACACAGTTTTTTGAGTTGCTTGACGATACTATGAACAGAACATACCTCTTCTCCAATCCCATAGATCCGATCTGAGTCTCTGCAGTATTCAATAGTCCCATGAAGCGCAAAATGTTGCCAAATTGTTCGGAACGTAGTAGACCCAGAAGTTACTTGACTAGCTCCTGTCTTTGCATGCTCTGAACTTACCAAGCCCCACCCTTCACCCGAAGCGGTATTCACTCCAATCTCACAACAATTGTAAAGTGAATTTAGTTGGTGTTCTGTGAGAAAAGTTTTGGATGTAAAATCGTCTTGAAAATAGATTCTCTTTCGAATGTTTGGCTTTAATTCCACATGAGGATAGAGATTGAAAAAGTCCTGAAAACGAACTCTGTGTAAAAAAAGATAAGAATCAACTCTACCTTCTTCTAGCAATTTTTCAAATGCCAAGATGGTAATATCCATTCGCTTTCTTGAAACACATCGATTCCCATTCAAGATACAGATAGAATGAGAGTTCCCGCGCCAGTCATTAACCAGTCTACGTAAGGTTTGATTCTTCTCTGTAGAGGATAGTTTCAAGTTACAAATATTTGATGTGGGAACAGGATGATGGATGCTTCCCATTTCCACATTTGCAAACTGCAAATATTGTTTTTCCGATTGAGTCATTGAAGTTACTTGCTTTTGAAAGACTTCATGAAAGAAAACTAGTTTATCTACCTTGGAAAATGGATCTAAAAAGAAGGGTTTGTGTGGAAGACCATCAATGGGCAAATAAGCCATGCATCGTTTTTCATGCCTTGAACAATACTTACAAATGGTATCGAGATAGATGTTAGCAGGAAACAGATCGTAATAATAAATAATAACATCAGGACGAAATAGTTCCAATCCTACAGCAAGGTGAGCATTGGTTTTTAACAAATGATTTGAACGATTGCACTGAAATCCTAAGGATTCAGGAGTATTGGGATCTACTGCAAACAGTTGAGTAGTTCCCAATTCCTGACCTGCTTTGAGAATAAGTTGTGCAATTGCCGTAAAACTCACATGCCTATTTCCACTGGAGACAAGGGCAATTCTAGATTTCATAATACATGAATCTACATAGAAGTATAAGGCACCACTCGTATGACAGCAACTGGATTTTGATCGTCTACTGTAACTGATTTTTTAAGGTCATCTTCAGCGAAAAATTTAAACGTAGAAGGAACAGT
>CAZTFN010000412.1:0-2635 GCA_964612905.1 uncultured Flavobacterium sp. | reverse complement strand
GGGGATATCGGGAATCCTGACCTTTTGGCAACAGACCTTGAAGAAAAATATGGTATCCAACTACAAGATCTACTCAATGTAAGGACCTTTTTAGATCATAACCGCATTTGGGAAGAACCCGTAAAAGTAGAAGCTATCACTCAAAGTTCTTCTTCAGGAGCTTATGCTTCCGAGGGAAAGCGACTCGACAATAACTTGGTTTCAGAATCTTTAAAACAACATTTCTCTAAATGGAAACCTTACATTAAGAAGCACGGATTGTTGTTGATCGAATTGCACACAGTCAAACCAGAGCTGATTGCTCAAAATATTGGAAAGACGGCTGCTACTGCTTATGATGTCACGCATGGTCTTTCAGATCAATATATTTTGGAAGTTGATGAGTTTATGAACGTTTTGGAAGAGATTGGTTTGTCCTCTGAGCAGCAAAGCTTTCGAAAGTTTCCGAATTCAGATTTGGCAACTGTGTCGGTCAACCTTTTAAAGGAGTAGTCCAAACTTCTTTATGTTTGCATAATTCCTTACATTGTGCATCTAACTAAGCCTCGCATACAAAACACACTCATGAAGTCACATTATTTTTTAGGAATCCTAACCTTACTGATCATGTCCTGTAATGAAAAGAACCCTACAGATACATCCCAAAGTTTTTACATTGGAACCTATACAAAAGCAGAAAGTAAAGGGGTTTACAAAGCTGATTTCAATACCGATGGAAAGTTCACAAATCTAAAGGTCATGGCACTTTCAGAGAACCCATCATTTCTTGCATATACAAAAGATAAAAAGTTTTTAGTGGCTGTCAATGAAAGCACCAAAGAAGGTGAAAGCGACGGTTCTATTTCTTCATTTCGTATTGATAATGATAGTTTGGTTTTATTAGATCAAATTCATTCTCATGGAAACAATCCGTGTCATGTGACCATTACTGACGATAATTATGTGATCACCTCAAATTACATGGGGGGCAATGTAGTATTGTCTCAATTGGATGAAAATGGAAAGCTTACTTTCTTAGATTCTATACAACATACTGGTGGTTCTGATCACCCTAGACAAGAGGCGGCGCATGTACATTCCACGTGGATTCACCCTGAAACAAAAGACGTCATTGCGGTCGATTTAGGAACCAACGACCTGTGGTTTTACCAAATAGATCGATCTAAGAATGCCTTGATTCAAAAAGAGCAACAAAAATTAGCCATGGATTCAGTCGCAGGTCCAAGACACCTAACTTTTCACCCTAAGAATCCGAATTGGCTATATGTCTTAAATGAACTGGATTTCTCGGTTTCATTGGTTAAATATGCCAATGGAAAATACGCTATAAATTCAACCACCGATATCTTATTTGAAACACCAGAAGGATACAATGCGAGCGCCGACATTCATATTTCTAAAGATGGAAAATTCTTATATGCTTCGCACCGAGGGTATAACACCATTGCTGTTTTGGAAATCGATGCTAATGACGGGACTTTAAAACTTGTAGATGTGCACGAGATTCCAGGAAGTTGGCCTCGTAACTTTTCTTTGAGTCCCGATGAAGAATACTTGATTTATGCCAATGAATGGACCAACAATATTTTTTCACTCAAAAGAGATGCAGAAAAAGGCACACTTACATTGACTGATTCTATACAAGTGCCAAATCCTGTCATGATTTTATTTTAGGATATATTTTCTCTAAATTGTACTTCCAATCCAAAGTACAATGCAAACACTTACAATCAACGGAAAAGACTATTCAATCGATGTTCCGAATGAGATGCCATTACTATGGGCCATTCGAGATATCGTAGGCTTGACCGGAACTAAGTTTGGCTGTGGCGTTGCCCAATGTGGAGCGTGTTCCATTATGATCGATGGAGTCGTGGTTCGTTCATGCAGCACACCCGTCAGTCAAGCCAAAGGAAGAGAAATCACCACCATTGAAGGAGAATCTCCAAATCTAGAGTTTTTACGAAAAGCATGGGAAGAATTCAATGTACCGCAATGCGGATATTGTCAGTCAGGTCAATTGATTTCAGCAACAGCTTTATTAGATGCCAATGAAGCTCCTTCCGATGAAGATATCGATAATGCGATGAGTGGAAATATTTGCAGATGTGGAACCTATGTCCGCATCCGAAAAGCCATTCACAGGGCTGTCGAGTTACGAAATGGAGATGTTGAACTAGAAAAGATCAAATCATGAGCATAGGAAACTTAAAACGTCGTGATTTTGTCAAAGTATTTGGATTGGCGTCAAGTGGATTGATTCTAGGATGTAGCTTTTCTGGAGACAAAGGACCAGTCATCAATGCCTTAGAAGATGGTGTTTCTTTTGTGCCGAATTTATTTGTGCAACTACAAAAAGATGGAAAACTTACGATTGTTGTCGCTCGGTCCGAAATGGGGCAAGGAATCAGAACCTCTATGGCTTCTGCTATTGCTGATGAGATGGAAGCCGATTGGAATTTGGTTTCAGTGACACAGGCAACGGGTGATGCCAAATTTGGAAATCAGAATACAGACGGATCTCGAAGCATTCGAACCTTATTGAATCCCATGCGAAAGATGGGAGCCATGGCAAGATTAATTCTTGAGAAAGCAGCTGCCAAACAATGGGGTGTAGATCATGTTGAATGTCATG
>CAZTFN010000411.1:0-2663 GCA_964612905.1 uncultured Flavobacterium sp. | reverse complement strand
GTTCCATTTTCACCTAAGATCAATACATTGGCGTCGGTGGGTCCTACTTTCTGAATTTTCGTAAACACATCTTCCATGGCATCACTTTCGCCCACAATGGGTTGACTAGCGGCTTGAAAAGCCTGCTGTTTTTTCTTCTTTTCCTTGCCTGATTTCACTAAAGATGTAATGGTATTGATGACTTTATCGTTCTTCCAAGGCTTCACTAAGAAATCAGCTGCACCTTCTTTTAGTCCGCGAATGGCAAGATCAATATCAGCATAAGCTGTCATTAAAATAACATCTGTATTTGGGCTGGATTTTTTGATTTTATTCAACCAAAAGATGCCTTCATTTCCAGTATTTACGAGTCCATTAAAGTTCATGTCTAGAATGATGACATCGTATTTTTTGCTTTCTACTTGAAGGTCGATGTTGGAAGGATTGGTCTCCGTGGCTATTTCTTTGACCAATGGTTTTAGTAGCAATCGCATGGCAGTTAACACGTCTGCATCGTCATCGATTACTAGTATGTGCGTCTTTTTCAAAACCATATACACAATAATACAACATTCTTAGGAGGATGAGAAACTCGTGATACATAAAAAATAACCCTTTCAAAAAGTGTATCAATAACGAACAGAAAGTGTATCAAAAGCGGACACTTTTGAATTTTATAAAATAGCTAAACATCTATTAATCAATGTATTATATTTTTGGCATCATCTTGACTATATATAACGCGAACAAAAAAAGAGTCATGGACGTACAAATTGAAAAAAAGAAATTTTCAAAAGGCAAAATTACCATTTATGCAGGGATTGCGTTACTAGTGTTTTTTATCATTTATGTAATCATACAGACTTCAGGCGGAGCAAAACTCTCGGTTGAAAAAGAGCGACTTTCCATTAGTACTATCAAGAACGATGTGTTTCAAGAAAACATTCCTGTTAGTGGAGTGGTTTTACCCATTACGACCATTTATTTGGATGCAGTAGAAGGAGGGCGTGTTGAAGAGAAGTTTGTAGAAGATGGAGCCATGATGAAAAAAGGTGATCCTATTTTACGTTTGTCCAACACCGACTTAGAATTGAGTTTGATCAATCAAGAAACTGCTGTATACAATCTATTGACTCAAATGCAGATTTCTCAAAACTCAGCGAGACAAAATACGATCAACCTATTGAATCAATATACAGATGTTGAGAACAGTTTGATAGAATCAAAACGTTTGTACGATTTGAACGCTAAATTATATGAAAAAGGAGCGGTTGGAAGGCAAGAATATCAATCTTCTTTGAACGATTACAATTATCAGAAACAACGTATGGAATTGGCGAAGAGAGTTCTGAAGCAAGATTCTATTTCCTCCAAACAAGAAATCCAGCAAGCAAAAGATTCTTATCAGAGAACTCAAAGTGCATTAAACCTCATGCGTAAAAAAGTAGAAGACTTGATTGTAAAAGCTCCTATTGATGGACAACTTACTTCCCTTGATGCAGAGATTGGTCAGTCTAAAACGAAGGGTCAACGACTTGGACAAATTGATGTGACTACAGCTTTTAAAGTACGTGCCGAGGTAGATGAGTTTTATATCTCTAGAATTTATACCGGTCAAGAAGGGACATTTAAGCTGAATAACAAAGTTTACACTTTGACCATTAAGAAAGTCTACACACAAGTAACCAATGGAAAGTTTCAAGTAGACATGGTTTTTCAAGGAGAGAAACCCTCAGGAATTCGAAGAGGACAGAATTTACAAATCCGCTTGGCGCTAAGTGCAGAGAAACAAGCTTTGGTAGTTCCTACTGGGGGATTCTTCCAAAAGACAGGTGGAAATTGGATTTTCAAAGTGAGCGAAGATGGAAGTACCGCTTATAAAGTAGACATCCAATTGGGAAGTCAGAATACAGAATATTACGAAATTATTAAAGGGTTACAAGTAGGTGATAAAGTGATTACCTCAAGCTATGACTCTTTCAATAATATCGAACAACTCATTTTAAAATAAATATAAAAATCGTAGGAAGTCATGTTACAAGTAAACGATCTAGAAAAGTTTTACAGAACTGAAGAAGTACAAACCATTGCCTTGAACAAGCTATCATTTGAAGTGAAAGAAGGTGAATTTGTAGCCATTATGGGACCATCAGGATGTGGGAAATCAACTTTGTTGAACATCCTTGGATTACTGGATAGCCCAGATGGAGGGAGCTTTAAGTTCAATGGTGAAGAAATCTCTACATACAATGAAAGAAAGCGTTCGCAAATCCGTAAGCACAATGTTGGATTTGTTTTTCAAAGCTTCAATTTGATTGATGAATTGACAGTTTTTGAAAATGTTGAATTGCCATTGATCTATACAGGTGTGAAAAAGGGCGAACGTAAAAAAAGGGTAGAGGAGGTACTAGAAAAAATGCAAATCATGCATAGAAGAAATCACTTCCCTCAACAGCTTTCTGGAGGTCAACAGCAAAGAGCCGCAGTTGCTAGAGCCGTTGTGAACAATCCTAAGTTGATCTTGGCAGATGAGCCTACTGGAAACTTGGATAGTAGCAATGGAAACGAGGTGATGGATCTATTGACTGATTTAAATGAATCAGGAACAACCATCGTGATGGTGACGCACAGTGAACATGATGCAAAGTACAGTCATCGAATCATCCGAATGTTAGACGGGCAAA
>CAZTFN010000410.1:0-2670 GCA_964612905.1 uncultured Flavobacterium sp. | reverse complement strand
CATGTCAGCGACACCTTCTACCATGGCGCAACAGCTCAGTCGGTAAGATACCAGAAGTGTAGATGTCGAGGGACGGCGTCACACCAAAAAAGGTGAGAGTTGGTTTGCGTTTTAGTATATTGTCTTTCAATCAATAACGAAGCAAGAACACTTTTATTGTCAATTTACTAAAATAATATTATTCTTTTCAATGATCTTCCTCAAATTGATCAGTGCATAACGCATTCTACCCAAAGCCGTATTGATACTAACGTTGGTGTTTTCGCTAATTTCTTTAAAGCTCATGTCCTTGTAAATACGCATCACAAGTACTTCTTTTTGCTCGTCTGGAAGCTCGTGAATCAACTCTCTTACATCCGATAAAATCTGTTCTTTGATGATTTTCTTTTCAGCATTCAAGTCTCCATCACTAATCACCGAGAAAATATCAAACTCATCGGTATTTTTGAAAGCCGGCATTCGATTTGACTTCCTGAAATAATCAATAATTAAGTTCTGAGCAATTCTCATGACCCAAGGTAAAAACTTACCTTCCTCATTGTAATTTCCTAGTTTTAATGTGCGAATTACTTTGATAAAAGTGTCTTGAAATACGTCTTCAGCAATGTCCCTATCTTGGACTTTACTGTAAATAAAGCTAAATAATCGTTGTTGGTGTCTTTTAATTAGGATTTCAAGGCAAGTTTCACTTCCTTGAATATAATTGCTTACTAAAGTACTGTCTGGCGTGGAATTTCTATACATCATATCACTACTTTTAGGAAAAGCTTAGGGGCTTCTCGGGTTAAAAATCCGTTAATTTTCTAAAAGTAATTTTTCGCTATATGATGATAGTTTTCTGATTAATAGAGTCTCAAAGATGAAGATTATTTTTTTTTCTCACAAATATTTTAACAAATTAAGATGAATTTGATTTATCTAAAAGCTCAAAATTGATTATTTTTAGGGCTTGTTTTTTGAGTCAATGAGCACAGACATTTCAAACGTAGATCCCAAGCAAAATATCATCATCAAAGGAGCCAAACTCCACAACTTAAAGGACGTTGATGTTGTTATCCCAAGAAATAAATTAGTTGTCATCACAGGTCTTTCTGGATCTGGAAAATCTTCTCTAGCATTCGATACGCTCTATGCCGAAGGACAACGACGCTATGTAGAGAGTTTATCTTCTTATGCCAGACAGTTCTTAGGAAAATTGCATAAACCCAAAGTTGATTATATCAAGGGAATTGCGCCCGCCATTGCCATTGAACAAAAAGTAAACTCAACCAACCCACGTTCTACTGTAGGGACTTCCACAGAAATTTATGACTATATCAAATTGTTGTATGCGCGCATTGGAAAGACCTACTCTCCTATTTCTGGAGATTTGGTTAAAAAGCACACGGTTAGAGATGTACTTGATTTTGTCAAGACTTTTGAAGAACGAACAAAATTGCTTTTGTTGAGTCCCATTGAAATCAATGAAGACAGAGATATCAAAACGGTATTGAAAGTACTCGCACAACAGGGCTATGCAAGACTACAATTCAAAGGAGACATCTTCCGAATTGATGACTTTCCCACAGTTCAAAAAGACTATTCAGACTTACGTTTGGTCGTAGATCGTGTCGTTGTGCAAGACAATGAAGATTTTTACAATCGACTTGGTGATGCCGTTCAAACCGCCTATTTCGAGGGAAAAGGAGTTTGTTATGTTGAAAATATGGCGGATCATTCTGTGACTGAGTTCAACAATAAATTTGAACTGGATGGTATGACCTTCTTAGAACCAAACACGCACCTCTTTAGTTTCAATAATCCTTATGGTGCTTGTCCAAAGTGTGAAGGTTATGGAAATGTGATTGGGATAGATGAAGAATTGGTCATTCCAAATACTGGATTGTCTATTTATGACGATGCCATCTTTCCATTCCGTTCGGACTCCTATCGACATTACAAAGAGGAAATTATTGCTGAAGGCTACAAGTTTGACATTCCTATTCACAAACCTTGGTTCGAGCTCACCCAAGAACAGAAAGACTTGGTATGGAATGGAAACAGTAATATCAAAGGAATCCATCACTTCTTCACTGCATTAGAGGAGAAAAGTTATAAGATTCAGAATCGTGTGATGCTCTCACGCTACCGTGGAAAGACCAAGTGTACGGAGTGTAACGGAACTCGACTTCGCAAAGAAGCGAACTATGTTCAGGTATACGGAAAAACCATTTCTGAATTGATTACCATGCCTTTGGATGAGTTGTACGACTATTTCCAAAGTATTGAATTGAATCCATACGAAGAAAAGATTGGAAAGCGTTTGTTGACGGAAATCAACAATCGTTTGCGTTTCTTAAAAGATGTTGGATTAAGCTATTTAACATTGAACAGAACATCCAATACACTTTCAGGTGGAGAAAGTCAGCGAATCAATTTGGCTACCTCTTTAGGAAGTAGTTTGGTAGGGTCCATGTACATCTTAGACGAACCGAGTATTGGTTTGCATCCAAAAGACACAGAACGTTTGATTGGAGTCCTCAAAAACCTCCGGGACCTTGGCAATACCGTTGTGGTTGTAGAACACGATGAAGATATTATGAAAGCTGCAGATCATATCATTGATATTGGTCCAGAAGCAGGAACCTTCGGTGGAAAAGTAGTTGCTACAGGAACTTTTGATGAAGTGAT
>CAZTFN010000409.1:0-2677 GCA_964612905.1 uncultured Flavobacterium sp. | reverse complement strand
TAATACAGTAGTACAAGTAACAACGAATCAAGTAAACTTTAATTAAAGTTTCAAAAACGAATAAATCTTTAGACGAACATCGTTTAAAATATGAGCGAAGAGATCAACGACCAAGAAGAATTTGACGAAGAATTAAGCCAAGTTGAAAATACAGAGGCCGAAGAAACCATTACCAAAGTTACAGGAATGTACAAGGAGTGGTTTTTGGATTATGCTTCCTATGTAATTTTAGAAAGGGCGGTTCCTGCCATCAATGATGGGTTCAAACCTGTGCAACGACGGATCATGCATTCCATGAAAGATTTGGATGATGGTCGTTACAATAAGGTAGCCAACATTGTAGGACATACCATGCAATATCACCCACATGGTGATGCCTCTATTGCCGATGCCATGGTACAAATGGGACAAAAGGAGTTGTTAATCGATATGCAAGGGAATTGGGGGAACATCCTCACTGGTGACCGAGCTGCTGCTTCCCGTTATATTGAAGCACGTTTGTCCAAGTTTGCGTTGGATGTAATCTTCAATCCAAAAACAACCGAATGGCAAGTCTCATATGATGGTCGTAAAAGAGAGCCTGTTCATTTGCCGGTAAAATTCCCTCTATTATTGGCTCAAGGAGCTGAAGGAATTGCAGTTGGATTGTCTACAAAGATTCTTCCTCACAACTTCAACGAACTGATTGATGCCTCGATTAAATATTTGAAAGGTCGAAGTTTTAGAATCGTACCTGATTTCTTGACAGGCGGAATTGCCGATTTCTCTAATTACAATGATGGAAAACGAGGTGGTAAGGTCCGTGTGCGAGCGAAGATTTCGCAACTCGATAAGAAAACTTTGGTCATTACGGAGATTCCTTTTGCCACGACCACTTCTAGTGTTATTGATAGTATCCTAAAAGCGAACGACAAAGGAAAGATCAAAATCAAACGCATTGAAGACAATACGGCTGCCAATGTAGAGATTTTGATTCACCTTCCTACCAATATCTCACCAGACAAAACCATTGACGCTTTGTATGCGTTCACCAATTGTGAGAATTCTATTTCACCTTTGTGCTGTATCATTGAAGACAATAAGCCTCGATTTATTGGAGTCAGTGAAATGCTCAAAACTTCTACGGATTATACGGTTGAATTGCTGAAGCGTGAGTTGGAAATTCAGTTGAATGAACTAGAAGAGCAATGGCATTTTGCTTCCTTAGAGCGCATCTTCATTGAGAATAGAATCTATCGTGATATTGAAGAAGAAGAAACTTGGGAAGGCGTAATTACCGCAATTGATGCAGGGTTAAAGCCTCATATCAAACACTTAAAACGTGCGGTTACAAGAGAAGATATTATTCGTTTGACGGAAATCCGAATCAAGAAAATTTCCAAATTCGATATCGACAAAGCCAAGCAGTTCATTGAAAGCTTGGAAGAGAAGATTGAAGAAGTTAAGCATCATTTAGCCAATCTGATTGTGTTTGCCATTGATTACTTCAAAGAGCTGAAGAGCAAATATGGCAAAGGAAAAGAGCGTAAAACGGAGATCAGAACTTTTGAAGATATTGTTGCGACCAAAGTAGTCATCCGAAATACGAAACTTTATGTGAATCGCGCTGAAGGTTTTGTTGGAACCTCTTTACGCAGAGATGAGTACGTTACCGATTGTGCTGATATTGACAATGTGATCATTTTTAGAAAAGATGGTAAGATGATGGTGACGAAAGTTGCTTCTAAAACCTTTGTAGGAAAGGACATCATTCACATTGCTGTTTTCAAGAAGAAAGACAAGCGTACTGTGTATAACATGATGTATCGTGATGGTCGAAGTGGACCAAGTTACATGAAGCGTTTCAATGTAACCGGTGTTACGAGGGATAAAGAGTATGATTTGACCAATGGTAACAAAGGTTCTGTGGTACATTATTTCACTGCAAATCCTAATGGTGAAGCAGAAGTAGTGACGATTAATCTACGAAATGTTGGAAGTGTTAAAAAACTTAAGTGGGACATCGACTTTGCTGATTTAGCCGTGAAGGGTAGAGGAGTGCGTGGAAATACCATAACCAAGTTTGCCATTCGTAAAGTCGAGTTTAAATCGGCAGGAGTTTCTACGCTCAAACCTCGTAAGATTTGGTTTGATGATGCGGTACAACGTTTGAATGTGGACGATAGAGGAGATTTGCTAGGTGAATTCAGAGCCGAAGATAAACTCTTAATTGCTACGCAATCAGGAAAAATCAAAGCCGTCACTCCGAATCTTCAAATGCATTTTGAGGACGATATGATTGTCTTAGAAAAGTGGAACCCTAAAAAGCCGATTTCAGCGATTTATTTTGATGGAGCTAAGCAAAAGTATTATGTGAAACGTTTCTTGATCGAATCACCCGACAAGGAAGAAATGTTCATATCGGACCATCCAAGTTCCAAATTAGAGATCATTGCAACAGATCATAGACCGATTGCCGAAGTGGTATTCTCAAAACGATCTCTGGAAAATAGAGAAGTCAATTTTGAGGAGTTCATTGCCATCAAAGGAATTAAGGCCCTTGGTAACCAGTTGACTTCAGATAAAATTAAGCAAGTGAACTTGTTGGAATCACTTCCGTATGAAGAGCCAGAAGAACCTTCGGTTGAAGAGGTAGAAGTTGTGGAGATGTTGGAATAGAATTTAATGGGATTTCATA
>CAZTFN010000408.1:0-2691 GCA_964612905.1 uncultured Flavobacterium sp. | reverse complement strand
TCACAGTTTCACTATCTGTTTATGGTGTGAGAAAAGGCTCTACCTCTCAATTGAGTATTTCTGTACTTCCCAATGAATCCAAGGCACATGATTACAATTGGTCCTTGAGTGCTTGGTTTTTGCTACAGTCCTACTATTCAAAACAAATGGATGCTGATTTATTTGTAAAGAACATGAATCGTCAAAGACTGTTTGATCTGGACTTATTTCTACTAAGCAACAAGTGGAATCGATATGATTGGAGTGACATTAACCAACCTCAAACAGCTTTTGATCATCCGTTTGAAAAAGGGATTTCTTTGAAAGGAAGATTTTCAGGAGATGATGCTTTGAAAAACAAAGAATTGATTTTGTATCAGAAAAGTATTGGTGAGTTTTTCTCAACCAAGATTGATAGCGAGCTTCGTTTTTCTGCAAATGATCTTTACCTTGTAGAAGATGAGCCTATTCTATTCTTCACGAAAGGTTATGCAATGAAAAAGTTCACTAAAGTTGATTTAAATTATTATCTTGGCGAAGAAACTAACCATTTATCAGCAGCGGAAATAGAACGATTCTTAAAGACGAAAGCCATTGATCTAAAGAAGTCCTTGAATCCTGTTCCTGTTACCTTCCCCAATACAGAAGTACTTGACGAGATTGTTTTAAAAACAGACTTAGAACCAGAATTAACAAGAAACCCGAGTTTGACCATTGGAACTTACGAAGGGGTAAAAATATCAGAAAGGGACATCTTTAAACACGTGATGTTGTCTAACTATTTGCAGAGAAAAGGGTTTAGAGTTCGACGCCACGCTCCTACCAACAAATTCATTTTGCTACCAAAGAATGTAATGGATACACAATTACCCATTGTCTTTGTAGATGGAATGCGAGAATCCAATTACATCTCAGACTATTTATTGCAAGGGATTGATGAAGTATACTTCGAACATTTTGGTGTCGAAGGAAGCGACGGTGGAACTGTATATATTTATAGAAAATACGGCAATGATGGGAAATTAACCGAAAATAAATTATTACAGACGGTTGCCAAGGTTGGTTTCAGTACCAAGTCGTCTGATACCAGAATCAAGTTTACCGAGTTTATGAAAAATCAGTTTGTTTCCTATGGAAACGTGTATTGGAATGGTGATATAGAATTGGAACGCGGAGATACCTACCAAATTAAATTTCCTACATATTCATTGAAAGAATTTAGAATCTATATCAATGGTTTCTCTGACAAAGGAGATATCATCTCCTCGTCAAAATACATTTCTTTGGACTAAAATTACATTACACCCATAAATAAACATGAAAAAGCCCCTTTAAAGCGGGGCTTTTTCGTTCTTCTTTTTCTTAAAAGCAATTTAACTTGCATATTGAATCAACAGGTGATTGTTTTGAAAGGTTTACAATCTCATATTGTTGAGTTTTGAGTTAGATAGTGCCCCTTGCTTTAGCTCGGGGCACTTATTTAGTTTTTGCCTGCAAAGATTTCCTTCAACTGCTTCACCATGTTTCCATTTCCGTTCACAGTGATCTCTCCAACTTTCTCGGCAATTTTCTCTACATACTCCATCTCTTTCAACTTGTACAACATCTCATTCTCTTCCATCAATTTGGCTGTGTTCAACAAGCTACGAGTTGAAGCAGTTTCTTCACGTCTTGTGATGATATTTGCTTGAGCTCTCTTCTGAGCTACCAATACTTGATTCATGATCTCTTTCATTTCTCCAGTCAAGATCACGTCACGAATACCACAGTTCAATACTTTCAAACCTAGCTTTTCAGCAGTGGCCTTCGCGTCTTCAAATACGGCAGTTGCAATATTCTCTTTACGCTCCAACAACTCATCCAAAGTATATTGACCTACGTATGCTCTCAACACCAATTGCATAGCTACGTACAATTGCTTTTCGTAATCTTTATTGTTCAACAAAGCTTTCTCAATATCAATCACTTTATACTGTGTGTAAAAGTTGATACGAACGGCTGCCTTGTCTTTGGTCAACAATTCTTGACCTGAGATTTCCAATTGCAATTGACGCATGTCAGCTTTGATCATCTTGATTGAGGTGTTATTTCTCCAGTATCTGTAAGTACCTGCATTCAAAATTTTTGTGTAGACATCATCTACCAACAACACGGCTTTTTCATACGCAGCTACCTCATAAGTTCTTACAAATTGGTTCACCTCATGTTTGTTGAATAGAGCTTTGTCAATACTTTCTGTAATTTCAACTTTGTTCAAGTTTACTTTTACAAATTCTCTATTGATCAAACCTTTCCAAATAGCATATCGACCTGCTTTCAAAACTTCAGCAAAAATGTTGTTTTTGTAGACAATTACAAATTCATTGTCTTTTACTTCTACAATCTCCAACATGGTTGCCAACTGTTCATCTTTCAATAAGATCTCCAATGCTACGGGTGCAGTAAAGTAATGTGCCATGTTGTACACTTTTACTGTTTCTCTGAATCCGATCCAGTTGATTCCACTAGTGATTACTTTAATATAGTCACCATTTTTGAAAACCAAACCAACATACCCTTCATTAATTCTTACTCGTTTCATTTTCATTCATTTTTTAATTAAACAATTTATTTTGATCTAAAGATCTATGAGCAACCCTGTAACGGAGGTTTGCCTTTGACATCATAATGTGCACAGCACTTTATGACGGACGCATTTTTTTTAAAACAGTA
>CAZTFN010000407.1:0-2715 GCA_964612905.1 uncultured Flavobacterium sp. | reverse complement strand
TTTCCAGAGATGCTTTTTACTGATAGACTCATGTTTTTTGGGACATAAATCACATATTGAATATCCATGGTGTTATTACATCTACAACCATCATCATCAGATCCTCTACCCCAATTTCGATGTTTCTTAAAGAAGTCGCCGTAGTCAGACTTGACAGTATATGTACCTCCGATATTGTCGGTTTTTAAGCTGAAATAGTCGTTGTGTTCGTTATCGTTAATATTCACAGTTGCTTCTATGGCAATTTCGTTTTTATTCCATTGTTTGATCTGGATGTCATCAGCAAACTTGGCATGAACGTAGACTTCGTCAATTCCTTTGGTGCCATTATTTGCCGTTACTTTTTTCTGTGCTGATAGGCTGCTTATAGACAATAGCAATCCTATGAAGAAGAGTATTCTTTTCATTTTAATATAAATTAATGTTGTTGGTTGATGAAAAAGAAACCAGACTGCTTAACTTCAATGATGTGCAGTCTGGTTTACGTTGCTATTCCTTTTTACGGAGGAAGATATCTCCCATGGCAGATTTAAGTTTGATTTTTACTCCACCACCATTCAATTGTTTGTCGATATTTTTCATTCCACTTCGATTTGGCAATCCTTTCTTATCTGGAGCTTTGAAATCGAAGTTCGTGTATACAGTTCCATTGGTTCCAACGCTTAAGTTCGCTTTGGTATTTGCAGGCAATGCTACATCAATTTCCCCAGTGGCACTGGTAATTGTGATAGGAGCCGATTGATTTACAGTTCCAAAAACAACAGTAACGGTTCCTGTAGATGTGTGTGCCGTAATAGGGCCTGTGACATCAATTAAATCTACTTCTCCAACGTTGGTTCTTACTTCTACTTCAGAGGCAAATCCTTCGGCTTTTACGCTACCTAAGTTTACGATATGAATATCAATGTCCATGTCTTTAGGAAGGGTTACTTTGATAGCGTCACGTTGGAAGTGCGACTTTAAATCTTTCATAGTAAGAACTCCATTCTCTACTGAGATTGTAAATCCAAATCCGTCTGTGTTGTCTTCTCCTCCCGGGTAAATGGCTCGAAGTCCTTTGGCTCGATCAGCATTTCTTCCTTTTTTTCTGGATCTGCTTTGCCAATAATAGTTTTCGCTATCGTCTTTGACCATTCTACCTTCAGAAATGGTTAGTTCTGATGTATTCCCAGCAACAACAGTTACGTCGGTGTCACATTCTATGTGGACTTTCTTAATGCCACTTAATGATTTCTTAAATGAATCCTTTTGTGCAAATGTGACCGATGTACAAAGGAGTAATAGGATGAATAATTTTTTCATGATTATGAGTTTTCTAAACTTGTGAGGTTATATTGTATTTCTTTTTTTACGTATGTGGGAACTTCTTCGTTCATGAGCAGATTCTTCATTGGAGTCAGTGCACGTTTCTCCTCAATTTCTACCAATACTTGAATGAGTTCTATTTGAATCGCTGGATCACTATCTTTTTCCAACGCTTTTAAAAAGGCAACTTTGACCATTTCTTCCGACGAAAACTTTGTCAATGCTTCTACTGCAGCTAGACGCACGCTCGGTTTTTTATCGTATAGCATTCGGTCTATGAACGCCTCTAAAATTCTTCTATCTGTGGTTTGTATATTTTCGGAACGATTGATTGCTGCAATTCTTTGACTGGCACTTTCATTCTCTATGCTGGCCAGTACAAGTTCTACTTCGTTTCCACCGTCATTACCAACCATGGTTCCAATGATAAAAGCACTTGCTACGATCAAGACACTTGCAGCTACTCTGAGATACGACTTCCAAGAAGTGCGTTCCTGTAAGTTGATAACCTTAGTTTCTTTACTTTGATTGTCTTCAATATTGAGCTTCGCTTTTTCCTCCGCCAACATTTCTTCAAAGTTCATTCGTAAAGATGTACTTGGTTGTTCCATTTCCTCTTCAGACATGTCGAAGAAAATCTTTTTCATCTCTTCCACTTCCTGAGCGAAGTCTTCATTTTGATCAATATAGTCTTGTATCTCTTTCATTTCTTGTTCCGATAAAGATTGATCTAAAAAATCAATCAACTTGTCTTGTATTTCTTCGTACTTCATATCGTGTACTTTTAACTTTCAAACTCTGCACCTTTGCCACTTTGAGACTTTGTGCCTCTGCCACTTTGCCGCTTTTCAACTTTGCGTCTTAAATAGTCTGAAAGTATATCTCTTTTAATTTCTTAATGGCTCTATGAACCTTCACTTTTACGGCTCCTTGTGAGCTTCCAACAATTTCTGCGATCTGTTCGTATTTGATCTCCTGAAATCGGTGCATGATAATCAGTTCTCTTTCTGATGGATTCAACTTCAACAATGCTCTCTGCAAATGACTCAGTTCCTCTTCATTACTTTCTGTGATCAATATTTCTCCCGAATCTGTGATCTCTTCATTGATCATATGACTTCGTTCTTTCTTCAGTTTTTGATAATAGGACGAAAATATATTTCGGGCGATGGTAAAAATCCACGCGGCAAAATTTCCTTGTTTGTAAGAACTTCTATATCTAATCACCTTCGCAAACACATCCTGAGTCAAGTCCTCACTCACTGCCTGATTGCGAACCATTTTTTGAAAGAAATTGTAAATTCTCAAATGGTACCGATCAAATAAATGCCTGAGCTGATCTAAGTCGCCTTCTGCGACCTTTAGCATAATCTCTTCGTCAGTAATTCGACTCAACGGTGTGTTTTTTAG
>CAZTFN010000406.1:0-2737 GCA_964612905.1 uncultured Flavobacterium sp. | reverse complement strand
CACTCATGTCAATACGAATTAAGGATTCCTCTGAATCAAATAATTCACGAGCTAAGATTTTTGCTAATTGTGTTTTACCAACACCTGTTTGACCTAAGAAGATAAAGGAACCAATTGGTTTGTTTGGATCTTTCAATCCAACTCTATTTCTCTGAATCGCTTTCACAACTTTGGCAACCGCTTCATCTTGACCAATTACTTTTCCTTTGATCAATTGAGGTAGTTCGCCCAATCTGTGGCTCTCTGCTTCCGCAACTCTATTCACTGGAATTCCAGTCATCATAGAAACTACTTCCGCAACATTGTCTTCTGTGACAATCTCACGATTCAATTTAGAATCATCTTCCCATTGTTTTTGAGCGGATTCTAAAGCGGCTTCCATATTTTTCTCATCATCACGTAATTTGGCAGCTTCTTCATATTTCTGTCCGTTTACGGCGTTTGTCTTACGTTCACGGATCAACTCCAACTGAGCTTCCAATTCCAGCACTTGTTGTGGTACAACAATATTGGTAATGTGAATTCTAGATCCTGCTTCGTCCAAAGCATCAATTGCTTTGTCTGGAAGATAGCGATCTGTCATATATCTATTCGTCAACTTCACACAAGCTTCAATAGCTTGGTCGGTAAAATCAACATTGTGATGTGCTTCGTATTTACTCTTGATGTTGTGAAGAATCTGAATGGTTTCTTCAACACTTGTTGGGTTTACGATGATTTTCTGGAAACGACGTTCTAGTGCTCCATCCTTTTCAATGTTGGTTCTGTACTCATCTAATGTGGTAGCACCAATACATTGAATTTCACCTCTTGCCAAAGCCGGTTTCAACATGTTGGAAGCATCTAGGGAACCTGTAGCTCCTCCAGCACCTACGATGGTGTGAATCTCATCAATAAATAGAATGATGTCGTCGTTTTTCTCCAATTCATTCATCAAGGCTTTCATGCGCTCTTCAAACTGACCTCTGTATTTGGTTCCAGCTACCAAGCTTGCCAAATCCAAAGAAACAATTCGTTTGTCAAATAAGATTCTTGACACCTTTCTGTTGACAATCCTCAATGCCAATCCTTCAGCAATGGCAGATTTACCAACTCCAGGTTCACCAATCAACATTGGGTTGTTTTTCTTTCTTCGACTCAAAATCTGAGAAACGCGCTCTATTTCCTTATGTCTTCCAACAACAGGGTCAAGCTTACCATTTTCAGCTAAGTCCGTTAAATCACGTCCAAAATTGTCGAGAACAGGTGTTTTCGACTTCTTACTTGATTTACTTTTTTGTTGTTCGTATGGACTCGGTTTATCCGAAGAAGCAAACTCGTCATCATCAGATGGAGTTTCTGCAATGGGATTGATAGGCAAGTCCTCGTCTGAGTTTTCTACGTGCAACTCTTTGTACAATGCTTTTGATTGATCGTAATCCACGTCGTATTTATTTAACAATTTTGTTGAAGGGTCGTTTTCGTTTCTTAAGATGCATAATAAAAGGTGTGCAGTATCTATGGCATCACTCTGATATAACTTTGCTTCCAAGAAGGTTGTTTTTAATGCTTTTTCTGCTTGCCTAGTTAAGTGCAAGCTCTTTTTTTGGTTTCCTTCAAGAGAAGGAGCAGACGGATTCAATCGTTCCAATTTTTTACGTATCAAATCTAAGTCTACATCAAATGTTTGTAAGATTTCAATAGCTTTTCCTTCTCCTTTTCTAATCAAACCAAGTAGAAGATGTTCTGTGCCAATAAAGTCGTGCCCTAATCTCAAAGCTTCCTCTTTACTGAAGGTAATTACATCTCTGACTTTTGGTGAAAAATTATCGTCCATATGGTGGGTATTATCTATGTAAATTTACTCCTTTTTTTGCTAAAAAAATGCAAAAAGAGTGCCATCGGATAAATACTGACATTTTGACCATTTAAATAGCCATTGAAACCCTTGTAAATCAAGGGGCTAAAGAACACCGAAAAATTATTAAGAAATGTTAATAACTATAAGGGTTTCAGAGTGAAAAATGTTTGCCAAAAACCCGAATTATAGTAACTTGCTAGTTAATAAACTTAGTAAAAATTAACAACAAAGTAAGCGTATGGCAGACGGAGAAAAGTTAATTCCGATTAACATTGAAGAGCAGATGAAATCTGCATATATAGACTATTCAATGTCAGTAATTGTCTCAAGAGCATTGCCAGATGTCAGAGACGGATTGAAACCAGTGCATCGTAGAGTATTGTATGGAATGCACGAATTAGGAATCAAAGCCACGGGAGCCTACAAAAAATCAGCGAGAGTTGTAGGAGAAGTATTAGGAAAATATCACCCACACGGAGACACCTCAGTATATGATTCTATGGTGCGTATGGCACAGGATTGGAGTGTGAGATATATGATGGTAGATGGACAAGGGAACTTTGGTTCTGTAGATGGTGACAGTCCAGCAGCAATGCGTTATACCGAGGTAAGAATGCAGAAGATTTCCGAGGAGATGTTGTCTGATATTGAAAAGGATACCGTTGATCACAAACTAAACTTTGATGATACACTTCAGGAGCCAACTGTATTACCTACACGAATTCCAAACCTTCTAGTGAATGGAGCTTCAGGTATCGCCGTGGGTATGGCCACCAATATGGCGCCTCATAACTTAACTGAAGTCATCAACGGAACAATCGCTTACATCGATAACAAAGACATTGAGATTGATGAGTTAATGCAGCATGTGAAAGCTCCTGATTTTCCAACAGGTGG
>CAZTFN010000405.1:0-2740 GCA_964612905.1 uncultured Flavobacterium sp. | reverse complement strand
CTTTCAATGTTGTCAAAGGTTTCTTAAACCTAGTGATCTCGGATGTTTTCTACTTGAATTTCTTCAATGATATCGTTCAAAATGACACCTACGGATTTGCTCCGACTTCTTCTGAGGCGGTGATGGTAGAATATTCTTCACCTAACACAAATAAACCTTTGCACTTAGGTCATATTCGAAACAACCTGTTAGGATATGCCGTTGCTGAGATTTTAAAAGCATCAGGAAAGAAAGTATACAAAACGCAAATCATCAACGATCGTGGAATTCATATTTGCAAGTCCATGTTGGCATGGAAGAAATACGGAAATGGAGAAACTCCAGAATCAACGGGGTTGAAAGGAGACAAATTGGTTGGAAACTACTACGTTCGATTCGATAAAGAATACAAGAAAGAAATCGCTGATCTCGTTGCTACTGGAGTTTCCGAAGATGATGCTAAAAAACAAGCTCCGTCTTTAGTTGCTGCTCAAGATATGTTGCGTAAATGGGAATCTGGTGACGAAGAGACCGTAGCACTTTGGAAAATGATGAACGGTTGGGTCTACGATGGATTTGATATCACCTATAAAAATTTAGGCGTTGACTTTGACACTTTATACTATGAAAGTGACACCTACCTTTTAGGAAAAGACGTGATTGCAGACGGACTCACCAAAGGTGTGTTCTATAAAAAAGAAGACGGTTCTGTTTGGTGTGACTTGACCGACGAAGGATTGGATGAGAAGTTGGTACTGCGTTCTGATGGAACTGCTGTTTATATGACACAAGATATTGGGACTGCCATTCAACGTGTTACCGATTATTCTGACGTAAATGGAATGGTATACACGGTTGGAAACGAACAAGACTATCATTTCAAAGTATTGTTCTTAATTCTGAAGAAACTTGGTTTCTCATGGGCAGAACAATTGTATCATTTGAGTTATGGAATGGTGGATCTTCCTTCAGGAAAAATGAAATCCAGAGAAGGAACGGTAGTAGATGCTGATGACTTGATGGTGGAAATGGCAAGTACAGCTAGAGAAATTTCTGAGGAATTAGGAAAGTTAGACGGATATACAGATGAAGAAAAAGCTTCACTCTATAGAACCATTGGATTGGGGGCTCTGAAATACTTCATTTTAAAAGTAGATCCAAAACGAAGAATTTTATTCGATCCGCAAGCTTCTGTCGATTTCCAAGGGAACACGGGGCCATTTGTTCAGTATACATATGCTAGAATCCAATCGATCTTAAGAAAAGCTAATTTCGATTATACAGCGAAAATTGAAGGAGTCGATTTGCATGAAAAAGAGAAAGAACTGATCAAACAGTTAGAGATGTATCCAGAGGTAATTCAGCAAGCTGCGAAAAACTATTCGCCCGCCTTGGTTGCCAATTACACGTATGACCTAGTGAAGGAATTCAATTCATTCTATCAGAATGTCTCTATCTTAGGAGAAGAAAACAACGACAAAAAAACATTTAGAGTTCAGTTATCGAAAAAGGTAGCTGACGTTATAAAATCAGCATTCGGTTTGTTAGGAATTCAGGTTCCGAACAGAATGTAAAATATACGGTGTCTGAGCGGAGTCGAAGACACCTTAAAATAAATAATAAGGTGAGTTTATCCTGAGCGCAGTCGAAGGACTCAATCACCAAAAAACAAAAACAACTAAAAGATGAAATACGACGTAATAGTGATTGGTAGTGGTCCTGGTGGATATGTAACTGCCATTAGAGCTTCACAATTAGGATTCAAAACCGCTGTGGTTGAAAAGGAAAGTTTAGGTGGTGTTTGCTTAAACTGGGGATGTATTCCTACCAAAGCCTTGTTGAAAAGTGCACAGGTATATGAATACTTAAAGCATGTAGATCAGTATGGTTTGAAAGCGGAAGCAATCGACAAAGATTTTGAGGCTGTAGTAAAAAGAAGTCGTGGTGTTGCTGAAGGAATGAGCAAAGGAGTTCAGTTCCTAATGAAGAAAAATAAAATCGATGTTTTAGAAGGTTTTGGGAAAATCAAAACTGGAAAGAAGGTTGATGTAACCGGTGCTGATGGAAAAACCACTGAATACAGTGCAGACCATATCATCATTGCAACGGGAGCTCGTTCAAGAGAATTGCCAAACTTACCACAAGATGGTAAAAAAGTCATTGGATACAGACAAGCAATGACGTTACCGAGTCAACCAAAATCTATGATCGTTGTAGGTTCTGGTGCGATTGGAGTTGAGTTTGCTTCTTTCTACAATTCAATGGGAACTGAAGTAACCATTGTTGAGTTTCAACCAAATATTGTACCTGTAGAAGACAAAGACGTATCCAAGCAATTTGAGCGTTCATTTAAGAAAGCGGGAATCAAGGTGATGACAAGCTCGGCTGTAGAAACTGTAGACACTTCTGGTGACGGTGTAAAAGCAACCGTAAAAACCAAGAAAGGTGAAGTAACCTTAGAAGCTGATATTCTATTGTCTGCTGTAGGAATCAAAACCAATATTGAAGGAATCGGATTGGAAGATGTAGGGATCATTACCGATAGAGATAAAATCTTAGTCAACGATTACTATCAAACCAACATTCCTGGATACTATGCCATTGGAGATGTAACTCCTGGCCCAGCATTGGCGCATGTTGCTTCTGCGGAAGGAATTACTTGTGTGGAGAAAATCGCTGGATTGCATACTGAGGCAATCGACTACGGAAACATTCCTGGATGTACATATGCAAGTCCAGAAATTGCTTCTGTTGGAATGAC
>CAZTFN010000404.1:0-2749 GCA_964612905.1 uncultured Flavobacterium sp. | reverse complement strand
TAACATCTAACATCTAACATCTAACATCTAACATCTAACATCTAACATCTAACATTGTTAAACATTCCCCAATCGAATCACATCCGCAAAGATTCCAGAGGCCGTCACATCAGCACCTGCTCCTGCCCCTTTGATAATTAAAGGTTGTTTTGGATATCGATCGGTATAGAACAATACAATATTATCACTTCCTTCTAAATTATAAAACGGATGATCCGAAGGAATGTGTTGCAAACCAACATTCGCCGTTCCATTTACGAATTCTGCAACGTATTTGATTCGGCACTCTTTATCAGCTGCTTCTTTGTACAATGCTTGGAAATCGTCTTCATACTTTTTCAGGGAAGCAAAGAAATCGTCATTATTATCCGTATCCAAACTTTCTTGTGGTAAGAAGGACTTGTTTTCAATGTCTTCCAAACTCATTTCATAACCGCTTTCACGTGCTAGAATCAAGATCTTTCTTGCAACATCTACTCCACTCAAATCGATCTTAGGATCTGGTTCTGTATACCCCTCAGCTTGTGCTTGTGCAACCACATCGTGGAAGGTCGTTTCACCATTGAAATTATTAAAGACAAAGTTCAAACTTCCTGATAAAACGGCTTGAATTTTATTCACTCTGTCACCCGAGGCAACCAAATTTTTTAAGGTGTCAATAATCGGCAATCCAGCTCCTACATTAGTTTCAAATAGGAAAGGTGCATTGTATTTTCTTGATACAAATTTCAACTTTCTGTAGTTCTCCAATTCGGAAGCACAAGCAATCTTATTACAGGTCACAACTGCAATACTTTCACGTAAATACGATTCATACATCTTGGAAACCGACGCACTTGCTGTAATATCTACAAACACACTGTTTCTATAATTAATAGACTTTACACGATCTAAAAAACCTTCCAAACTTGCTTTTTCTCCGTTCACCAAAGTTTCCTTCCATGAGTCCAAAGAAATTCCATTTTCGTCAAAAGCCATGGTTCTGGAATTGGACACTCCAACCACACGAATATTCAGTTTTAGATTCTTCTTGAGGAATTTTCGTTGTTGATTCAGCTGTGCTAGGAATCGTTCACCTACATTTCCTACTCCAGAAACGAATAAGTTTAACTGTTTGATTCGCTCTTGGAAAAAACGCTCGTGTAACGTATTGAGTGCTTTCTTTGTATCACTCTTATCAATCACTGCTGAGATATTCTTCTCAGAGGCTCCTTGTGCAATAGCTCTTACATTTACGTTATTCTTACCCAAAGCTGAGAACATCTTTCCGCTCAATCCTTGGTGACTTTTCATGTTATCTCCTACCAAAGCAATGATGCTCAAGTCTTTTTCTACAACAACAGGTCGAACACGTTTCAATTGAATCTCGTAAGCAAATGCTTCATCGATGACTTCTTTAGCCTTATCCGCTTCGTTTTCATTCACTGCGATACAAATCGACAATTCAGAAGAGGCTTGTGTAATTAAAATCACGTTTACTTGATTCAGCGACAATGCTTCGAACAAACGTTTTGAAAACCCTGGAATTCCCACCATTCCAATCCCTTCCAACGTCACCAAAGCAATTCCATCAATATGACTGATTCCTTTGACTGCCCTATTTTGTCCAGTTGTTTTGGTAATCAGGGTTCCTTTGTCTTCAGGTTGAAAGGTATTCTTCACTAAGATGGGAATCTCTTTTTGTAAGACCGGTTGAATTGTGGGTGGATAAATTACCGAAGCTCCAAAGTGTGAAAGCTCCATTGCTTCTTGATACGAAATATGTGGAATCTCATATGCTTGTTTTACAATTCTTGGATTCGCTGTAAACATTCCACTTACATCCGTCCATATTTGTAATTCCTCAGCTTCTAAAGCTGCAGCATAAATCGCCGCTGAATAATCCGATCCACCTCTTCCTAAAGTCGTTGTTTTTCCTTCAGCCGTTTTTGCTACAAACCCAGGTAAAATGGTTACCTGATTCTCAGATTGCCCAAAGAACTCTTGGATGTTGACATTGGTTGCTTCAAAATCTACCAAAGCCCCTAAATAATCATCTGAAGCGACAATCAACTCGCGACTGTCTTTATAGCCTGCTTTCATACTTTGAGAAGCAACCACAGAGATTACAAACGAAGACAACAATTCGCCAAAGCTAGAAATCTTCGCCAAGGTTTTTGGTGTTAATTCTTGCAATAAAAAGCAACCTTCGTAGATGGTTTCTAGCTGATTGAACAACTGTTTTGCATAGCTAATCACCTTACTTTGATCTTGAATGGGAATCAATTCTTTGATGGTCTCGAAATGATGATCTTCTAAGGTTTTGAGGACATCCTTGTATCCATTGTTTTTTTGAGTTGCCAAATTGGCTCCTTTGATCAAGGCATCCGTTGTTTTTCCCATGGCAGATACCACCACTGCTACTTTAGACGATTGAGATACATCTTGAACAATGCTCAAGACCTGTTTGATATTTTTTGAATTGGCTACGGAGGTTCCTCCGAATTTTAAAACTTTCATTGTATGATTTTGTGAAAGGATTGAATGTGTTTTTTTGATTTCGAATTTTCGAAATATGATATACCTGTTGTCTTATATGTAAATGCTAACCCCCTAAAGGGTAATTGTAGTAATTGTGATTGTTGTCAAAGAAATGCGCACCAAAGAATTGGCGTTCTCGAAGTTGATATTTCTTTCTTTAGTAATCACGAGTCAAATGTAGAACTATTTTCTTTCCGTCAAAACTTTTTTAATGCTTGTGTGAAACTTT
>CAZTFN010000403.1:0-2789 GCA_964612905.1 uncultured Flavobacterium sp. | reverse complement strand
GCTACAAGGAGTAATCCCATTACTACACTTGCTTTTACGATTCCTTTTCTCATACGTTTAAATTTTAATGATGGTTACTATTCTTTTTTGATACTCGATTCATTCTTGTTGATAAAAGGCAGCCTTTCATTGTTTTTTCTTTTTCATTGTGTAACAAGTTTCCCATTCTAGTTGATAGGTGATTTTTTAATGTTTTGAAAGACTGCCTAATCCCATAACTAACTATTAACCCTGCCTTGTATCGGCAGAAACAAACCAACTGATTGTGATTTACACTTCAAATGTAGAACCAGTTAAGAGTAATTTTTAGTAGGAATTAGAATTCGTAGGAGATGGATTAGAATTCGTAAGCCAAGCGGTAAGTCAAGGCTTCACTTTGAGTGAAACCTTGATTAGATGCCCGCTGGCTTGCAAATTCTTTAGTCTCTTACTTTATTATAGTCATAAAGCCGAATCAAATCCTTTTGTTGGGGATTATCGGCGAAGGAACGGAGATAAGTTTCCGCATCTCGAATCATACGATCTTCAGGATAAAAGAGGACCTTGTTATCGTATTGTGCCCATTCATTCATTTGAATATAGGCATCGCCATTTTCATAACGTAAGAAGTTTTGTGCGCTCTCTGGAAGTTTGTCTTCCAAATCTTCATGAATATAGACGTTGTAGTATTTTAAATCGGCGGTAAAGAAATGGAACGACAATAGGTTGTCATAATATCCGAAGAGTTTGTTGGCCAATGGTAATACCATGACCAGAAAAACCAGAGCAGCACGTTGTACGTCGAACTTGGCAATAAAGAAATCTAATGGTTTGATGGTTTTCAATCCGTAAAACAATGCAATCACACTTACAATGTTTTGAATGTTCCATGGAACTACATTGTATCCGTATCCAAGGAAAAACAACAAATAGGTAATGATGACGTGCATTCCCAAGATAAAACCAATGGCAAACTTTCGAGTTTTATTGAACAAAAGTAAAATTCCCATAGAAGCCTCTAACCAAGGCACTGCATAGGTAAATGCTTTTAGGAACCATTGAGGTAGACAAACGACCACTTGATTCAAGCCATAGGGATCCAAACAATTGAAATGTTTGTCCAATGCAATAAACCAGCGTACATAAAAAGCATCGTTAAGCTTTTGTATTCCGCTCCAAAAATAGGTTGCAAAAAAGATAAGAATGACGGTATACAGTACTTTCCTTTGATCAGCTTTCTTTGGGAAAATAACAATTGCTAAAAGTGTTAATGCTGATTGATAGAAGTAGGGTTGCAATCGATTCTGATCTACCAATGCTAAATAGACATAGGTGAGGAGCGCCAACCAACCGAGCCAACGTTTGTTGTAAAAAATGTAAGTCAATTGACTGAAGAACAACAAACCCCAAAAGAAGTATTCCATGAATCCTGTAGGAATTGGAATCCATTCAAACATAGGAAACACTGGGAATGTTTTGGTGGTTAGCCAGAGTTTAGGAGCGTACAGCATCAAAACGAGTGTGGAAGCAACTGCGGCAATTCGCGTCCAATTAACACGTTGTTCATCCGTAAGTCCTTCTAGCTTAATTGATGTCGATTTTACGCTGTCTATCAATTTCATGACAACGAAGATAAGGCTCAGCAATTAAAAAAAGAAGTCAAAAATTCACTGCTTACAATTTTTCCTGCAAGTACTGGGCGGTGTATGATTTTTTATTTTTGATCAACTCCTCAGGTGTACCTTCAAAGATCAAGTCGCCACCTTTTTTTCCGCCTTCTAAACCAAGATCTAAAATGTAATCGGCGCATTTGATCAATTCAATATTGTGTTCAATCACAACAATGGAATGACCTTTTTCAATCAAGGCATCAAATGAAGCCAATAGCTTTTTGATATCGTGGAAATGTAAGCCAGTGGTCGGCTCATCAAAAATGAACAGAGCTTTGTCCTTCGTATTTCCCTTCACCAAGAAAGAAGCCAATTTGATACGTTGGGCTTCTCCACCTGACAGTGTAGAGGAGGATTGACCTAATTGAACATATCCCAAACCAACATCCTGCAACGGTTTTAATTTGCCAGCAACCTTAGTCTGTTTGTGTTCCGTAAAGAAAGCAACTGCATCGTCAATGGTCATGTTGAGAATATCATGAATGTTATTCCCTTCAAAATTGACCTCCAAGATTTCCTTTTTGAATCGTTTGCCATTACAAGTATCACATTCCAAGTGCACATCTGCCATGAATTGCATTTCAATGGTCACGACACCTTCACCTTTACAAACTTCACAACGACCACCTTCTACGTTGAAAGAGAAGTGTTTGGGTTTGTAGTTTCTAATCTTAGAAAGCTTTTGAGATGCTAACAATGCTCTAATATCGTCGTAAGCTTTGATGTAGGTAACCGGATTGGAACGAGAAGAACGACCAATCGGATTTTGATCAATGAATTCCACATGTCTCAAACTGTCGTAGCTTCCTTCAATACTTGTATGCTGACCTAGTTTTTCCCCATATCCAATCAATTTTTTCTGCATGGCAGGATACAAGATTTTCTTTACCAAGGTACTTTTTCCACTTCCTGAAACTCCTGTAATGACAGTGAGTCCATTCAAAGGAAAAGTTGCGGTAATATTCTTAAGGTTGTTTTCTCTGGCACCTATAATTTGGATGAAGTTTTTGGAGTTTCTTCGTTTTGAAGGAACTGTAATTTCCAATGTCTCATTGAGATATTGAGCTGTTAAAGAATCAGATTGAATCACTTCATCAAAAGTTCCTGTAGCAACTACTTTTCCACCGAAGGTTCCTGCTT
>CAZTFN010000402.1:0-2795 GCA_964612905.1 uncultured Flavobacterium sp. | reverse complement strand
TTAAATCTCGTCCTTTAAGATCACCATTCACTACTATAGACGTATCTCCATCTACATCGGAAAGCTCCCAACTTTCACCTAAAGTTTTACTGTTGGAATCTTTATTTAGAACGGCTGCCAGCTTTTCGCCACCCCAGATTTTCTCTTTTAAAATCGGGGAAAATTTTAAGAATTGATTCATACATCAAATTTGAGTTCAAATTTAGAGTTTATTCATGGAAAATCATCATGGAAAAAATATTTAACTTTGAGAAAATCGAAACTCAACCAAATTATGCCTAAGATTTTTCGGACCGCTCGTAAAGAGAATGCTAAAGGAAATAACATTAGTAGCTATTTACTTTATGCCATTGGGGAGATTGCCTTGGTAATGATTGGAATACTGCTAGCACTTCAGGTGAATAATTGGAATGAAACTAGAAGAAGCAAGAATGAACTGCAAAGCATCCTAAATACCGTTGCCACCGATCTTAAAACCGACACCATTCGGGCAAATGCTGTGATCCAATTCTACGACACGATTAGCAAAAAAAGTGATATTGTCATCCAAAGAAAATATACTAGGGAGAATTTTAATGAATGTCCAATGTGTCGGAGCATTGCCACTGTTTATCAACCTTTCGTGATTCAAAAAAAGGGCTATGAATTGCTGGAAAAATTTAGCGCCAATAATGGAATGAAAAACGATACCTTGGTGAATGACATTACTCGGTTTTACGGCTCTTTTATCCTTTTGATTGATGATAGCAACGTCTTTGTAAAAGAACAGGTATTAAAAAATATCGAAAGCTTTCAGCAAGAAGAATGGTTTGTTGAATGGAGTCAAGGATTAACAACGAAAGAAATGATCACCTTTTTCACTGAAAGTACTGATTACCGAAATATGGTGGCTGCGAATAATATTTTGGCTGTAAAAAATCATCAATCCTTTGCTAGAATTTATAAGAGTCAAGCGAAGATTTTTCTTGAAAAATTAGAAGAAAGATTACAAAAAAGCGATTGATGGAAAGTTTCGATGTTGTGATGGTCATTGCCATCATTTTATTTGCCAGATTGGGCGTGCGATTGTTTCTAGGGTACAAAAAGTTTAAAAAGAACGACAGCGATGAGTAGCTTCATTAAAAAGAAAGAATTAAGGGAATATTTGAAATATGCATCTGGAGAGATTGTATTAACGGTGATTGGAATCATCATTGGATTACAAGTGCATGTTTGGACCGAAAAGAGAGCAAACGAAAAAAAAATCGACGAAATTATCGGGAATTTGGGTGATGAGTTTGTCTTGAACAATGATAATTTCGAAGCCTGTAAAAAAGAACTAGAAACATCCCTTTCCAATGCTAAAAACCTCATTGAATTGGTTGGTCAGAAAGAGTCCTACCTCAAGACGTTGAATATTGATAGTTTGATGGCTGTGTCTTTCGCTTTCCGAAGATTCACTCCTTCAGAAGATGTGATTTCGGTCTTATTAGAAACTGGGAATTTGAAGTTAATTACAGATGACCAAATGAGAAACCTACTCTATGCATGGTCTGGAAACAAACCCGAAGTTCAACATAAATTCTCCGACTTGGAAGCGAATACAGGGAAACTTTTCTCCTATCTCTCCCATCATTATCCCTTAAAAGATTACGATTATTATACCAGTGAACGCTTGCTAGGAAAATCCAACTTGTCCATCAATAAGTATTTGATTTTTCAAGACATCGTCTTTGAGAATCATGTAGACAATCAAATCTACTACATGCATAGTTATCTAGAGGAACTGAAGAAGACGCATCAGATTATGAACGATATTATAAAATATTCTCGAAGTAACTATTAACTACTCCCCTGTATAACGGACGTAGTTACGAGGTGTTTCATAGAGTGTCACTTCCAAATCCAACGATTCTGGCAAGTGTTTGCGAAGTTTTTGCCAAGAGACCACACAGATGTTTTCTGCGGTGGGATTCAATTCTTTGAACTCTTCCACCTCCAAATTCAAATTCTTATGATCGAAAGCATCTTCAATTTCGGTGCGAATCAAATCTCTTAAGTGACCTAAATCGTAAACATATCCTGTTACTGGATCAATCTCACCAGTGACTCCAACAATGATCTCGTAATTATGCCCATGAAAATAGGGATTGTTACACTTCCCGAATGTTTCTTCATTCTTTTCATCGCTCCAGTTTTGTCTGTACAAACGATGCGCTGCATTGAAGTGTGCTTTTCTATATCCTGTGATTCTAGGCATAATTTTTAATAATTGAATAATTTAATGAGTCAATAGTAGAATGTTTACGGTCTGACTTTCACCCTTTACCTTTCACCTTTCTACTTTGAACTTCTAACTTCAGACCTTAGCTCCTTTTAACTTCGAGTACGATTCTTGAAAAATGATCTTAAACCAAGCCGTATACTCGTCAGGGTTTTGTTCCATGTCTTCTTTGACACCTTCTAGAGACATCCATTTATAAGATTCTACTTCTTCTGGGTTAATGTTAGGTTCTCCATTATAAGTCCCAACCATCACATGATCCAATTCGTGTTCCGTCAAACCGTTATCAAATGGAGCTTTATACACAAATGAAAAAATCTCTTCCAACTCACAGACAAAACCCATTTCTTCTTGCAATCGACGTTTTCCAGCTTCTAGTGATGTTTCACCATCACGTTGATGCGAACAACAGGTGTTTGTCCATAATAAGGGCGAGTGATACTTGTCTGCTGCTCGTTGTTGCAACATCAATTCCCCTTGGTCATTAAATACAAAAACCGAAAAAGCTCTGTGTAAAACAGCCTTTTCGTGT
>CAZTFN010000401.1:0-2795 GCA_964612905.1 uncultured Flavobacterium sp. | reverse complement strand
AGAAAAACGCTGAAAAAAGTGTATGCGGAGCATCGTTCTGCATTCATCGCTTTTGCTCGTAAATTTTCGTTACCTACAGAAGACATCCTTGACACTTATCAAGACACTATGGTCATACTTCAACAACAGGCTTTAGAAGGACGTTTAAAGGATTTAACATGTTCCTTAAGAACCTATATTTTTAGTATTGGCAAGCATCTATTGCATGAAAAAGTTCGACTGAAGAACAGGCAAAGTGCCGTTCCTATTTCTGTTTCGGGAGCCTATAATTACAAAGAGATTGTATCTGATTATGTGCAAGATCAAAACGATGAAGAGCTAGAGAAACTGAAGAAAGTGTTTTTAAAAATGGGGAAAAAATGTCAAGAAGTACTTACACTTTCTTTTTATAGAGGATATACCAATGATGAAATTGCAGAAGAACTACAGTATGAAAATACCAATGTTGTGAAAAGTCAGAAGTCTCGATGTTTGAAAAAATTGAAAGAATTATTTAATCTCACGTAATGGAAGAATCAAATTTTGATCATAAAGTAAAACGCGTTATTAAATCTGTTGAGCGCGATAAGCTCATTGCAGATTTGAAAAACTTCGATGATGAGATTGTTCGTCAAGATAAAGGTCAATCAGTTTGGAAAAAATGGTTGAGTATTGCTGCGGTTTTTATGATCGTTTCTTTTGGTATCTATTACATCACCTCTGAGCGTAAGCCGACGTCGGCAACTTTGTACGCTACATACTTTACTCCGTATAAAAACATCATCGAACCTATCATCCGAAATGATGATGCAGAATCGTTGAATTTACAACAAAAAGCTTTTACCTATTATGAGCTAAAACAGTACGAAAAAGCATTGCCGCTATTCGATTCCTTACAACAAAGAGAGGCTCTTGATATCAATACGTTGAATTTCTACCGTGCAAATATTTATCTAGAGTTCGGAGATTCACAAAAAGCCATTTCTCTTTTAGAAGCAATGAATGCCTCAGAATTCCTAAAAGATCAACGACTTTGGTACCTGAGTTTGGCTTTTTTAAAGAATAATGAGCTTGAAAAAGCAGAAGATATACTGAAAACATTGGAATCAACTTCCTCCTACAAGAAAAAAGAGACTTCAATTCTTCTTGAAAATCTTTCTAAAATTTCCAAAGAATAAAATCAGTAAGAATAACAGGCCTAGAAGATAGTAGGTGAAATTTACGTCTCCTGACATGGGAGATACATCCCCGGAAATAACAAATGAAGCCCAATAATAAGGCATAGTTAAATAAGGGTCATCGTTTCTTTTTAAATATTCAAGCTTTGCCTTTTGAAGTGCTTCAGATTTTGGCATTCCTTTCTTTAGAAATCCATAGAATGAAACAATAATTTCCTGTGTAGCATCGTCTGGAGCTTCCCACAAACTAGAGACCGTGGAAGACACTCCCGCAAAAGTAAAGGATCTCTGAAGTGTAGCATATGTACCCAATGCATCCATATTTCCACTTCCTGTATTGCAAGCACTTAAAACTGCTATATCTGCCTGCAATTTTGCTCCATATAACGATTCTAGATATAATTTTTCTTCACCCTCCTTTGAAAATAAAAAATAACTCAACTCAGGCTCCTCTTGGTTCATCTTTGCATGCATCGAAAGATGTAAGATTTTAGCTTTGGGAGCTTGTTTAAAGAAGGTTTGGACATTGGCATCTTCACCGTGAAATAATTCGGTATCAAAAAGTTGACTCAATTGTTCAGCTTCTTTTTGTGCTCCTCTCAATGCAATGGTGGTTAAATCTGTAATATTCTCTGAGTAATCCGGCTGATATACTTGAATTTCACTCGATGTTCTTTCCCTTTGATTGTTGATGAAAATTAAGTGCAAGGCATATGAAATAGACTTTGAGAAAACTAAATACTCTCCATCCTTATCAACCAAGGTTTCAAAGGAAAGATGATTTAACGCATGATCAGGTAAGACAAACAATTGATCGTAGGTATCTATTGAAAAGGGAATAATGTTTTCTCTTATGAGTGCGCCAAGTTCCTTATCTTCTCCCCTTTCCCGAATTGTCCTTACGTAAGTCTCTAATTGATTTTGAATTTTTTTATCATAGTTAATTTCATGGATAAGAGTCGTATCCTTCGTGATCTGAAATAGATACATAATGGCTCCTAACTTTTTGTATTTAAGAACACATGTACCTCTAGATAAGGTCTTTCTAAACTTTTCAGTATTGAACGATGACCTCATCGATTCTGAGATCACTGGAAAGCTTTTCTTTACATATTTTTGATGTCGTTCAACCTCTTTTTCTAGTTCAATTACTTTTAAACTATCCTTATTCTTTAGCGCCAAAACAATCTGGTTTCTAAGGTCCAGTTCTTTATTGAAAATTGAATCAGGAAGAGTTTGAAGCGAGTGTTTTCTATTTTGAAGAAATTCTCTCCAAGCCAATCTATTTTCTATGGACTCCATATCATCCAATAGAAATTCGAATTTTCTTCCTTTTTGAGTAGATAATATTCCTTCAATAGCCTGATAGTAATAATTCTTCAACTTGACACTGAACTCGGCATTTTGATAACAGTTTTTGAATTGAATCAAAGCCAATTGATACATCTGAGCACATAAAGATTGGGCTCTTAAGTGACCGGGAAAAGCATCTAAAATCTTCTGTGGAGTTTCTACCAAGAGACCAGTGTGATTTAATACTTCACTCGGACTAAAGTTCGAAAAATCGCGTTGTAGCTTATCTTCCCCTTTATGAATAGTAGAAATCATATTGATTAATGATTTCTCTGCCTCTTCAAA
>CAZTFN010000400.1:0-2813 GCA_964612905.1 uncultured Flavobacterium sp. | reverse complement strand
GAGGGTTCAATTATTGACTTATTTATATTATTGAAAGCTATGATTACAACAATAAACACCTATATCTTCCGAGCCTTGGATATGTATCCATACGACTTGGAAGAAGCTGTTCAAGCCCTAGAAATGGCTTTGTCCTACGATGAAAACAATGTTACTGCTTTGTGTTTGATGGGACGCGTACATGCTGAAATGTTGAGGGAATACGAAGTAGGAATCGAGTACTATGAAAAAGTCTTGGCAGAAGACCCAAAAAACCTGGTAGTGCAAGAGCACTACTTAAAAGCTTTGTTGTGGAATGATGACGAAGACAAAGCTTTGGAGTTCATTGAGTATGCGATGAAAATTAAAGGAGCTGATATTGCCAACTTGTATTTGTACAAAGCGTATTGTTACGAGCACAAAGAAGAATACGAAGAAGCAATGAAGTATTTGAAGATTGCTCCGAAGTATGCTTATAACAACGATTTTGGAACTTTCTGTAACGAAGAAAACGATCGTGTTAAGAAGAAAAACTTCTTAGCAAGCAAAGAACCTAAAGAAGAGAAAGAAAACGAAAAAGAAGAAGAAAAACCTACGAAGACCAAGAGGTTTGGATTTTTGTTTTGAGAAAGGAAAAGAACCCCCAAATCTTAAGATTTGGGGGCTTTGTTTTTTAACTCTAGAATTTATTCCCTCTCAAATCGCACTTTCAACTCCTCACCATCAATTTCAAAATAGGCACTAAAACCTTCATCATAGCCCCACTGAAAGTCATCCTTACTGTAGTCACCCAAGTTTGGAGCACTTAAAAGTGTGTATTCTTGATCATATTCAAACGTTCCGCCTTTGTATGGGAACTGAAATGTAAGTTTGTCGCCAGATACATGTAAATTGCCTGATAATTCCAAAGTAGTAGGCTTCTCTCCCGTTTGGACTACAACCACACCACCTTCAGTCATAAGGTTTCTTGAAGAAACAGTTCCTATATGGCCACTGATGTCCAAGGTTCCATTTCCTTTGAGTTGAATGCCAGATTGACTCGCATCAGCATCATCTTCAAAGATGATTTGTCCACCACAACCACCATTTTCACCAGCTGTGGCAATCAAAGTAGCACTTCCTGCAGAACACTTTCCTGAAATCTTTGTATATCCTCCAGAGGCTCCGTCTTCTGTCCCTCCTAAATTATGGAAAGTTGCATTTCCGGCTGTTGGATAATTCTCAGGAGTTCCATCAGTTTCTGCATTGTAATCTTTGCTTTTGTAGACGGCTAACTCGGTATATCCTGGAGATCCGTCTGAAGAAGGAGCAGGATAATTCCAAAAATTCCCAAAGCCTCCATTGGGGTAATATTTTGTGGGAAGATTGATCGATAAAATCGTGTGTCCTGCGGTACTTCCTGTGCTCAGAGTACTTCCATAGTTATGAAAAGTTCCATGATCTGCTGTCGGACAACCATATACAGCACTGAATTCAATATGTCCACCGCCGCCATCTCCTTCTTTGGAAGCACCTAAATTGTGGTAGGTTCCATGTCCTGCGAAAGATCCTCCTTGATCTACGTGGGGAGGATTGTTATTAAAACTAACCACACCTCCATATCCGCTTTCATGAGTTGCTGCATGATTTGTGTAATTACCATGTCCTCCGTTAGAGTTTCCATCAAAAACAGTATCGCCACCATTGGCACCCTTCATGGTTCCTCCATGATTGATAAAGGTTCCGTTGGCAGCATTTGAAGAATCGTAAAATTGTGTATTACCTCCATCTCCATAGGTTCCTCCAGCACTAATGAAGGTTCCGTTAGCAGCATTGGTCTCATTATGAAAGACAATATTCGCAAAAGTATCAGCATCTAATTTCTCCCCATCTACGGGTTGCAATGTGCCATAACTGGTAAAGTTTCCTCTTCCAGCATTCGACTGATCGGAAAAGCTGATTTCGGCACCTACAGTACTATTTTCTTTGGGCGGATTCACCGCTCCAGTTCTCGCCACGAATGAAGCAGATCCTGCTGTAGCATGATCTGTAAAGGCAATGATTCCTCCGCCGAATCCACCTTCCAATGAAGTTGGTCCTGCTTTGTAGAGCATATTTTCTTTACCCGCATTGGCGCTTCCTGTAAATTTCATTTGTGGGGTTTGATAATGTGCACCTTCTGAAGCGACCTCAATAATTTGTTGATGTTCAGAATTGTTCACAACACTTTCGTTAATCACCAAAACGGTATTGTCAGGACTATTACCAATGGTTAAGTTGAAAGCATCAGCGCCTTCTAAAAACTCTATGTTATTGACTTCCGCAGTGGTTTTAGTATTGAATTTAATCGAAGTTTGATCCGATGTTGAAAATACAGCTTCATCTGTAGGAACGTTATTGGGAGTCCAATTTTCGGGTGAATTCCATTCATTACCGGGGGCGTTTTTATCCCATGTCGATTTGCTCATAATATTTGATTTTAGTTTGTGTTAAGGAACTAGTTGTGCCGTGATTTCAGTAGGGAGCATCACACACAGAATGTACATTTTGCACATCAACTCAAAAATAACGAAAAGTCTATTCGATTCCTTTGATCAGGATAAAATCACGTATAAATACGGGGTGTTGAAAGATCTTGGGATTAGGCGATTATAACCTCAATACCTAAGTCCTCTAGTGCACTTTGATCTTTCTTTGAGATACCAGAATCGGTCACCAAAACATCCACTTCTTGAATGTCTGCAATCTTACCAAAGCTACGTTTGCCAATTTTAGAAGAATCGGCCAACACAATCACTTTTTCCGAAGCTCTGAGCATGGCTTTGTTCAATTGTGCTTCTAAAGCGTTGGAAGTG
>CAZTFN010000399.1:0-2836 GCA_964612905.1 uncultured Flavobacterium sp. | reverse complement strand
ATGGATGAAAATTGGATGATCACAAAAGAGAAACTCGGAAACGCCAAATTCATGCACTGCTTGCCTGTAAGAAGAAATGTGGTTGTAGAAGATGCAGTTTTAGATAGTGACAATTCTGTTGTCATTCAACAAGCAGGAAACAGAACGTATGCCGCGCAGGTGGTATTGAAGAAGATATTGGAGAATTTATAACAAAACTACTGTCATTCTGAACTTGTTTCAGAATCTAATTAGAGAAGCTAAAACTCCCGATCCCGAAGCGTCGGGACGGGACAGCTTGACAAAGCAATAAAGAATGAAGAAAATTAGAATCGTCAAAATAGGAGGAAACATCATCGACGATGCAATTGCATTGAATGACTTCCTACAACAATTTGCCAAACTAAAAGGTCCAAAAGTATTGGTACACGGAGGCGGAAAACTGGCAAGTCGATTGGCAACACAAATGCAAGTTCCTGTTCAAATGATCGATGGGAGAAGAGTAACCGATAGGGAAACGCTAGACATTATCACCATGGTGTACGCAGGAAAGATCAGTAAGAATATTGTGGCCAAGCTTCAAGGTTATGGTTGCAATGCTGTGGGGTTCTCTGGCGCTGATGGAAACACTGTCCTTGCTGAGAAACGCCCTGTCAAAGCCATCGATTATGGTTTTGTTGGCGATATTGTTGAAGTTGATACGAAGGTTTTAAAACTACTAGTATCGCATGACATCACCGTCTGTTTCTGTGCCATTTCTCATGATCAACAAGGGCAACTCTTCAATACCAATGCAGATACGATCGCTTCTGAGTTGGCCATCTCTTTGTCCAAAGACTATGAAGTAGAATTGTATTACAGTTTCGAAAAGAAGGGTGTCTTAACTGATGTTGAGAACCCTGATTCTGTTGTGGAAAATATTGATCCATCTTTATATGGAGAGTTAAAATCACAAGGACTTATTTTTGAAGGCATGATTCCCAAGCTAGACAATTGCTTTTATGCAGTTGAAAACGGAGTAAAAAATATACATTTAGGCACACCTGAGATGATCTTTGATCCTCAGACAAAACATACAATCATTTCACAATGAACATCGAAAAACTAACTACAGAAGCCATTCAATTACTCAAGAAAATGATCGAAACACCGTCACTTTCTTTTGAAGAAGATCAGACTGCATTGCTGATAGAAGCTTGGTTTCAGAAATATGGAATCGAATACAAACGAAACATCAATAACGTATGGGCGGTGCATCCTGAATACGATGAGAGCAAACCAACCTTGCTACTCAACTCCCATCACGATACGGTTAAACCGAACAAAGGATACACCAAAGACCCCTTCAAAGCCATTATGGAAGATGGAAAATTATACGGATTAGGTAGTAACGACGCTGGTGGTTGCTTAGTCTCTTTGATCGCAACGTTTACCTATTTCTACCATCAGAAAGATTTGAACTATAACTTGGTGATTGTAGCCTCTGCAGAAGAGGAGACCAGCAGTGAGAATGGCTTGAATAGCATGTTACCTATTATTCCTCACATTGATGTAGCTATTGTAGGTGAACCCACCTTGATGAACTTGGCAGTTGCTGAGAAGGGATTGGTCGTTTTTGATGCCAAAGTGAAAGGAACTCCAGGCCACGCAGCGCATCCAAATGATGACAATGCAATTTATAATACTATTGAAGTATTGAAATGGTTTCAAGATTATGAGTTTGAGAAAGTATCGGAAACCTTAGGGAAGGTAAAGATGACCGTCACGCAGATCAATGCAGGAAAACAGCACAACGCGGTTCCCGCTGAAGTCGATTTGGTCATTGATGTTCGAGTCAACGATCAATATTCCAATCAAGACATTGTAGATATTCTGACAAGAGAATCTCCTTTGACATCTTTGAAACCAAGAAGTTTGCGATTGAACTCATCAGCCATTTCCAAGGATCACGAGTTGGTGCAAGCAGGAATAGCCTTAGGAAGAGATACTTACGGGTCTCCAACCTTGTCGGATCAGGCGGCGCTCAGTTGTCAGTCCTTAAAACTAGGACCTGGAGACAGCACAAGATCGCACACAGCAGATGAATTTATTTACATAAATGAAATCGAAGAAGGAATCAATTTGTATATTCAACTATTAGAACGAATACTATAAATGTCATTTCGACTGGTCACTGAGCGAAGTCGAAGTGAAAATGGGGGAATCTCTGAGAGACCTCTCGACTGCGCTTGAGGCGAGATAAAGAATCGATAAACAAAGGTAGCTGAGGTGTCACACTGAGCATGTCGAAGTGCTCTGGAAGCCACAACCAAACAAATAAACGATTAAACAAACCAACGAATAAACAATAACAATGAAACTCTGGGACAAAGGTTATTCAATAGATCAACAAATAGAACAGTTCACGGTAGGAAACGATCGAGAAGTCGATGTGCACATTGCGAAGTATGATATCAAAGCTTCTTTGGCACATGCCAGAATGCTGCAATCTATTGGAATTCTAGACAAGGAAGAACTTACACAACTCGAATTCGGACTGGAAGAATTGTACAATCAATGTGTGGAAGGTGATTTTATCATTGAAGATCAATTTGAAGATGTGCATTCCAAAATCGAGTACGAACTCACAGAAAAGTTTGGTGAAGTAGGGAAGAAGATCCATACTGCCAGATCTAGAAACGATCAAGTATTGGTAGCCATGCATTTGTATTACAAGGAGAATTTGTTGGAAATCAAATCCATGACCAAAACCTTCTTCAACACCTTGTTGAATCTTGCTCAGAAACACAAAGCTATCTTATTGCCTGGGTATACGCATTTGCAAGTAGCCATGCCTTCTAGCTTCGGACTGTGGCTA
>CAZTFN010000398.1:0-2849 GCA_964612905.1 uncultured Flavobacterium sp. | reverse complement strand
AAGAGGTGATGCAGATATGATTTCTATGGCGAGACCCTTTTTAGCAGATCCTGAATGGGTAAACAAGGCAGAACAGGAAAGAGAAGACGAGATCAATACTTGTATTGCTTGTAATCAGGCTTGTTTGGATCATGTTTTCAAAGCACAAGTTGCTAGTTGTCTAGTGAACCCAAGAGCATGTCACGAAACAGAATTGAACTACACTCCAACCGATCATAAAAAGAAAATCGCTGTGGTAGGAGCTGGACCTGCAGGATTAGCCGCAGCAACGGTGGCTGCACAAAGAGGTCACAAAGTAACTTTGTTTGATGCTGATAGTGAAGTAGGTGGACAGTTTAATATTGCCAAGCAAATTCCTGGGAAAGAGGAGTTCTATGAGACCATTCGATATTTTAATAAACTGATTGAGCTTCATCACGTGGAGGTAAAATTAAATACGCGTGTGAATGCTGATCATCTAAAGGATTCTGATTTCGATGAAATCATCATTGCTACTGGAATTAAGCCTAGAACACCAAGAATCGAAGGGATAGAACATGATAAGGTCTTGAGTTACTTAGACGTACTTAAGTATAAAAAGCCAGTTGGTAAACGGGTAGCAGTGATTGGTGCAGGAGGAATTGGATTCGACTTATCAGAATATCTATTGCACTCAGGAGAATCGACTTCCTTGAATATTGATAAATGGTTAGAAGAATGGGGAATTGATAAAAACATTAAAGCTCGAGGTGGAATTGCGGGAGTAAAACCTGTGATTCATCCGAGCAAACGTGAAATCTTCATGTTCAAACGTAGCAAAGGGAAATTCGGAGGAAAGTTAGGAAAGACAACTGGCTGGATTCACCGAGCAAATCTAAAGAAGCAAAACGTTCAGTTTATCAATGAAGTCCAGTATACTAAAATAGACGATCAAGGGCTGCATTATACTCAAAAGGAAGAAGCAAAAGTTTTGGAAGTTGACAATGTAGTGATTTGTGCGGGTCAGACTCCATTTAAGGAACTCTATGAGTCGTTAGCCGATTCTGGAAAAAAAATACACGTGATTGGAGGAGCAGATGTTGCAGCCGAATTGGATGCCAAAAGAGCCATAGATCAAGGAAGCCGACTAGCGGCTTCCTTATAAGAAATAAGCTGATTATTTAGCGCCTTTGCTAATCAAATAAGAGACTACATCGTCATGATTCCCGCGCTTGGCCATCTTTAAAGCGTTGCGTTTTTCGGAGAGAAGTGAATAGCTTTCACGTACAGTTTTGTTCACATCAGCTCCTTGTTCAACCAAGTAAGTAACAACGTCTAAGTGACCATTCCAAGATGCACCAATTAATGGTGTTTCATCTCGTCGGACATAGGCATCAATATCAGCTCCTTTCTTCACCAAGTATTTTACAATGTCTAAATGACCGTGCTTTGCAGCTTGTATTAAAGGATTTCCATCACCTATACTGCTTTGATTTACATCCGCTCCCATTTCTACAAGCACACGTACCAAGCCAATATTTCCTCTAGCTGATGCTTGAATAAGAGCCGTTCCGTCTCCCGATACGTCCTCATTTAATTTCGCACCGTATTCAGCAAGTAGTTTAATGATCTCACTATTTCCTTTGGCACCGGCAATAATAATAGGATTTCCATCGCCTTTAACTTTCGCGTTTGGATTGGCGCCCTCATCTAGTAATAGCTTCACTATCTTCGGGTTGTTTCCTCTCACCGCAGCAATTAACGGAGTTCCATCTCCCGAAATTTTCTTGTTCACATTTGCTTTGTTTTCAACAAGAAATTTAACCAGCTGATAGTTTCCATTGTGAGCTGCAATCATCAAAGCGCTTGCATCACTATTGAATCGATAAGAGACTTTTCCACCGTTTTCTAAAATGAGTTGTGCAATCTTTAGATTGCCATTTGAAGCGGCCATTCCTAAGGGAGTTCTTGGCTGTATATAGCCATCAAAAGAACAGTTTGGACTCGTTTGTTTGAGTAGTTTTTTTGTTTTCTCAATATTGTTTTCTTGGACAGCAATTAAAAGTTCTTTACAATCTTGAGCTTGAGATAAATAGCTCAATAAACTGATAAAAATGACTAAGACAATTCGTGTTTTCATAATACTAGATTTATAAATATGTGTTTTGTTTTTTATGTTTCGATGCTCAAATCTAGTATGTTTATAGACCCATAATTTCATTTGTAGACGTTTGGTGTTTTGCGCATGACGAATAGTTAAATAGGACTTTATTTGCATTCGTCATGAGCAAATCGATGTTCAGCATTTGATCCATTGCTTTTGTAGATTTTTCCGATGGTTCCTAGAAATATTGGCTACTTTTGACCGCACTATGAGTAGAGGTTCTACATTTATTGATCGAATTCTAGAGAACAAAATATTCTCACATACAATCTTTTGGATTGTTTACTTGGTTTTTTCCACCACTTTGGCAACTATGAATTCTGGACGATTTTCAGAAGAACTCATTAAGTATTTGGTGTTGTTACCTGTACAATTAATCGCTTCATATGTGTTGATCTACTTTCAAGTTCCTAAGCTTTCTATGAAGAAAAAGTATCTATTCTTTTTTCTTTCTTTGATCGTATTCGGATACATTTTCTCAGCAATGGCTAGATTCAGTATGGTCCATATTGCAGAACCTTTGTTTCGAAAAGATTTTGTTCAAGAAAGTCTTCTAGAGATTTTATCCGATGTTTATTATCTACTCGCTGTTTATTTCCCATCAGTCTATGGGGTTGCATTTATTTTGTTAATGATTCATACCTTAAAAAAGAGAAGCGATGCACAGCAACAGATTGAAATATTAAAAAAGGAAAAAGCCACCAATGAGTTGAAGTTCTTAAGAGCT
>CAZTFN010000397.1:0-2856 GCA_964612905.1 uncultured Flavobacterium sp. | reverse complement strand
AATGGAGAGTGTTCCTTACTCGTATTCTTCAACAATGGATTATCATTCGCAGAAGAATAAGAGTCCATAGCACCCGAAATAGGAACACCCATTTTCGCAAAACCAAGTCGACCTTGATCTTGCACCGAACTATAAATTCCTGGATTCAACACTTTGATCATAACCAGTGGAATTTAAGTTGATAGCTTCCTTTTTGAACCTCTTCAGAAATACGTTCAAAAGCATTGATATCTACAGGTTCAAACTGAACAAACTCACCAGCTTTTGCAAAACAAGGTTTGGATTTTGAAATATCGAAAAAGTCGATAGGCGATTTCCCAATGAGGTTCCAACCTCCAGAAGAATCCTGCGGATACACTCCTGTCTGTTCGCCACCAATGGCAACGGAACCTTTATCTACTCGCAATCTCGGATTGGCTCTTCTAGGCATATGTATTTTTGAAGGTAATCCACCTAAGTACAAAAACCCGGGTTGAAAACCTAAGAAGTAAATCAAATATTTGGTTTGTGTATGCAACGCAATTACCTCTTCAACAGACAACTCTTTCTTTGAGGCTATCTCTTTTAAATCAATTCCAAATTGCAAATCATAGCATACAGGAACCTGCCAAACTCTTTGCTTGACACCTGCTTGAATTCTTTCCATTGCATACAATTCTTTGAGCTCCTTGATCGATTTCTGAAAATCGTTTCGATGTCGATAGTCTTGAGAATAATTGTATCTATATTGATAACGGACCGTCAAAGAATTGTATGCAATAATGGTCTCGATGACCTTCTGTTGTTTAGACACCATCTTCTCAAAACTTGCAATATCCTGAATGATCTCAGGATCAATTCGATTGGGCCATTCGATCAAAATGGAAGTTTCCCCAAAAGGCTTGTATGTCAGATTATAGTTACTCATTGTCACCTCGACTCAAATTGAGAGGCATCTTTTAGATGATTTTATTCAATGCTTTCAATATGGGTATTACATTCGAATTATCCCCATGAATACAAAAGGTTTGAGCTTTTATCCTTTTTTCAGTTCCAGAAATGGTCTTCACTTTGGACTCATTGGCCATTTTTGAGACATGCGCGATAATTTCATTGGGGTTGTTCAAAATCGCATTCAATTCTTTTCTGGAAACCAAGGTCAAATCATCATTATAATTCCGATCCGCAAAGGCTTCGTAAATGATATCAATGCCGGCTTGGTGAGCAACACTTTCTATCACAGAACCAAACGGAACGTACATTTTCACACCATCAAATACCTGTTGAATTGTATCCACAACCACTTCCGCTTTTTCTTTATTAATCGCTATTAAATTGTACAATGCTCCATGGGGTTTTACATGGTGTATTGTTCCTCCTTGTAGGCTAACTCGATCTTTAAAAAGTTCCATCTGATCAATCAAACTTTGCCTGAGTTCTTCATTAGAAATATCCAAAACAACCCGACCAAAATTTGCCTTATCTACGAAACTAGGATGCACTCCTATTTTTACTTGGTGCTGAATTGCCAAAGAAATGACATGATCCATAATTTCCACAGATCCCGCATGACCTCCACAGGCAATATTACAAGAAGAAATGAATGGCATGATCAAATGCTCATTGTTTAAACCCTCACCTACGTCGCAATTCAAATCAATCATTAAAATAGATTTAGGTGAAAGACTTTATCCAGACCACGAAGACCCAGAAAAATAGTTGTAACAACAATCACTATCCCTAGAATATTCTGAGCTTTGGAATTCACATGAGCTCCAAGAACTCCTTTTTTATTCACTACCCACAACAACACGCCAGCGATGACAGGTAAAAGAATTCCATTGGCAACTTGAGCGAATTTAATAATCTCAATAGGTTTGAATCCTAGAGAAGAAAAAATTACTCCAAGAATTAAAATCATTGCCCACACGGATCGAAACTTGGCAGATTTCAAGCCATCGGTCCAACCAAAGCAACCTTTCACCACATAGGCGGCCGCTAAAGGTGCTGTAATCGCAGATGTAATTCCTGCCGCGAACAAACCTAGTGCTAAGAAATACTTGGCAAAATCACCATACAAAGGCGCCAAGCTTTTGGCTAGATCAGCGGCATTGTTCACTTCTCCTGTTGTGATAGACGCTGCTGAAATTATAATCGCCATGGAAACCAATCCTCCTAAAACAATGGATATGATGGTATCCTTTCGTACCGCTTTTAGGTCTTCTTTTTTGCTCCATTTCTCCTTAACCAGAGATGCATGTAGAAACAAATTATAAGGTACTACAGTAGTTCCTATTAAACCGATAATAGTTAACAAACTTCCTTCAGGTGATTTTGGTATAAAAGCTCCTTTTAGAATTTCAATGAAATCAGGCTTGGTCACAATTGCAGTGATTAAAAAAGAGAGACTCATTAAAATCACCAAGGTGATCAAAGCTCTTTCTAAGAATTTATAATTTCCAATATAGAGCAATGCAAATGCAATAACGCCAATAAGTAAACTCATTAGATTGACAGAAAAACTGCCTAGATCGAAACTTGCTTTCCCAAGAATGGTTTCCAAGCCCAAAATTCCACCACTAATATTTCCTGCTTCATAGGTTGCATTTCCAATCACAATTGCGGATAGAATTAAAAGAATCATAAATCGATTCATCCATGGATTTTTAATTTCAGCTCGAATCACCTCCGACAATCCTTTTTGGGAAATGATTCCCAATCGCGCCGCCATTTCTTGTAATACAATGGTCGCGACAATGGATAAAACCATCGCCCATAACAAATTGAATCCAAAGTTGACTCCAGCCAATGTGCATAAGGTAACCGTTCCTGGACCTATAAAAGCGGCAGCAACCAACGTTCCTGGACCAATATTTT
>CAZTFN010000396.1:0-2859 GCA_964612905.1 uncultured Flavobacterium sp. | reverse complement strand
TCCCAGCTTGCAGCATAAAGCGTATTTGGATCATCATCATCCATCATCAGGTCAATGACACCTGCATTATCGTTTACATAAAGGGTTTTATTCCAGGTTTTACCACCATCTGTTGTTTTGTATAATCCACGGTCACCACCAGCAGTCCATAATGGACCTTGAGAAGCCACCCAGATCGTATTGGAATCTTCCGGATGCACAATGATTGTTGATAAATGTTCTGAGTTTTTCAAGCCCATGTTCTTCCAAGAAGCTCCATCATCGTGACTGACGTAGATTCCATCTCCAAAGGCAACGTGTCTTCCACCTACATTTTCACCTGTCCCCACCCAAATGGTGTGAGGATTGCTAGGATCAATAGCAATAGAACCCGTAGAATATGATTTTTGACTATCGAAAATAGGTTTCCAAGTGGTTCCTGAATTGGTTGTTTTCCAAACACCTCCAGAACCTACTGCAACATACCACACATTCTCATTTTGAGGATGAATGGCGATGTCGGCGATTCTACCTGAGGTAAATGCAGGTCCTACATTTCTGAGCTTAAGACCTGAGAATGTCTTGTCGTCCATCTTTTGGGAGTGAGACGGAATGGTGAAAGCTACCATTAGCAACGACAAAACTGCTAGTTTAAAAATTTGTTTCATGTGACAATAATTAGGTTAATTTATTAAAGTTTGAATCGCTTCTTTCAAAGATAGTTCATTAATAAGTTTGTTCAACATCTTGACACCCAGATGTAATTGCTCCTTATCAATAAACTCATTGGGTCGGTGTGCTTGTGCAATAGAGCCTGGTCCACAAATGACGGTTTGAAATCCTTCAATGGCGAATTGACCAGCTTCTGACGCATAAGACACCGTATTTAATTTTTCGTTTCCACAGATTTTTTTAATGAATTCGACCACATCGGCTTCAGCATGTGTATCTAGGTGGGGAACGATCGGGTGATTTTCTTCGGTTCTAATTGAGAAATCAGGGAAAGTTTTCTGTACTTCAGATTCTCTTTCTTTACAGTGTACTTCAAACTCTTTGATAATGGCATGCACGTCATCCATAGGAATGGTGCGTAGGTCCCAGTAAAAATGTGCTTTGTCCGCAATGACATTCGGAGCAATTCCACCCTCAACGAGTCCAACGTGTAAAGTAGAATGTGGTGGATGAAAACGATCATCAAATCGACCTTCGTCTATCAATTGATTCATTTTATTTTCTAACCAAAGAATCAATCGAGTTGATTCATGAATAGCGCTCACTTCTTGTTTGATACGACTGCTATGGCCTGCGGAACCGTTGACATAGGTTTCTAAAATGTAAATCCCTTTCTGTCCAACAATCGGTTCCATCATAGAAGGCTCACCTATAATAGCATATTTCGGAGTTTCTTCATAAAACTCATTAAAAGTTCTTGCCAATTCTGGCCCCGCTAAGCAACCAACTTCTTCATCATAGGAAAAAGCAAAGTAAATGGGTGTCTCAAGATTCGCTTCAATCATTTGAGGTAACGTATTCAAGCAACAAGCAATGAATCCTTTCATATCGCAAGAACCTCGTCCGTATAGCCTTCCATCACCTTTGTCAATCAAAGCGAAAGGATCCGTATGCCATTCTTGTCCTTCTACGGGAACAACATCCGTATGACCAGAAAGGATTACACCACCATCCACGGCAGGTCCAATTCTACAGTGCAATGAGGCCTTATTCTTTTCTTCATTGAATAGTAAGTTGGCTTCGACTCCATGAGATTCAATGTACTCCTTAATCCAATGAATGATGCTTAAATTACTTTCTCCACCTAATACGGAGAAGGATACCAATTTTTCTAAAATCTTTTCTACGGTCATGATTAACTATAATTGATTGCTACAGCGACAATAAGGGCTATAAAAGATAGACAAATTAATGTGATAAATACGGGGAATATAAAACGGACCCAACGATCAATAGGAACGCGACACATACTCAGCATGGCAATAAGCCCGCCTAAGGTTGGATTCATTAAGTTGGAAACTCCATCTCCAATTTGAAAGGCTAAGATGGTAATCTGCCTTGTTAATCCTAGAGATTCTCCCAAAGGAAGCATGACTGGCAATGTCGCCAATGCTTGACCACTTCCTGAAGGAATGAAGAAGTTGATGACAGATTGAGAAATAGACATACAAATCGAAGAGGCATACAAAGGCAATCCTTGTAATAAATTGGATAATTGATAGGAAATCGTATCGCTTATATTTCCCATTTCCATTAAGACCTTGATGGAGGTAGCAAATCCGACCATAAAGGCTCCAGGTGCTGCTAAGCTTACGGCTTTCAATACATTCTGACTGATGGTGGTTGCACTCATTCTGGAGATCAATCCGCAAATCAATCCAATCATTAAAAACACAGCTGAAAGCTCATTTAGATACCAATTGTAATTGAATACCCCATAAACTACTGTGAAAAGACCTAGTCCAAATACAGAAATCACCAACCAGTTTTGTGTGTTTAATTGGTAGTCTTGAATAGGCTTTGAAAGAGAGAGATTGGTCAGATCTAGACCAATACCCAAGCTTTTACTAGGATCTTTGGTGATCTTTTTAAAATATCGAACATTGTAATAAGCCATGACACTCAACGCTGAAAAACAAAGAGCGCTTCTCAAGAGAGCACCTGAAAACATGGGGAGTTCTGCGAGTTTATGCCCAGTTCCAACGGTGTAGGGATTGATCGGTGAAAGTCCAAAACCAATGGTCATGGCTCCTACAGAAATTCCAGCAGCAAGAATGAGATCTCCTCCCAAAGCCAGACTCAATACAGCAGCTATGGGCACCATGGCGATGTTGTTTTCATAACCCACAGCCACCCCGAGTATCCCGT
>CAZTFN010000395.1:0-2872 GCA_964612905.1 uncultured Flavobacterium sp. | reverse complement strand
AAATTCACTTAAATACAACCCCTGGTCTTCCATCTCTCTTAATTTTTCCCATTGTCGCTATTGCTTCAATGGATTGATTACTCATTTTATATCCCTCATAGTAAAGCAGTTACACTAATGATAACTGCTTTTTTTTATGATTTATTTTCTTTTCTGATCACTTTAACAAAGTCTTTTAGTGATCTAGACCTGATATGCAGGAAAAATGCAGTGTGAACCGCATTTTTCCCTTGACATCAGTAGCAATTTGGGATTTACATCCCGCTAACTTTTTCTTTTCGTATAGGTTTATTACTAATTCTGTCTTATTCTCCTCTATCTCTCTTACCTGGGTAAGCAATAGTTCCGTGCTCTGCTAAGTCAAGACCTTTCTCTTCAACTTCTTTTGTTACACGTAAACCGATAGTTTTCTTCAATGTGAACAACACAACCCATGATAAAACCACTGCCCAAAGAGCATATGCTAAAGCTCCTAAAGCTTGCACTCCTAATTGAGAAGCTCCACCACCGTTGAACAATCCAATTCCAGTGTCTCCGTCAATTCCCCATAGTCCAATTACTACAGTTCCCCAAACTCCAATCACACCGTGAACTGAAACAGCTCCAATTGCGTCGTCAACTTTTAATTTCTTTTCGATGAATTCGATAGAGAATACCACGAAAATACCTCCTAGTAGTCCAGCCAATGCTGCACCTGTATCGCTCATGTTACCACATCCTGCAGTAATACTTACTAATCCAGCTAAAGCACCGTTCAATGTTTGTGCTAAGTGTGGCTTTCCATACCAGATCCAAGTAGTCACCAAGGCTCCTAATCCTCCAGCTGCTGCAGCTAAGTTTGTGATCAATACTACATTTGAAGCTCCGATTGCATCGGCACCACCCCAAGCTAATTGAGATCCACCGTTAAATCCGAACCACCCTAACCAAAGGATGAAAACTCCTAAAGTTGCTAAGATCTGGTTGTGTCCAGGAATAGGCATTACTTTTCCGTCTACGAATTTTCCAATTCTTGGCCCTACTAAAACAGCCGCTACTAACGCAGCCCATCCACCTACAGAGTGTACAATAGAAGATCCAGCGAAGTCGATGAAACCAAGTTTGGTCAACCATCCTTCTCCTTGCCATTGCCATCCACCAGAAATTGGGTAGATCAATGCAGTCATTACCACAGAGAAGATCACATACGTAGAGTATTTTGTTCTACCTGCGATTGCTCCTGATACAATAGTTGCTGCTGTTGCTGCGAACATTGTTTGGAAGAACAAGTCTGCTCCTTCTCCTTGGAACAATCCACTCCAGAATAAGTATCCGTTTGAAGTGTCTCCGTACATTAATGAGTATCCAATGATCCAGTAAGTCAAAGATCCCACACAGATATCCAAAAGGTTCTTCATGGCAATGTTTACCGCATTCTTAGATCTGGTCATTCCAGATTCAACTAAGGTAAATCCTGCCTGCATAAAGAATACTAAGATTCCTGAAAGAAGCATCCAAAGCATTCCCATGTCTCCATAAATCGACTGTGTTGTCGTTTCTACTGCTGCATCTACAGCAGCTTTCAATTGTTCTGGAGTAACTCCAGTAGCTACTGCCGTGCTGTCTACTACAGTTTCTTGCAATTTGGCAGGTAGCTTTGTTAGTGTTAGTAAAAAGTTAGTCATAATTGTCTGATTTTATGTTGATTAAAACTTATATACCGCTGCTAAAAGGAAAGAAGCCAATCCACTAGCTGGATCACCATCATTGTTGAAGAAGAAATCATCAGATCCGGAATCTAAACGCAATTCAGGAATGATCGTTAAATCTCCTACTGTATAGTTTCCACTTAGTGTTGTAGCAAAAACACTAGAATCTGCAACTCCTGATCCGATCGCTCCGAAAGCACCGTCTTCAACAAAGTACTCTGTTCTCAATCCGATTTTGAATGAATCTGAAGTTTGTAATTGTGGATACAAAGCTACTCCGTAGAATCCTGGTCCATCGTTGCTTCCGCTTAAGTAAGCTGCGTTTACTCCTAAGTAAAACGTCTCAGAAACATCAAATCCTCCAGTGAAGTCGATTTCAAAGAATCCTGGGTCTACCAATACATTTAAGTACTGACCAGAAATCCCTAACTGAGCTCCTAATGCATAACTACCACTTGGGTTGAATTCAGTTGCATCGGTTGGGTTCATAACAGCCAACATTAATGTAGAAGATTCAGATAAGGTGAAATCAGCCTTCAATCCAGTATGGCTAAATGGTCCATACGAGAACATGTAAGAAGTACTGTAGTTAAAGTTTGCTGTTGGAGAAATTACTTCATATCCTAAGAAGGTGTTGAAGTTACCAATAGTTAACTTTACTTTCTCACTTACATTCCAGTAAGCGTACAATTGGTTTACAATGTTCGAGCTTCCTGCTGCATTGTAAAATGGAGATGCAAATACTGCGTCTTCTCCTCTAGGTCCGAAAACGAGGTCTGCTACAAATCCTACGTCTTCTCCTTCATAAGCTCCTACTAGGTTTACCATACCTAATGAGAATCCAGGTAAATTAGCGAAGGATGTTCCTGGCGCTGCGCTTCCATTTACATTACGTGGGTCGTTAGACGCGTTTAAGTTTGATCTAAAGTAGGTGTCTACGCTACCACTAAATGAAAATTTCTTTTCTTCCTCTGTCTCTTGAGAGAAAGCACTGAAGCATGTTGCTAATGCTAAAGCAAATACGGTTAATTTAATTCTTGTCATAATGTTAGTTTTTTTTCGATTAACACGTTGCGAATGTTTGACAAAAATCCCTTAAAACCAAACGGGTACTGGGCTGGCGAGCCTACGAAAACGTTTTCACGGCGTTTTCAACAGATTGAGACTCTCAAAAAAAGGGGGTG
>CAZTFN010000394.1:0-2900 GCA_964612905.1 uncultured Flavobacterium sp. | reverse complement strand
CAAATACCTCTGCTTCTATCTCTGGACAAATCTTTGAAATGGATTGTGGAATTGTAAGTTTCAAAATATAACATCACATGCCAGCAACAAACCAACTTTATGACATCCAGATAGATTCTCTTCAAGGAAAACCTATCAATCTCTCAGATTATAAAGGCAAGAAAATTCTTTTTGTGAATGTGGCCTCTAAATGTGGTTTTACTCCACAGTATAAGGACCTGCAAGAATTGTACGATGAATACAAAGATCGATTGATGATCATTGGTGTTCCATGCAATCAATTCGGAAGACAAGAACCTGGAACCAATGATGAAATCCAAGAATTTTGTCAAGTAAATTATGGGGTAGATTTCCTCATCACAGAAAAAGTAGATGTTAAAGGGAATGAACAACATCCGTTGTACAGCTGGTTGACTCAAAAATCGGCAAATGGAAAAAAGAGTTCTACAGTACGTTGGAATTTTCAAAAGTATTTAGTGGATGAAAACGGTGATCTCATTGACTACTACTACTCTATTACGAATCCGACGAGCAGAAAAATCACAAAACACCTAAAATCATAATTATGTTTGGTTTGTTCAAGAAAAAATCTGAAGCTGAAAAACTTCAAGATCAATATAAAAAACTGATGAAAGAAGGCTATGATCTTCAATCAGTGAATAGAAGTGCAAGCGATCAAAAATATTTTGAAGCAGATCAAATCTTAAAAAAGATAGAGGCTTTACAAAACACATAACTATGTCAAAGGTTAAATACCTTATTTCATTCTTATTCATCAATTTTGGTGGATTAACGGTAGGCAGCTACCTAATGAATAATGGTCCTCAGTCCTATTGGTACGCCAACTTGGCAAAAGCTCCATGGACACCTCCTGGATGGGTTTTTGGTGCCGCATGGACCACCATCATGATTTGTTTCTCTATCTATTTGATGTACTTATTCACCAAAAGTTATAGCGATAAGAAATTCTCATTATTTGTCATACAAGTAGTGTTCAATGTAAGTTGGAACTATATCTTTTTCAATCAGCATCAAGTCTTATTAGGACTTGTCGTTATTACGTTGTTGACAGCTCTGATTTTTTATTTCTTCTTTACCTTTTTCAAAGAGCAAAAATCCAAAAGCTATTTGTTGATACCCTACATGATTTGGTTGTGTATTGCGACTTCATTGAACTTGTACATTCTTGTTAATAATTAGAGATTGAAAATCTACACACTACATAAAAAGCAAAAATTACCCATCTCTATGAAGGAAGCATGGGAATTTTTGTCCAATCCTAAAAACTTATCACACTTGACTCCCAAAGAGATGAATATGACCATAATCTCTGGAGCAGACAGGCCCATGTATGCTGGGCAAGTGATCCAATATAGTGTGACTCCAGTAGCTGGGATTAAAACAAAATGGGTCAGTGAAATTACGCACTATGTAGAAGGAGAATATTTTGTGGATCTCCAGTTGTATGGACCCTACGCTTTTTGGCATCACAAACATTTTATTCACTCTATTGAAGGTGGTGTGGAAATGGAAGATATCATCGATTATAAAGTTCCCTTTGGAATCTTAGGAAGGCTTGTGCATCCTATTTTGGTCAAGCCCAAACTGGAGCAAATCTTTGAATATCGAAAAACGAAATTGATCGAACTCTTCGGAGAATATAAATAACATTGATTGAATATGACAGTATTTTGGTTTCGTCGTGATTTACGACTTCACGATAATGTAGGATTGTATCATGCTCTGAAAGAAAAAGGCAACGTGCTTCCCATTTTCATCTTTGACACCGATATTTTGGACAAACTGCCCAAGGACGATGCGCGTGTCAATTTCATTCATGATCAGTTGGTAAAAATCAATGAAAAGCTACAATCAGTAGGTTCCGGAATAAATATCTATCATGGAAAGCCATTGGACATCTACCAATCTATTGCCAAAGAATTTGACATTACAGCTGTTTATACAAATCATGATTACGAACCTTATGCTCAAGAAAGAGACGATGAAATCAGAGCGTTTCTAAATTCTGAAAATATTGAATTCAACACCTTCAAAGATCAAGTCATCTTTGAAAAGAATGAGATTACCAAAGCCGACGGAAAACCTTATGTGGTATACACACCTTATTCCAGAAAATGGTTAGAAGCCTACACAACTCCTGAAGATTATGATTCGGAAGGTTTACTAGAAAACTGTACGAAGAGAAATGATTTTACATTTCTATCACTTGAAGACATTGGTTTTGAGTCGACTTCTATTCCAGTTCCAAACTTTATCTTGAATCCAAAACTAATTCAAGAATACGAAAAGACAAGAAATTTTCCTGCACTAGATCAAACATCCAAACTTGGTCCACATTTACGTTTTGGAACTGTAAGTGTCAGACAAATGGTTAAGCAAGCCAAGAAAGAGGAAAATCCAACCTTCCTAAAGGAACTCATTTGGCGAGAGTTCTTTATGCAAATCCTCTGGCATTTTCCACATACTACGGACAAGTCGTTCAAATCTCAATACGATCGCATTGAATGGAGAAACAACGAAGATGAATTCAAAAAGTGGTGTGAGGGAAATACAGGTTTTCCACTAGTGGATGCTGGAATGCGTCAATTGAATCAAACCGGGTTCATGCACAATCGTGTTCGTATGCTTGTGGGTAGTTTCTTATGCAAACATCTACTCATCGATTGGCGTTGGGGAGAAGCCTATTTTGCCGAAAAACTCCATGATTATGAAATGGCAAGTAACATCGGAAACTGGCAATGGGTAGCTGGTTCAGGCGTAGACGCTGCTCCTTATTTCAGAATCTTCAATCCGACAAGTCAGATTCAAAAGTTTGATAAGCAGCTAAAATACGTTTCTAAGTGGGTTCCCGAATTTCAGGAACTCACCTATGCCAAACC
>CAZTFN010000393.1:0-2900 GCA_964612905.1 uncultured Flavobacterium sp. | reverse complement strand
AAGTTATAACTTGCCTTAATTCCAGCATACACTCGCCAAAAACTATACTTTGTGGCATCAGAATTACGCCATCGAATTTCAAATGGAAATTCTATATTGTGAATAGACAATCGATTTGAGGTTAAGGTGTTATCCACTTCAAAAGTCACTACATTATTCACTTCTGTTACTTTCAATCCATGGTTAAAGGAATCAAAATTATACCCAACACCCAATCCCACTGCTACGGTTCCTTGTTTGTTCAGCGTAATGTCTTTGATGTAACCTGTGGAAAGTCCATAGGAGAATCCGCTTCCTTTTACCTGACTAGGCTGATTGAATAACTCGTTGTAGGAAATCAGAAAATAGAGCTGATCCTCAGCATACTTATCTCCTAATTGCAAAGAATCTTTTTGAGCGATGCTCAAAGTAGAAATACAGATAAATAAAAAGAAAAGAAGTTGTTTTTTCATACAAAATTGAATCCTTTCAAAAGTACAACTTTGTATTGATCCAAATTATTGCTTGATCCATAAAATTAAAAAAGCCCTAGCATAACGCAAGGGCTTTTTTATAACTCGATGTAATGTATTACTTATTCTGTACCTTGAGTTGTTGAATAACTCAACTTCAAAGCATTCACATCTCTTAGTTTCAAACGGATATCCGTGATCACTCCTACACTAGCTTTTACATCAGCTTTGATAGAAGTAGTCATGAATGGTACCTCAGCTTCAGAAACATCTTCTCTAGCTCTGAAAATGAATTGTGGTACATCATCTGGAGATGCAATCTTATCATTCAATTGAATCTGATTGTAACCCGTTCCGTACTTAGAGTCTTTCGCCTGACCAACGTATATGGTACTCACCAAACTCTTATGCTCTAATTTCTTTACTTCTGTTGCAGAGGGTAACGTAAATGTTACTTGCAGTGAAGTTTCTCTCATGGTTGTGGTTACCATGAAGAAGAATAACAGCATAAAAACGATGTCTGGAAGAGCCGCAGTGTTTACCGCTGGTACACCTTTCTTTTTCTTCTTAAACTTAGACATACTCTTAGTGTTTTTAATTAGTTCGTAGGTTCAGCATCAGAGATAATCTGAGGATAACTTGTTTTGATATCTTCAACTTTCTTCTTAAGGCTTTCGTCTTGACGTTGACTATCCTTGTATGCTTTCTCTAAATCGATATACAACATTCCGTAACGTTCTTTTGCAAGTCTGTTTCTCAAATCTGTATATGCTCTTAATAACTCATTCTGTACAGCAACATACGTGCCATATTCTGTTCCACGGTCACTTTGAACCGAGATAATTGCTTTGTTAGGATGATCAGAAGAAGATTCACTTCGCTCTCCTTGACAATAGTCACATGGAGTTCCTGGAGTACCATCTTCACCTGGTTTTCCTACACCACCTCCATTATCGATGAACTTGATCGCAGCCTCTCTTAGGTCTTTGATGTCCATTCTCTCACCTTCTACCAACAATTCATTATTCCTGTTGATATTTACCTCAAAGATGTTTTTCTCTTTGATAATTGGCGGTTTATAGTCTGGTGGTGGTTTTTCTGATAGCTTCTTAGAAATACCTGAATCTACATTCATTGTGGTAGTTACTAAGAAGAAAATCAATAGCAAGAAGGCGATATCCGCCATCGATCCTGCATTGATTTCTGGTGTTTCTCTTCTCGGCATAACTTTATGATTTAATCAAGCTTTTTACCATATCGTATAGGAACAATGTTAATCCTACACCTCCTAAAATAATACTATACCATATTCCAGTACTTGACCAGATATTCGAAGCAACTCCTTCTTCTCCGCCTTCAACGATCTTTCCTTGTGCATCAAGCACTACAGAACCGTCTTTCAATAAATATGCGATGACTAAAACTACTCCTAGAACGGCAACACTCAACAATGTTTTCTTCAATTGCTCTGGCTTTTTCACCAAGCTAATTACAGAAGAAACTAGAGATGCTGCTGCAGTAGCGATTAGTACAATCACAGTCAACCAAACGAACGGCGAAATAATTGAATTCTGAAGATCTGCTGAGTCTTTGATTGCTTCGTCACCTGCCATCACTACTCTAATGTAAAAGATGGCCCCTATTAAAGCTATGATTACAGCAATAATAGTTAACACTTTTGATAACTTATTGTTCATAATCAATTATTATTTTTTGTACTTCACTAACAAGTCGATTAATGTAATCGATGCGTCTTCCATACTGTTTACGATACTGTCAATTTTTGATACGATGTAGTTGTAAAAGATTTGAAGAATAATTGCTACGATCAAACCGAATACAGTTGTTAATAATGCAATTTTAATACCTCCTGCTACTACACCTGGAGAAATATCGTTCGCAACTGCAATCTTATCAAATGCGTCAATCATACCAATTACTGTTCCCATGAATCCTAACATCGGTGCTAGTGCGATAAATAAAGATAACCAAGAAACGTTTTTCTCTAATAATCCCATTTGTACACCTCCGTATCCAATTACGGCTTTTTCTGCTGAATCGATTCCTTCATCAACTCTGTCTAAACCTTGATAAAAGATAGAAGCAACTGGTCCTTTAGAGTTTCTACAAACTTCTTTAGCGGCCTCTACTCCACCTGAACTCAATGCGTCATCTACACTTGCAACTAATTTCTTTGTGTTGGTAGTTGCCATGTTCAAATAGATAATTCTTTCAATGGCAATAGCCAAACCTAAAATCAAAGCTACCAATACAATTCCCATGAATGATGGTCCACCTTCAATAAAACGTTGTTTTAAGATTTGGTGAAAAGTTTGCTCAGCATCTTGTGCTGAAACACTCTGGATAGCTCCAAAAAACATAAATCCTGTAATTGTTAGGACATTTACTACTTTTTTCATCGTTGTTATAATTAATTTTTAATAGTTA
>CAZTFN010000392.1:0-2946 GCA_964612905.1 uncultured Flavobacterium sp. | reverse complement strand
ATAGCGAAATGGTCGTCTCTCAAAGAAAACATCCTTCAAACGACTGTGATCTTTCGCCAATGCATTTTTGGTATTAAAATCGATTTGATTGGTGACAGACTCTAACTCTGTCATAGCTTTCTTTAACTGCTGCATTTCTTAAAAGATTTCAAATGACCTGTATCAATCCTCTAAGATTAAGAATTGTCTTTATAAAACTGAACGATCAATGCTGCCAACTCAGGTCCTTTTTCTTCTTGAATAAAATGTCCTGCATTCAGCATCGTGTGTTTTTGCCCTTTGGTTCCAGGGATGAGTTTTTGCAGAGCTTTGTCTGCACCTCTCATAATGTCATCTCCGTCACCAAAGATGGTGAGGAATGGTTTTTCCCATTGCATCAATTTTTTCCAAGCAAGGCGATTGTTATTGGATTCAGGATCGTTCGGACTTGCAGGCACCAAAGTTGGAAATATTCTGGCTCCCGCTTTGTATTCCTCAGAAGGAAATGGAGCATTGTAAGCAGCAACCACCTCATCAGATAATTCTTGAAGTGTTCCCATTTGGATCACGCGACCAATATCAAACTTGGGAGAGTTCTGAGAAAATTCTTTCCATTTTTGAAAGCTCTCTGGCATAGGAATATCACCTGTGGGTAATATCGTATTGGACGCAACTACCATTGAAAATCGATCTTCCATTTCTGTGATCAATCGCAGTCCTAAGAGTCCGCCCCAATCTTGACAGAACAAAGTGATATCCTTCAAATCTAATTTTGTAATGAATGTTCGCATCCAGTTCAGATGCGTGGCATAGGAATAAGCCGACTTCTCCACCAACTTATCTGATTTTCCAAATCCAATCAAGTCTGGAGCAATAGCACGAAAACCATTGTCAACCAAGACAGGAATCATCTTTCGATACAAATAGGACCAACTGGGTTCTCCATGCAATAACAAGACAATAGGAGCATTTGGATCTCCTTCGTCTAGAAAGTGCATGTTTAATCCTTCTTCTACTTCCAAATAGTTCGGCGAGAAGGGATAGTCTGGGAGGTTTTGGAACCTTTCTTGTGGGGTTTTAACGATTTTCATTGATTCATTAAAAATTCAATTATTAAATAATTGGGTTACACCATCCCATGATCCGACAACGGTAAATCTCTCACACGAGTTCCTGTCGCGTTATAAATTGCATTACAAATCGCAGCAGCTACAGGCGGCACTCCTGGCTCTCCTACTCCGGTAGGTTCGTGATCATTGTCAATCAGTTTCACATGAATCTTAGGCGCATCTTTCATTCGCGTCATTTGATAGTCGTGGAAATTGCTTTGTTCAATTGCTCCATCTTTGGCAGAAACTTTTCCGAAGAATGCTATCGACATTCCAAAAATGATGGATCCCTCCATTTGATTGATCACTGCATCTTTATTTACATACAAACCACAATCTAAGACCGTGTAAGCATTCTCTACTTTCACTTTACCATTCTTCACAGAAACCTCTACCGCAGTAGCTACATAACTATAAAAACTATAATGAATCGCAATACCAATTCCATGACCTTTGGGTAAAGATTGACCATAATTGGACAGCTGTTGAACTTCCTTAAGTACGTTTTTCATTCTTGAAGAATCGTATGGGTGTGGCGATTTGTTCTTGGCAATTCGGTCTTTTCCAATCAAATCCATTCGGAATTCAATAGGATCCTTTCCTGAAGCAACTGCCAATTCATCTACAAAGGAATTCACGCCAAATCCACTAATAATATTGTATACAGATCGCATCCAACCAATTCGAACGTGAGCCTCAGCTTTGGCATTTTCCAATTGAAAATTCGGAATCTCATACGGGTGATTTGTAAATCCTTGTCCCAATTCGAAACCAGCCGCAAAATCCGACATGGGTTTAAAGGTGGATAAAATAGATGGGAATGCCGTTCTATGCAACCAACCTGTCACTCGACCGAAGTTATCTAACGACCCTTTTAAGTGTTGTGCACTTTGTGCATGGTAGTAACTGTGTTGGATATCGTCTTCTCTAGACCAAACGACTTGCACAGGAGCATTCAATTTTTGTGATAAAGCGACCGCTTCTACCACAAAATCTGATTTGGATTTACGCCCAAATCCCCCACCTAACAATGTCACGTTGATGGTAATATCTTCCAAGGCAAATCCAAAGAATTCCGCCAATTCATTTCTTGCCGATTGCGGTGCTTGCAATGGCGCCCATACTTCACACTTTCCATCGTGCACCCATGCCAAGGCATTGGGAACTTCCATCGGAGCATGTACTAAATGTGGAATCGTATAGGTTGCTTCTACAACTTTATCAGCTTTGTCAAAGGCAGCATTCACATTTCCTTTTAAAGGTGGCGTGACTTTCGCTTGCTTTTGCACTCGCTCGACCAGTGTTTTTCTATATTTATCGGTATCATAAGAACCGTTCGGCCCCATGTCCCAATCGATGATCAAACTGTTCTTTCCCTGAAATGCCGACCAAGTATTGTTCGCAATCACTGCCACTCCACCCAGCATTCCAAAGAATTGTGCTCCAGGCGCCGCTTTTATGCGATCCAATTGAATCACATCCTCCACTCCAAAAACAGTTCTTGCATCAGAGTCGTCGACACTTTTCACAGTTCCAAAGGTAGCAGGACAACGAGCAATCGCCGCATACTTCATGTTTGGTAAACGCGCATCCAATCCGTAGGTTGCTGTTCCGTGGGTGAAGTCATTCATATCAATACTATGAAGACCCTTCCCAATATATTTAAAATCCTTTCTGTCTTTTAAAATGATCTCATCATCCGTGGGCATTCCGATCTCACGTGCAGCATCCACCAAAGCTCCAAAAGACAATTTCTTACCTGAAGAATGCACTACAAATTTTTTAATGGTACGGCGACCACCGAGATCTACACCCCATTGTTTGGCAGCTGCTTTCTCAAGAATTAATCTTGCCATGG
>CAZTFN010000391.1:0-2949 GCA_964612905.1 uncultured Flavobacterium sp. | reverse complement strand
TTACCTTATAAAATGTTTAGAAGCGTTCTATTTTATAGTGTTTTTTCACATTTTATCCACCAAAAAGTAAAATTTGATTTAATTACTGATGATTCCAGTTGGACTCGTCGTCTGAATCGTTTGGAGACAAGCCTAAAATGTCTCCTTTTGTAGAAACGCCCAATCCTAAAACAGTTCTATTGGCATAATTGAAATAGCTCACCACTTGATTGATCTCTAAAATCTCTCCATCATCCAACCCTGATTCTCGTAGCACAATCACATCATTCTCATTCATTTGATGTGCCGCTACAGTGAGCTTCTCTGCATACTCCAATCCTTTTACAAATTTCTCATTCAAAGTACTTGTAAACTTTTGCTCTTGAAGCGCTTTTCTTATTTGACTCGCTTTGTTTTTATCTTCTAGCAGTCTTTCCAAACCTGCGTAATGATGTTCTACACAATACGGACATTTATTGAGCATGCTTACATAGACTCCTAAAACTTCTAAGTACCATTTTGGCAATGTATTGTTGCTATTGTGAAGTACATTTTTATACAAAGACATATGCCCCGTCATGGTATGAGGGCGTAAACCGTGCACCATCATAATATTATCTACATTCTGATTGGGACCTGTTACTTTATCGTATAATCTTCTGAGTTTTCCTTTGGATTCTTTGTAGGATATGAGTTTGATCCAACTCATTTCTTCTTTTTCTTCTGGTCGTTGGAAACGTTGTTCTTATTATTTTCTTCGTTGTAAGGCTTAGCTTTTTTACCAAAGAGCGAGAAGTGTACAAAACGTTTTGGATTGAGTTTCATTTCTCTTAACAACTCTTCCATTTCTTTGGAAGCATTGGTCAAATTCACGTAAAGAGAATCGTTCTTCATCAATTTACCCATAGTTCCCTTACCTTCTTCTAGTCCCGCTAAAAGACCGTTCACATTATCTAAAGTTGCTTGTAAAGTCTTCACTGTTTCGCCTAAGTTGGCATTTACTAACGTATCAGAAACTTTGGCAAAATTTTCTGTCATCTTCTTGGTGTTATCCAGAGTGACATTCATTGAAACACTGCTTGAATCAATCAATTTATTCAAAGAACTTAACGTGCTGTTTACCGAAGAAACTGTGGTCTCAAACCCTTGAATGGTTCTTTTAAAACTATTTCTTGTTTTTTCATCGAGAACATCGTTCAACGCAATCAAGAGCGAGTCTGCTTCTATGATTACTCTTTCCACTTTGGTTTTTAGTGGATTCAACGATTGACCTACAGAAGTAAAAATATCCGACTCTACCTCACCTGTCAAGTAATCTCCTGAAACGGCAGGTTCTCCCTCATAACTTGGAATAATTGCCAGTGATTCGCCGCCAATAATACCTGTTGAATAAATTTTTACGACACTGTTTTTCGAAAACTCAAAGTCGTCTTCAACCACAATTTTTACAACTAACATCCCTCTCTTTTCTGGATCGGTATTGAAGGTAATATCGGAAACCCGTCCTACTTGCAGTCCGTTAATACTCACAGTACTGGCCTTGTTCAATCCACGAATATTGTCGTATTCAATGTAGAACGTTCTTGAACTGGCTTCAAAAAGATTTTGTCCTTTGAGATAGTTGTACCCCCATATAAAGAGTGCAATAATGACGATGGATACGATCCCTGTTTTTATTTCTCTAGACATACATGCAGTTTTATCTTACAATAATACTCATTTTTTCGCTCCGACGATAGGAAGTTAACATCTATTTCAAGGCTTGAGCGAGCGGTACTTTTTCTCCGTTTTTAAAAGCAACGATAAAGGCTGAAGAGTAGCCTTTTTTCTTAGCTTTCCTAAAGGCTTCCTTTGTTTCTTGGTAATCGGATGAATGGCCGTAATAATACTTGTAATATTTACCAACCTTCACCCTTTCTACATTTTTCAATCCCTTGAAATTATAAGACTTTGTTCTGATTCTTTTTTTACTAGATGCAATTTGGATCTTGAAGAGAACATCATCTTCTACAACTGTATCTATTTGCGGTTCCTTGTTCTCTGTTTTGGGATTAGTATTATCATCTACGACAACCACTACACCTTCAGTTGAAACTGTATTCAATTTGATTTGATCAAAGTATTTATTGATGGCTCTTCCAATCTGATTGGCCAATTGCTTTTGACCTTTGGATGAACTTAAATATCTACCTTCTATTTTATTAGATAGGAAACCTAATTCGATTAAAATACTAGGCATATACGTTTGATGAAGCACCACAAAGTTGTTTTGTTTTACCCCTCGATCTTTTCGCTTCAGGTTGTTCTTAAAATTCTTTTGGACTTCACTTGCTACCGCAAAACTTTTGTCTAGATTCTCTTCTTGCATCAAAGTAAGACCTACAAACGACTCTGGGGAATTAGGATCGTACCCCTTGTATTTCTCTTTGTAGTTGTCCTCCAAGAGAATTACTGCATTTTCCTTCTTTGCAATTTCTAAATTCTGTTTACTTGAGGCCAATCCAAGTACAAAGGTTTCTGTCCCATAGGGCTTCGAACTCACCACAGTATTGCAATGAATCGAGACAAACAAATCTGCTTTGGCTTTGTTTGCGATCCGCCCTCTTTCCCATAAACCAATGAAGATGTCTTTTTTTCTCGTGTAGACGACATCGATATCCTTACTTTTCGATAATTCTTTACCTAAGAGCAAGGTCACATTTAAGGCAACATCTTTCTCCTTATAACCGTTTGCCACTCCTCCTGGATCTTTACCTCCGTGTCCAGCATCTATGACAACAACATAGTTCTTTTTTTGAGCAAAAATCTGAGTGCTGTAAAGAGATGAGAGTGCGAAAACAAGTAGCAGAAACCCTTTGAAAGAAATGGATTTATGTTTACAGTTTTTTAAGAATGGTATCAACAAAATTTAACTAATTTTGGCGTTTCAAATTTGGTGCTTCAATTATTGAGCCATATTTTTACCCAGAC
>CAZTFN010000390.1:0-2973 GCA_964612905.1 uncultured Flavobacterium sp. | reverse complement strand
TCGGGGCACTTGAACAGGGTCAAACGGAGCGGTTTGAACATCATTAAAGACGAGGTAAATGAAAGATAGAGGTGCATACTCCCAACTAAATCGGGTGTTCCATCTTCCTTGTTTGTTAAAGCTATTGTATTGATAAAAGGCATTAAACTGTACTCTTGGGTTTAGCGCCAGTCGTAAATTTCCTGAGTATAAATTTGTGGTTAAACTTTCATTGTTTACACCAATGTCTGATAGATTGATACGCTCATAATCTGCTGTAAAAGCAATGTGTGGTAAAGGAGCGAATCTTGAAGAGGCAGTAAAGGTTTGACGATTTCCGTCATAAAATTTTCCAAAGTTATAGCCCACAGAACCTGATAGTTTTCTGGATTGATCTGACCTATAACTAAAGGCATATCGGGTATAATAATAGCGATCTTGCTCAATTTGAAGTCCCAAAGGAGCAAAATCAAAATTGATATTTTGCCAAGTAGGAGAAAATGAGAATTCTAGAAAACTGTTGTCTTTGAACCAAACCCAAACCGGGAAAATCCAGAGTCTAGCTTGTTGAAATTCGGAAAGATCATCTGCATCATGACTATAGTCTAAAAAGAAACCAGGGTCCCATCTTCTTATCCAACTACTCTCTTTCTTGGGGCGCCAAATATAATACCCCCCTGGATTATGTCGCATCACATTGTTTTGTCTCACAAACCCCATCCTTGGATTGTAGTTATTATCTGTGTATTCGGTCACCCAACCATAATAATAATCGTTAGAGTTATTGCCTATAAATAATCGCCCAGCAAATCCAGTTTCGCCTGTTTGCTCATCAACAGAACTGGTCAGCATGTATTGAATATCCCATTGACTAGAGGGTCTAATTTGCCCATCAAGCGTGATGGTAGTATTATTATTGCTTCCTAAATTTTGGGGCGAAAAGTTCTCATCCAAGCGATGCGTAACCATCACTCCGATATTATTTTCTCTTCCATAATTTTGTAAATACCGAAAGACTCCGAAGTTAGATGCCGCTGAAGTCTCTGTTTCACGCTGTCTCACATAGAGTCCGGCAAGTGCATTTTTTTCCGTTCTTCTCGTGAATCTCGTCCCAATATCTAAAGGCGCAGAGGAAGCATTGAACTCACCTTGCAAACCAATTCTTCTACTAAAAAAAGGACGAATTGAAGTTTGCTGCCCTCCCGACCAAATTCCAGAGTTCTCCAAGAAGAACTGCCGTCTTTCAGGAAAAAAGATATTGAAACGTTCTAGGTTGTTAACAGCTCTATCAATATCTGCTTGAGCAAAATCGGTATTTAATGTTAAGTCGATTACTGTCTTTGGATCAATTGCCCATTTGAGATCCAATCCTACTTTTTCTTCGCTATTTTTTTCGTTCAGTAGAGAACCCGACTTTTCTTCGTCATATTGATAAAGAGTGTAAGGTTCAATACGTATGTTAGATGATGCAGGTGGAGCTTCGATTCCTATAAGCTTGGCTGCATAGGTCATTCGGTAAGGCGTGAAGGATTGTGGAATGGGAGGGAAAGTAGAAATTTCAACTTCTCTTCTGGCATATCTTACCAGTGTCATTCCCAGTTCTATAATATTTCCGTCTTCAGGTAGGTTGTAGCGAAGTGACTTGAATGGAATTGCAAATTCGGCATAATAACCTCGTTTTGTCCTTTGTGTTCTTACTTTCCATAAAGTATTCCAACCATTGTCAAATGAATTTCCATTGAAGTTTTGGAAGTCTCGTTGGTTTCCATACGGGGTCGTCTGAAAACCTTGAGCATATTGTTTTAAGTTTTGAGGATCCAATGCAATACCAAAAATATCGTTTGGACCCCATGAGAAATCACGTCTTAAATCTTGGACACGAATGCCTTTTTGACCCAATGAATCCATACAAAAGGCTCCCACATATAGATTTTTATCATCATATAAGAACCGAACTTCTGTGTTGTATTTTACCGGACCACCTTGCTTGGGTTCTCTTCTAAAAAAGTCCCGAATGACTGTGGCATTCTTCCAGTCGGACTCATCTAAATTACCATCAACTTTAATGATAGACGTTGCTTTGGTAATTTTAATTTCTTGTGCTTTTTCAGCAGGAGGAAAGTTTCCTTCTGTATTATATTGAGCATTGACTGTGACACTAAATAATACAAATAGAATCAAGTAAAGAGTACTTAAGCTCTTGCTGAAGTGTGTACTTTCTTGAGAAGAATGAAAGGAATTCATTCGTATTTGATTAATCTTTCAACTTTGTTAAAAAAACCGCCACGTCAGTGGCGGTCTCAACGATTCAAATAATCAGAAGCAATTAAAATTAATTACTTATGAAAGTTGTATAGCAATGCAATGAATGATTCATTGAATTGACTTTGAAAATATTATGAGTTCTTTAATTGGTTTATATACCCGTATGCTAGATACAGCTTTATGTAAGCGTTATCGTAACTCCATTTCAGATATATAAATTTGGATTTGAAAGCAAACTCCTAGCCTAAAACTGGCGGAGGTCTACTAAATAGTGCCGTAGATAGGCTCGTAGTATGTAATTCTGAAGTATATTCAGTAATTATGTTCTTGTAGCAATGATTTGGAGCTTCCGTAGATAACGACGGATCTGAGCCATTATAAGCACTAAGATTGTCAAGTACAATTTTATCGCAGAGATCACAATCTTCTTTTTCGTCCTCATTTTGAGGTTGCTCATGATCGTGATCGTGGTCACAGTCTTGATCTACATGCCCGTAAAGGCCAGAAATGTTGTCGTGAGAATGACTATGATGATCATGATTATGAAGAATTTCATGAACACCAATAACTTTTGTACCCGTAAAAAGGATCAACAGGAAAACAGCTAAAGATGATTTGAATAAATTACTCTTCATAATTATTTTCTAAAAGTACATATTATTCCAATGCCTCCGACAAAAACTTTTCATAAAAAAACCCTGACGATGATGTCAGGGTTTAAACAAACAA
>CAZTFN010000389.1:0-2974 GCA_964612905.1 uncultured Flavobacterium sp. | reverse complement strand
GCAACAATAAATCGGCTTCTCGAACCTCATCCAAGGTCGATTTAAACGACTCTACCAATTGCGTAGGTAACTTTCGGATGAATCCAACCGTATCGGTCATTAAGAAGGGAATGTTCTTGATGACTACTTTTCTTACAGTAGTATCCAAGGTTGCAAAGAGTTTATTCTCAGCAAAGACATCACTTTTACTAACTACATTCATCAAAGTCGATTTCCCAACATTGGTATATCCCACCAAAGCCACACGAACCATTTTTCCGCGATTCTTGCGTTGCACCGCCATTTGCTTATCAATGGTCACCAACTTCTTCTTTAACAAAGCAATCTTATCACGAATGATACGTCTATCCGTCTCAATCTCTGTTTCCCCAGGACCACGCATTCCAATTCCCCCTTTTTGCTTATCTAGGTGCGTCCATAATCGGGTCAATCGAGGTAATAAATATTGATGTTGTGCCAATTCAACCTGAGTTTTGGCCGAACTGGTCTGTGCTCTTTGGGCAAAAATATCCAAGATCAAATTCGTCCGATCGAGAATCTTACAATCCAGAATTTTCTCAATATTTCGCAACTGAGCTGGTGACAATTCATCGTCAAAAATAGCTGTACCAATATTATGCGCATCGATGTAAGCACGCACATCTTCCAGTTTTCCGCTTCCCAAAAAAGTCTTTGGATGCGGACGGTCTAGCTTCTGTACAAAACGCTTTACGGCAATACCTCCAGCTGTCAAGGTTAAAAACTCTAATTCATCCAAATATTCTTCGGACTGAGCTTCGTCTTGATGCTGTGTAATCAATCCAATAAGGACTGCTTTTTCTGATATGGCTTCTTTTTGATCTATCATGGGCGGCAAAGTTAGCAATACTGCTGGGAGTGGCAAAGAGTCTGAGGTTCAAAGTTTCAAAGGTGCAGAGTTACTGAGTGGCAAAGTTTCAAAGGTGCAGAGGTACAGAGTGGCAAAGGTACAGAGGTGCAAAGTGGCAGAGGTTTATTCTTTGCCTTTGTTCTTGTTTGGGAAGAAGAGGTCGTCTTTGATGATGTACTTTTTGTATTTGCCATGACGATATCTCCAATAGATAAAGGTTGGCATTAAAATAAAGGAAAGAAACAAAACTCCCAGTCCCATCACTACAGGACCTTTTGGATGTTCAGTATATTCTAAATAACCACCGATGGCCATCCAAACAAGGAAAATGATAAAGAGGATTCTTAACAATATCTTCATGGAAACAAAGCTACAAAAAGTTCTATCTTTAAATCAAACTTTTACCAATGAGGGTCAGATTTTTATTACTGCTCACAGTATGTATACTATCATGTCAATCCAACACAAAAAAACAAGTGAAAACCCATCCTAAAAAAATCGTCGTTGCTCATAGAGGTGCTTCAGGGTATTTGCCAGAACATACCATGGAAGCCAAAGCCATGGCATACGCCATGAATCCAGATTATATCGAGCAAGATTTGGTCTTGAGTAAAGATGACGTTCCAATAGTCATTCATGATATCTATTTGGGTGATGTGACCGATGTTGCCGAAAAGTTCCTTCAGAGAAAACGAGAAGATGGAAAATACTATGTCATCGATTTCACATTTGAAGAAATCCAAACCTTAAAGGTCACTGAACGTTTTGACACCAAAACAGGGAAACAAGTTTATCCAAATCGATTTCCAAAAGGTAAAGGTTCATTCCGATTGCATTCTCTTCAGCAGGAAATTGAACTCATTCAAGGGTTGAATCAAAGCACTGGAAATAATATTGGTATCTATCCTGAAATTAAAAACCCATCGTTCCATCACGAGAATGGAAAAGATTTCTCGAAGATCGTTTTACAAATCTTATCGGATTACGGATACAAAACAAAAAAAGACAACTGTATACTTCAATGTTTTGATACCAAAGAGTTGGAACGTATTCGTAAAGAATTGAAGTCGGAGCTATTCTTAGTGCAACTTTTAGGTTCCGAAGAAGAAACACAACAGCTTCGCCATTTTGCGACCTATGCAGATGGAATCGGGCCTTGGTACAGGCAACTTCTTTCGGAAAAAGTCGACGGAAAATTTACATTTACATCACTCGTTCAAGATGCTCACAAATTGAATCTAAAAGTTCATCCTTACACATTTCGAGCCGATGCCTTGTCAGAATTTGAATCCTTTCAAGAAATGGTCAATGTCATTTTGTATCAAGCAAATGCTGATGGTGGGTTTACCGATTTTCCTGATCAAATGAAATCCTTTATTCGGAGATAATCTTACGGGCAAAATCCTCTGCCAATTGCGTCGCATACTGAGAAGCATTCTCCAAAGCATCCTCAAAATTTTCTGCTTTGCTCATCACATCGGAAGTATAGTGAATTCCTAAGTCTTGATATTCGTCCTTGGATAAATCAACCTTTCCACAAAAGGCAGCAATTTGAGTTTTGCTTCCAGTTGAATTGAGAATTCCTTGAATGGTTTTACCCGATTTGGTTTGTTCGTCTAGCTTTCCTTCTCCCGTGATGATCCAGTCAGCATCTTTAATCTTCTCGTTGAAGTTGGCCAATTCTTTAATCAATTCGATTCCCGGAATCAATTCTCCATTCAAAAAGGTTTTGGATCCAATTCCCATACCACCAGCAGCTCCAGCTCCAACTACTTTTTGACTTTCAATATTAAAATGAGCGTCCAATACTTTGGAAAAGTCTTGCAATCCTTGATCCAGTATCAAGACTTCCTCTTCTGAAGCTCCTTTTTGTCGAGAGTAAATATGTGCTGCTCCGTTTGGTCCGTACAATGGATTTGAAACATCACAAGCCAATTTAAAGGTGACTTCCTTCAATCGTGGATGCACTTGTGAATCATCTATTTTTTTGATCTGAGACAGATTCTTTCCAATGGGTTCGACGGGTCGATCGTTTTCATCTAACAATTGATATCCTAAAGCAGTTGCCATTCCAGTTCCAACATCGTTGGTGGCACTTCCTCCAAT
>CAZTFN010000388.1:0-2988 GCA_964612905.1 uncultured Flavobacterium sp. | reverse complement strand
TGACTGTGTCTACGAATACTGGATTGTCTGGTGGAATTAATTTAAGTTGGAACTTGTTTGATGGTGGTGGAACTGTGACTCGACTCCAAAATGCAAAGATCAATTTAGAGAATCAACAATATGAAAAGCAATCTTTATTAATCAGTGTAGAGCGTGATTTTTACAATGCTTGGGACGACTACCAAAATCGATTGGCCATTTACCAAGTTCAGGAGAACAATATTATTACTTCCAAGAACAATTTTGATCGAACCAAAGAAAAGTTCAAGTTAGGGCAAGTGACTTCCATTGAATTCCGACAAGCTCAACTAAATTTATTGAATGCTGAACTGAGTAGAAATCAAGCAAAGTACCAAGCCAAGTTGGCAGAGCTAAGTGTTTTACAGTTGAGTGGAGAGTTATTGAATGTGAAATTCTAATAATTAGACATAAGACCGCTACACTTCTAGACTAAAGACCTGATAACGGCTTCGACTCTGCTCAGCCAACTACAATACAAAACAAAAAACCACGCATTCCGCGTGGTTTTTTTTATGATTTCACTATATCTAGTTACAAGTTAAATTGCCAAGATCAGTTTGTAAGTCTTCAATCTGAGCGATCAAATCATCTAACTCTTGATTCTCAAAACAACTTGTGATGTCCTGAAAATAGTCGATGTAATTTGTAATTGCAGCCGCATACGTATTACAGTTAGCTGTACTTGGATCTAGCGCAAAGGTTGCTGCTGTATCAATGAGTTCTTGGGTGATGGCTACACCATCTTCAATAAGTTGTAAACAATCTGGTTCATTGTTGTCGTTGGATGAACAACCCAACAAGAATACCACACAAATCGATAGGATTAGTTTTTTCATAGCTTTTAAAATTTAGTTAATCAGCTGTAAAGAAAATAAATTTTCTCTAAGATTAAAAATGTTACGTTCAAGATTTCATTGGTTATCTTTATAAAATCAAATTAAATGCTATGCATCAAACCTTCAAAACCATACAAGAATCTCAGGTAAGCATTACTGAATTGATGCTCCCCTCCCATTCTAACTTCAGTGGAAAAATTCATGGTGGACATATCCTCAACTTAATGGATCAAATTGCCTTTGCTTGTGCATCCAAGCATTCTGGTCATTATTGTGTGACGGCTTCTGTGAATAAGGTTGATTTTCTAAATCCCATCGAAGTTGGAGAATTAGTCACCTTAAAGGCTTCCATCAATTATACAGGTCGAACATCCATGGTGGTTGGATTACGCGTGGAATCAGAGAACATTCGAACAGGGGAAATCAAACATTGTAATTCTTCCTATTTTACCATGGTCGCCAAAGATGAAAATGGAAAAAGTACGCCCATTCCAGGCATCATTCTATCAAGTGAACAGGAAATACGTCGATTCGCAAGAAGTGTCGTTTGACAAAAAGAAGGTAGACATCGAACTTCTAGATTTAGTAGGGAAAATTTTAGTTCTCAAGATCATTTAGAGTTCTTGGAAGGACAGAATGTTCAAGTGGCAATAAATCAATAAGAATTGTAAAGATTAATGAATAAAATCATTTTAGAAGATCGGTTTACCAACCATCAGAAGACCATGTTTCTATTGTACATGACGGTTCCATTTGTTCTTGGTCTTATCAAACTATGGCAGCTCAACCTGTTAAATTCATTGGGATATCTAGTTGTCTTCACCTTAACGCTGGTTTACCTATTCTTAACAACAATTGCATTTCTAAAAAGGGGTTTTATTGAGAACAATTCTCAACTCTATATCGGCTCCTTCTTTCGTGGAAGGCTCTACTTCAAGAAAAAATTAGACATTTCTAAAAGAACTGGATTGTGTATTCTAAAATTTCGAAGCTCAAGAAAATACGTCTTCTTCAGTCTTGCTGATCCTGATCTAGCGCATTCTTTTTATCGTCATGAAATCAATCTGCTCAATGAAATGCATACGAGAAGAAATCCTATTATGAGCTTATTAAAGAAGGACAATGCAGAGAAAGCTGCGGGATTTCTAACCGCTAATTTTCCTTTGGAAAGAGAGAAGTACAATCCTAGGTTTGGGAGAAAATGGTAAAATTAATCCTGAGATTCTGAAATAAATTCAGAATGATAGACTTCCTTAAAAAAAACAACCCAAAACTTACAAGTTTTGGGTTGTTTTCACTTTGAGACTTTGCCTCTTTAGAACTAAAGAATTTACTTACTCAAATACATCTTACGTTTCGAGTACAAGTCGTAGAATTCATCGTCTCTTAAGTTGTCAATAAACAAGATACTTTCTCCCGTCGATTTCATCTCAGGTCCTAAAGTCTTGTCTACATTCGGAAACTTATTGAATGAGAATACTGGTTGCTTGATTGCAAATCCTTCTTTGTGAGGATTGAAATCGAAGTCAGTTACTTTGTTATGTCCTAACATCACTTTGGTTGCGAAGTTTACATAAGGCTCTCTGTAGGCTTTTGCTATGAACGGAACCGTTCTTGATGCTCTTGGGTTTGCTTCAATGATGTATACAGTATCGTCTTTGATCGCAAACTGAATATTGATCAACCCAACAGTATTCAAAGCTTTTGCAATCGTGCGTGTATGATCTTTGATCTGGTGCATTACCAACTTTCCTAAGTTAAACGGCGGTAAAGTTGCGTTTGAGTCTCCTGAATGAATTCCACAAGGCTCAATGTGTTCCATGATTCCGATGATGTATACATTTTCACCGTCGCAAATTGCATCAGCTTCTGCTTCAATCGCTCCATCTAAATAGTGATCTAACAATAACTTGTTATTTGGAATCTTACGTAATAAATCTACTACGTGCTCTACTAAATCCTCCTTATTGATCACAATTTTCATTCCTTGTCCTCCTAATACATATGAAGGTCTTACCAAGATTGGGAAGTTCAATTCATCTGCCAACGCCAAGGCTTCGTCTGCTGTTTCAGCAACACTAAACTCTGGATAAGGAATGTTATTTTCTTTTAATAAGGTAGAGAAAGATCC
>CAZTFN010000387.1:0-3016 GCA_964612905.1 uncultured Flavobacterium sp. | reverse complement strand
TATAAAAACACCAGCCTACCATTGCCAAACTTACAATATAACCAATAGATCCTATTTTGATTAGCTGACGCCTTCCCAAACGATCGATGAGATACACTCCAACGAAAGTAAAAACTAGATTTACCAATCCAATGGAAATAGAACTGAACAGGGATTCTTTCCCCGCCAATCCAGATCTTTCTAAGATTTCAGGTGCATAATACAGTACGAAGTTAATTCCTGAAAGTTGATTGAAAAATGCAATTAAAAACCCAAGCCATAATACCTTGTTGTATTTCTTTTGAAAAAGTTTGTCTCCTGTCATCACATTGACCAAACTCGCTTTGATTTCTTTCAATTTTGCCAAAGCTTCTTCTTTCGTGTAGATAAAACTGAGAACCCTTGTTGCTTCGGAATCGTCTTGTTTTTTCAGTGCCAACCAACGCGGACTGTTAGGAACTCGCAACATCATCAAGATGTAGAAAAATGCAGGAATTCCTTCAACTCCTAACATCCATCTCCAGTCTTGTTCTCCACCAACTCCTTTCAGTAAATAATTGGAAATGAAAGCAATGAAAATCCCAAATACAATATTAAACTGATACAAGGCTACAAGCTTTCCTCTGTTCTTTGCAGATGAAATTTCTGAGATATAAATAGGCGCTGCTACAGAAGATGCTCCTACTCCTACTCCTCCAATAAATCGAAAGAACGAAAAGGTATATGGGTCTGGTGCCAAAGCCGAACCTAAAGCAGAAACAAGGTATAAAATACCAATCCAAAACAAGGTCTTCTTTCGACCAAACTTGTCACAGGGAATACCTCCAAACAATGCTCCAAGAACAGTTCCCCACAAGGCCATGGACATGATAAAGGTTCCATGGAACAAAGGTGATGTATTCCATAGCTCTTTAATCGGTTGATTTGCTCCAGAAATCACAACAGTGTCAAATCCGAATAAGAATCCCGCTAAAGCAACAGTAATGGACCAAAGTATCAATTTTTTATTCATCATCTTATTTTTGATTCCATATAGATTTCACTTCACTCACTTCATATTGATCTGCACCTGTAATCGCTATTTTCAATAAAGGTTCTGTTGGAAACATCAATTCAGTCATCACCAATTCTCCATCATTGATAAACAATTCCACTGAGGAAGCGTCTACAAATAGCTTCACGTTGGAAGCTTTGTTCTGCAACTTTGCCGCTTTGTGTACTTTGGCAAACTCTTCACTAAAAGAGCTATCTCCAGATTTGGTTCTATCGGTTGTGACTTGATCTCCATGAATATCAATAGAAAATACTTCGCCTAAATTGTTATAGAGACTAATCATTCCTTTTTCTTGGACCAAATCAAAATTAATACAGTAGGACGTATTATCTGACATATATTGCTCTGTCTGAACAACTTCTGGAGTTCCAATAATACTTTCAAGTTCTTTCACAGGCTTAGAGATGACAGAATAATCTCCCTGATCTTTCTTCAAGATTAATTCTCTCGGAATGGTCATGGCACTTCTCCAAGTATAGGTCGGGACTACTTGCGCATATTGCCAGTTACTCATCCAACCAATAAAAAGTCGCCTTCCATCCTCTGCTGGAATATCACTAAAAGTAACTCCAGCATAATTGTCGGCGCCATAATCAATCCACTTAATTTCGTTATGATCAGGCGTAAATATTTTTCCATCAAAGTCACCTACAAAGTATTGCGTTGCTGAACCTCCTTGCGGACCATTTGGATTGATGCTCACCAACAGCACCCATTTTTCATTTCCGTTTTGATCTTTCAGTAAAAATAAATCTGGACATTCCCATACGCCACCATGAGCACCTACATTTTCGCCAAAGTCGCTTTCTAACTTCCAATTTTTTAGATCTTTCGAGCTATAGAAACTGATGTGATCTTTCACCGCTAAAGACATCACCCATTTTTGAGTGCTTTTGTGCCATATCACTTTAGGGTCTCGAAAATCTTTAATCCCTGGATTTGAAATCACGGGATTTCCTTCATACTTGGTCCAAGTTCTTCCTTTGTCCAAACTATATGCAATCCCCTGTGTTTGAAAATCAATAGTTTCAGCTTTCTCTCCTTCAGGATCATGATAGGTAAAAATAGCGACCATCGGAGGATTTTCTTTGGAACCAAAACCAGTGGTATTCCCCCAATCAATCACACAGCTTCCGCTAAAAATATATCCTAGTTTATCAGGATACAAAGCAATGGGAAGGTGCTCCCAATGGATCATGTCTTTGGAAACTGCGTGTCCCCAATGCATAGGTCCCCAGACGTTGTCGTCTGGATAATATTGATAAAAAAGATGATATTCTCCTTGATAATAAACCATTCCGTTTGGATCATTCATCCACTTTTCTTTAGGGGTAAAATGAAACGCAGGCCGGTATTGCTCGCCCGTTTTCACTTGGGTACTGTCTACAATCATATTCTCAGATTTAGTTGATTTCTTATCAGTTTCCCGACAAGACAACAAGCATATAAAGCATAGAAGTAGAATGCTATATCTCATTGTTTTAAAGTTTATTTTGGTTGTTGTTTATTTCTTAATAGTGTAGGTTTTTTTATCAGGTCCTACGCCTGTGATCGTTAAAGATTTCCATTGTTTTGGCAGAATCGGATTCTTCTGAACGATTCCGTCATCCGTTAAGTGCAAGCCTCCAAACCCAAATAGCACAGCTTGTAACATACCTCCTGCTCCTGTTGCGAAATACGGATTGTTGCTAGTCGCTGCCTCAGCCAAAGCTCCAAACGGAGGTCGTTTGTTGGGCTCATACCCTCTTTTGAAAAGTCTGTAGGCTTCATCAGCATTTCCTAATCGAGCATAGATTACAGAAAAAACAGCTTGCGCCATGGCTGGACCGTCTTTCGAAAGTCGAGGTTCATAATAATTCAAATTCTTAAGAATGGTCTCTTTGTCTTGAACAACTGCTAAAGGATACGTCAACAGGTTCACATCTGCTTGTTTGATGGGGATCGGAAGAGGACACGTCTTAAATCCAGTCACTTCAAGGTATA
>CAZTFN010000386.1:0-3016 GCA_964612905.1 uncultured Flavobacterium sp. | reverse complement strand
AAACTTCCAATGAACTCCCGCAAAAACGGACCGCAAAGATAAAACAACTACTACAATTCAACCAAATGTTTTTGCAAAAAAATTCACCTTTTTTACAACAACCTAAATTCCAAACACTTATCATCTACACCTCCTTTTAGCTCTTTATATTCGGCTTTATTTCACATCCATTTAAAACTTTGTTTTAATTCATTGTGTTCATTTTAGTTTTCTAATATCTTTGCAGGCTCATATATATAATATATAACCAATGATTAAGATTACCCTACCTGATGGTAGTATCAAAGAGTTTGAAAGTGGCGCTACTCCAATAGATGTAGCTAGAAGTATTAGTGAAGGTTTGGCTAGAAACGTAATTTCTGCCAGTTTCAATGAAACAACCGTTGAAACTACTACCCCACTTACCACCGATGGATCACTGGTCTTATATACATTTAATGACGCGGAAGGTAAAAAAGCTTTTTGGCATTCTTCTGCACACGTTCTTGCGCAAGCAATTCTTACTTTTTATCCAAAAGCGAAATTAACCATCGGTCCTGCTATCGATAATGGATTCTATTATGACATTGACTTAGGTAACGATATCATCTCCGAAAAGGACTTTCCTGCAATAGAAAAGAAATTTTTAGAATTGGCTAGAGGAAAGCATGAATTCAACATGAGATCCGTTTCCAAAGCTGATGCGCTATCTATGTATCAAGAGCAAGGAAACCAATATAAGGTAGAACTGATTGAGAACTTGACAGACGGAGATATTACTTTCTGTGACCATAGTGACTTTACGGACTTATGTCGTGGTGGGCATGTTCCTAATACAGGAATCATTAAAGCCATCAAGATTATGAACGTCGCTGGAGCCTACTGGCGTGGTGACGAAAAAAACAATCAGTTGACCAGAGTGTATGGAATCTCTTTCCCAAAGCAAAAGATGCTTACGGAATACTTACAACTTCTTGAAGAAGCGAAGAAGAGAGATCATAGAAAATTAGGGAAAGAACTAGAATTATTCACTTTCTCGCAAACTGTTGGTCCTGGATTACCATTATGGCTACCAAAAGGAGCAGATTTAAGAAGTCGTTTGCAAGCCTTTTTAAATAAGGCTCAAAAGAAAGCTGGATATGAAATGGTGATGACTCCACATATTGGTCAAAAGCAATTGTATGTAACTTCTGGGCATTATGCTAAATATGGAGAAGATAGTTTTCAGCCGATTACTACCCCAAAAGATGATGAAGAGTTCTTGTTAAAGCCTATGAACTGCCCTCATCACTGTGAGATTTATAAGTACAAACCTCATTCCTATAAGGACTTACCCATTCGATATGCAGAATTTGGTACCGTATATAGATATGAGCAGAGTGGAGAACTTCATGGATTGACAAGAGTTCGTGGATTTACTCAAGACGACGCGCACATTTTCTGTACTCCAGAACAGTTGGATCAGGAATTTAAAAACGTGATCGACTTGGTATTGTATGTATTCCGATCTTTAGGTTTCGATAATTTTACGGCTCAGGTATCTATTAGAGATATGGAAAAACCTGAAAAGTATATTGGTTCTGTTGAAAATTGGGAAAAATCTGAGCAGGCCATTATTAATGCTGCCAAGGATAAAGGATTGGATTTCGTCATTGAAGAAGGCGAAGCTGCCTTCTATGGTCCAAAACTAGATTTCATGGTGAAGGATGCTTTAGGTAGAAGCTGGCAATTGGGAACCATTCAGGTTGACTATAACTTACCCGAACGTTTTGACCTTTCTTATAAAGGAGCGGACAATGAATTGCACAGACCAGTGATGATTCACCGTGCTCCATTTGGATCTATGGAACGTTTCATTGCAATATTGTTAGAACACACAGGTGGTAACTTTCCATTATGGTTAACACCAGAACAAGTTATTGTACTGCCAATCAGCGAGAAATACGAAAAATATACCGAAAAAGTTTTACATTTGTTGGAAAATTCCGAAATTCGCGCCCTCGTTGACAATAGGAATGAAAAGACTGGAAGAAAGATCCGTGATGCCGAAGTCAGCAAGATTCCTTTCATGATTATCGTGGGAGAAAAAGAAGAGAATGAAGGAACTGTTTCTGTACGTAAGCACGGAGAAGGAGATTTAGGAACCTTTACTATCGAAGATTTTGTATCTTTAATCAAGGAAGAAATAGCGAAAACGATTGTAGAATTTTAATTAAAAAGTAACACCCCCAATACAACGGGATTTAAATTTATAAGCCATAGCAATACGAAGAAAAAGGTCAAGAGGACCAGCAAGAATTATTAAACAAGACCAACACAGAATCAACGAAAAGATTAAATATGTTGATGAAGTAAGAGTTGTTGGTGATAATGTACAAGTTGGAATCTATCCAATCAGACAAGCCAGAGCCATGGCTGAAGAGCAAGGATTGGATTTGGTAGAGATCAGCCCAAAAGCCGTTCCACCAGTTTGTAAGATTATCGATTATAAAAAGTACTTGTACGAACAAAAGAAGCGTGAAAAGGCAATGAAGGCCAAAGCGACGAAAGTAACCATTAAGGAAATTCGTTTCGGACCTCAAACAGATGAACATGATTATGAGTTTAAGAAGAAACACGCAATCAAGTTCTTACAAGACGGAGCAAAACTTAAGGCATTTGTATTCTTTAAAGGAAGATCAATCATCTTCAAAGAACAAGGACAGATTCTTTTATTGAAGTTAGCTCAAGAATTAGAAGAATATGGTAAAGTGGAGCAGATGCCAAAACTAGAAGGTAAACGTATGATTATGTTTATCGCTCCAAAGAAAACGAAATAACGTTTCGATCAGCTCAACAACCTAAAATTGGAAGTTGATTAAAGTCGAAATTCATATAAAGAAAAAATGCTGTCTCGAAATTTCGAGGCGGCATTTCATATAAGCGAGACAAAAACGAAGGAAAATGCCTAAAATGAAAACAAAATCCAGCGCCAAGAAACGTTTTAAAGTGACGGGGTCTGGAAAAATCAAAAGAAAGCATGCGTTTAAAAGTCACA
>CAZTFN010000385.1:0-3025 GCA_964612905.1 uncultured Flavobacterium sp. | reverse complement strand
TTTAAGCAAAGCATTCTCTGCCAGTGTGGTTCGTTTCTTTAATATGCAAGCCAACTACAGAAGCATCTTGGACTTTTCAAGTGATGCTTTGGAAGCTTCTGAGAAAGGATATGTAAAGTTGATGGAAGCCGTAAATGCTATGACATCTATTAATACAAGTAGTTCGTCATCTATAGATATTCAGGCATGGCGCAAAAGATGTTATGATGCCATGAATGACGATTTTAATACCCCAGTATTGATTTCACATTTGTTTGAAGGAGTCAAATTCATCAATCAGTTGAAAGAAGGAAAAGCAAGTATTAGTGAAGACGATTTTAAAGTTTTCACGGCTACGATGAATGCTTTTGTGTATGATGTATTAGGACTGTTGAATGATGCCAAAGAAGAAAGCTCGGATAAAATTGATGGTGTCATTGAGTTACTCATCAAATTGAGAAAGGAAGCACGAGATAACAGAGACTGGGCTTTATCCGACAAGATTAGAGATCAACTGGCAGAATTGGGCGTACAATTGAAAGATGGGAGAGAAGGGACAACCTACACCTTGAATTAATGTTGAAGAAGGTACTCATATTCCCATTTGTTGCGATCATCAAATTTTATAAAGTAGCAATTTCACCTTATACACCAGCAACTTGTAGATATCATCCAACCTGTTCAAGTTATGCATTAGAAGCTTTGCAAAAAAGAGGCTTGTTTGTAGGAGGTTGGTTAGCAATCAAAAGAATTTTTAGTTGTCACCCTTGGGGAGGAAGTGGTTACGATCCGGTACCAGAAAAAAAGAATAAGAACATAAATTAAACATATGAATTTTTTATCCGTAGTTTGGGATCCATCTATAGGAATTGACCTAGGCTTTTTTACCATTCGTTGGTACAGCTTAATGTTTGTCTTAGCTTTTGTCATTGGGCTGAGACTCATGAAAAAGATATACATAGAGGATGGTATAGATATTAAACACCTCGACTCTATTTTTATGTATACGTTCATTTCCATGTTGATTGGAATGCGTCTAGGTGAGGTTTTCTTTTACAGCTGGGATTATTATCAGGATCATTTACTAGAGATCATTCTCCCTTTCAGAAAAATGCAAGGAGAAACAGCTTTGTTTGGACTGTTAGACGGGTGGAAATTTACAGGATTTACCGGGTTTGCAAGTCATGGTGCAGCTATTGCCATCATCATTGGAATGTATTTGTACAGTAGAAATGTACTAAAGAAACATATCTTTTTTATCTTGGATCGCTTGGTCATTATGGTTGCCCTAGCAGCATTCTTCATTCGTATGGGGAATTTCTTCAACTCCGAAATCTACGGTAAAGAGACAGGAAGTAATTTTGGTGTGATTCTCAAAGCAGCGGGAGAAACATTGCCAAGACATCCAACACAATTGTACGAAGCATTCAGTTATCTTATTTTATTCTTCATCCTATGGAGAGTTTATTGGAAAACAGATAAGAAGCAAAAACAAGGATATATTTGTGTACTCTTTATGATTGCTCTATGGGGATTACGATTGATCATTGAATTCTTAAAGAAAGCTCAGGTAGCAGAAAGAGAAGATTGGGTTTTCGGACTGAATACTGGCCAAGTACTTAGTATTCCGCTCATCCTAATAGGAGTGTGGTTGGTGCTTCGGAAACAGAGGCCTGTTACAGAATAATTTAAATAAAATATATTAAGTATCTGTCATTCTGAATGTACCCTGAGCGGAGTCGAAGGGCCAGAATCTGAAACGAGTTCAGATTGACAAGGTGCTGTTAAATAAAAAACCTCGATGTAACATCGAGGTTTTTTATTTTGATCAATAAGAAAAGACCTTTCAGGTTTTTAAACCTCAAAGGTCTTTTCATTTATCCTTTAATCTTGTTCTTAAACTTACCAAACTTTGAATCTTGTTTGGCAGGGAAACTGTTGTTAGAAGTATCAACATCTGCAGTTTCTAAATCGGGATCAATCGTAATGTTTACAATTTCTTTGTCCGATTTAACGACCTTTGTTACTTCGTTGTCATTGTATCTCCAAATTTGTGCTGGATATACTTTTCTTTCTTTGGTTCCGTCTTTGTATGTGTACTCAGCAATAATTGGCATTACCAATCCTCCTGGCTTATCGAAGGTAATTTCATAGAAGAAGTTAGAATCTGCCTTCTTTGCATTTTCAGCAGAGAATGTCAATCCTTCTGAGGTATCTTCAATAAAGCTTACATCTTTATCTCCATCTTCTTTATAAAACTTCTTCACACCTTTAATCCCTATGTCAGTAACATCCGTGGTGTAGAACCATCCTCTCCAGAACCAGTCTAAATCCATTGCAGATGCATCTTCCATTGATCTGAAGAAATCTGCTGGAGTAGGGTGCTTGAACTTCCATCTTTGTGCGTAGGTTTTGAAAGCATGATCAAACAATTCTGGCCCCATAATGGTTTCACGTAGAATCCAAAGTGCTGTTGCGGGCTTTCCGTAAGCGTTGTTTCCGAAGCTATATACATTGTCTCCTTTTGACATGATTGGGGCAATTCTAGATTGATCGCCATCCATATAAGGAACAATATTCTTTGGAAGCCCTCTTCGTAATGGGAAGTTTGGATCGTAATCCAATTCTGCTAGCATCTCTACGAAAGAGTTCAAACCTTCATCCATCCATGTCCACTGACGCTCATCAGAGTTTACAATCATTGGGAAGAAATTATGACCTACCTCATGAATCGTTACCTTGATCATGATGTACTTCATTCTGTCTGAATAACCACCGTCTGGCAAATCAGGTCTTCCTGGATTGAATGCCATCATTGGATATTCCATTCCCATTTGTCCGTCTACAGAAACTGCTTTAGGATATGGGTAATCAAATGTTAATCTTGAATAGGTTTTTAGGGTTTGTGCCGTTGCTAAAGTAGAGTGGTCTCCATACAATGGATTCGCTTCTTTAGAATATAAAGAATACGCCATCACTGTTTTTCCGTTGAGGTCTACTGCCATTCCATCCCAGATAAATTTTCTAGAAGTTGCAAAAGCATAAT
>CAZTFN010000384.1:0-3032 GCA_964612905.1 uncultured Flavobacterium sp. | reverse complement strand
AAAGGTCATTCTTGGCGAATGAATCTTCGAAGTGGTATGAATGTCTAAATAATTTCCTGCACTTTTTACAAAGAGAATCGACTCAAAATCAATCTTCACATTCTTAAAACCATCTTTGATGAAGAAAAAAGATTGAGACGCTTGACGATTTGATATCTTTTCGATTGCCTTATGAACAGCCAGCTGAAATCGGTCAAACTCAAAAGGCTTCAATAAATAATCCACGGCATTATGATTGTAACTCTCTACCGCGAATTCAGTGTAAGCAGTAGTGAAAATTACTTCAGGTTTCACTTGCAGACAGTCCAATAATTCCAACCCTGAAATCTCAGGCATATTGATATCTAAGAAGATCAAATCCACAGGATTCTTTTTCAGATAATCAATAGCATTAGCAGGGTTGTGAAAATGATCCACTAAGTTAATTTGATCCATACATGCGGTATGATGTTGAATCACGTCAATTGCTTTAGGCTCGTCATCAATGGCTATGGCTGTGATCATATTCAAGCTAAATCAAGGGTTAATTTCACAACAAATCGAGTTTCTGTTTTGTCAATATCAAATGTATGTTTTTCAGGATAAACCAGCTCTAATCGTTTTTCTACATTTTGAATTCCAATACCAAAACCTTCGTTCATGGCATGTACTTTTTGATTGGGGTCATAGTTGTTTTCACATTCAAAAGCAATACTGTTTTCAAAGCAGCGTATCCGGATTTGAATGGTTGATTTTTCGGTGGGATGGATACCATATTTGAAAGCGTTTTCAACCAAGGGAATCAAGAGTCCTGGACTTATCATTTGGGTGTCAATATTTTCTAAAGTGATAATGATTTCAGGTTCAATGGCCAGACGTAGTTTCTGAATTTCAATATAATCTGTTAGATAGTCTACCTCTTTGTGCAAAGGAATCAATTCCTTATTAATGTCATTCTGCATGTAACGAATGAGGCTCCCCAACTTGGCAATACTCTGTGCTGTTTTGGGGGCGTTCTCTTTTAAAGAAGTTGCATACAAAGTATTTAACGTATTGAATAAGAAGTGCGGATTCACTTGTGATTTGAGCAATTGCAATTCCGATTCTTTGGCCGTCAACTTCAGATCAAACAGACGTTCATTGGATTTGAATTTTAATCGTGCGTATGCATATACAAACGATAACAAGAATAAGATGAAATAAATAACAAGAGTGAGCACAAAGTTATCTGAACCAGGGAGAATTCTTTCAAATGGAAGACCAGTGATCAATTTAATTCCTACGATAATGAACGCAAGTGAAAGGAAGTGTAATAAGATGTATTTAGGAATATTTTGATCTAGTAAGACCTTTTTGGTATAGAAAAATACATTCAAATAAAAGGCTATAAGGAATAAAACGAATATTTGAGAATTATGAAAAGCAGCTGAATTACTGACACTGCCATAGAGCACAAAGAAAAGTAAAGACAGGCTAATTATAATATTGGCAATGATCTCTGTGTATTTAAAATAGAGCAAACGTTGGCGATCTTCTTTCTTCAAAATCAAAATGTGATAGGTGAAAGAGAGTAAGAAAAAAGGAATGAAAATAAGAGAGCATACAAGTAATCCTCCGAAGAACCAATCAGCTTTAAAGAAGAAGTGAGCAGGAGGGAGTTTTGTTCCAGAAGGAAACTTAAGAGCATCAACATAACGTACAATTTCGCTTGCTTTCATAGCTTCAAACCACATCGCTGTGCAGGCGAATACTAAAAACCCGATGATAGTAAAAGTGATATATCTTTTACGCTGCTTTTTAAGGGTGAGCAATGGTAAAATCAACAAGGTATGTATGTAAAAGGCGAGTATATTAAAGATCATGGTATAAAACCTCCACTTGCTGATTCTGTGGTTGAAATATATATCTAAGAGAATGTCTATAGCAATAATTCCCACAATAAGGTGAACTATCCCTACTCTTAGATATTTAGAAATTGATGGTATTAGTTTCATATCAGTTTATATTAGAAAAATACAGATTATTTTAATTGTTCAAAGCAAACCTAGAAAGAGGAAGATTTCTGATAAAAAGAATGTGATGAAACACCCATCAGATGTTTTAGTTGCCTGCTTTTCTGTGAAGTGTTATATTGTGAATAGATTTAACAAGGCGAAGAGTTGTATTTCACTGGATATACCTATTTTTGCTTCAAATCATAGAACCCTTATGAGTACAACCAAACATAACTGGACCAAAGAAGAAATCCTTGCCATCTACAACAAACCTTTAATGGAGCTGTTGTACGAAGCGGCAACTATTCATAGAGAACATCACGATCCGAATACAGTTCAAGTATCTACTTTATTATCCATAAAAACAGGTGGATGCCCTGAAGATTGTGGCTATTGTCCGCAAGCAGCGAGATATCACACCGAAATTGAAGGAAACGACTTGATGACGGTTTCTCATGTAAAAGCACAAGCGTTGAGAGCAAAAGCATCTGGAAGTTCTCGAGTTTGCATGGGTGCTGCATGGAGAAATGTAAAAGACGGACCTGAGTTTGATCAAGTACTAGAAATGGTCAGAACGATCAATAAGTTGGATATGGAAGTGTGTTGTACTTTGGGAATGTTGACCGAAAATCAGGCACAGCGACTTGCTGAAGCAGGGTTGTATGCATACAATCACAACCTAGATTCCTCAGAAGAATATTACAAGGAAGTGATTTCTACTCGCGGTTTTGAAGATCGATTGGAAACCATTGATAACGTTCGTAAGACCAATGTAACGGTTTGTTCAGGAGGAATCATTGGAATGGGAGAGAAAGAGGAAGACAGAGCTGGCATGTTGGTCGCTTTAGCAACCTTGAATCCTCAACCAGAGTCTGTACCTATTAATGCCTTGGTGGCAGTGGATGGAACTCCAATGGAAGACCAAGAACCTGTTGAAATTTGGGATATGATTCGAATGGTGGCCACCACAAGAATTGTAATGCCTGAAACACAAGTACGATTGTCTGCGGGAAGAACTCAGATGAGTAGAGAAGGTCAGGCCATGTGCTTCTTTGCTGG
>CAZTFN010000383.1:0-3039 GCA_964612905.1 uncultured Flavobacterium sp. | reverse complement strand
CTACGACGATGCGAAGAGTTTGTATGGAAAAGACAAACCAGACATCCGTTTTGGAATGGAGTTCGGCGAGTTGAACGCAGTCGCGCAACACAAAGATTTCAATGTGTTCAATTCAGCTGAATTGGTGGTTGGAATTGCCGTTCCAGGAGGAGCTTCTTACACAAGAAAAGAGATTGATAAATTGATCGACTGGGTGAAGCGTCCGCAAGTAGGAGCCAAAGGAATGGTTTATGTGAAATGCAATGAAGATGGAAGTTTTAAATCTTCTGTAGACAAATTCTACGATCAAGATGATCTAGGAAAATGGGCTGAAGTAACAGGAGCAAAGACTGGAGATTTGATCTGCGTATTGTCGGGTCCAACGGATAAAACAAGAGCTCAATTGAGTGCTTTGCGTATGGAATTGGCGGAGCGATTAGGCTTAAGAAAGTCGGATGAGTTCGCACCTTTATGGGTTGTGGATTTTCCATTGTTAGAATGGGACGAAGAAACTGAGCGTTATCATGCCATGCACCACCCATTTACCTCACCAAAACCAGAGCAAATTCCATTGTTGGCAACTGAGCCAGGAAATGTAAAAGCCAATGCTTATGATTTAGTGTTGAATGGAAACGAGATTGGAGGAGGATCGATTCGAATTCACGACAAAGAAATTCAGTCGATGATGTTTGATTACTTAGGGTTCACTCCTGAAGAAGCCAAAGCACAATTTGGATTCTTGATGGATGCCTTTGAATATGGAGCGCCACCACACGGAGGAATCGCTTTCGGATTTGATAGATTGGTTTCCATTTTAGGTGGACAAGAAACCATTCGTGATTTTATCGCGTTTCCTAAGAACAACTCGGGTAGAGATGTGATGATTGATGCTCCATCGCCTGTGGATGATGAGCAGTTGAAGGAATTGAATATTAAGCTTTCAATCACTGAATAACTTAATAAGTAAATAATAGAATGGTCCCGCTTCATTGAAGCGGGATTTTTGTTTTATTGTAATAAGTAGTTCCCTGAGCGAAGTCGATGGGAATATAAGTGAATACAAAATGACAATTTTTCCTACATTTAGGGTATGCAACGAATTACCATACTATTCCTCTTTTTGAGTACGATGTCATTTGCTCAAATGACTGGCGGACAATTATTAGACAAAGCAATTCAATTTCACGATCCTGACGGAAAGTGGGATACCTTTAATGGAATCCTCTCGGTAACCATGGAAACACCTACAAGACCGGATAGGAACTCGGCGATTCATATTGATCTACCGAACGAGTTCTTTATGGTGAATGCACAGCAGGGAAAAACCTTGACACGATATACAGTTCACAAAGGTGAATGTGGAATTCAGTTCAATGGAAGAGTACCTACTGAAGCAGAGAAAAAAGAACACAAATTAAGTTGCGATCGCGCCAACTTATACAAGAATTACTATACCTATTTGTACGGTTTGCCCATGAAGTTGAAAGATGAAGGAACCAACATCGATCCGAAAGTAGAAAAGAAAACTTTCAAAGGAAAAGAGTATTGGGTACTGAAGGTGACCTACGATCAAGAAGTAGGAAAAGACACTTGGTTCTTCTATTTTGATCCAACAACCTATGCAATGGAGGTTTATCAGTTCCTGAAGAATTCAGAACCCAATACAGGTGAATACATTTTGCTGACGGAATTGTCAACGGTTAATGGAATTAAAATGCCAAAAAAGAGAGCTTGGTATTACAATAAAGACGACAAGTATTTGGGAACAGATATTTTGAAGAATAAGTAGAAAGGAGTAACAATGACAAGAGAACAGTTTGTGGTATTTCTTGAGGAGTTTAAAAACGAGTATGATAGAAGTCCTGATCATTGGGAGAATAACAATTTGTCAGACTTTTTAGAAGCAATGATTGCTTACACCAAAGATATTCAAGGCTATTATGACAATATGAAGATGAATGTCAATGCTGATGAACCTAGTTGGGAAAACTTTAGAAACATTTTACAAGGAGCTTCAATCTACGAATAAATGCCCACCAAAAAACGAAATATATTTACAAGAATTCTTATTTGGAGATACAAGCACATCTCTGAAAAGCAATTTATTTGGGTATTGAGCATTCTCGTTGGATTTCTTGCAGGTTTGGGAACAGTAGTTCTTAAATATATTACCTTATTTATTCAATCCATTTTAGAAGACGGAATCATCAGGAATGTACACTATGCGCTGTACTTTATCTTTCCCATCTTAGGAGTTTGGCTAGTATATTTAATCAAGAAGAACTTCATTAAAAAACCGATGGGACATGGAATCTCAACTACCTTATATTCCATTTCCAAGAAAAGCGGAATCATAGAACGATATAAAATGTTTGCCTCGCTCATCACCGCTCCAATTACAGTTGGATTTGGTGGATCGGCAGGATTGCAAGGTCCGGCTGTAAGTACGGGAGCGGCGTTAGGTTCCAACGTTGCCCAGCTCTTTCATATGAACACCAAAACACGAATGTTGCTCATTGGTTGTGCCACTGCAGGAGCCATGTCATCTATGTTCAAGGCTCCTGTGGCTGCCATTGTATTCGCGATTGAAATCTTTAGTTTGGATTTGGTTTTTGCTTCTTTGGTGCCTTTGTTATTGGCGTCAGTGTCGGCAGTAATTACATCGTATTTCTTCAGAGGTACAGATGTATTATTCGGATTTGAATTGGAAGAAGCGTGGCGTGTTCGCGATATTTTCTTTTATGTGTTTTTGGGAATTGGAACGGGAATCGCTTCTGTCTATTTTTCGAAAATGTATTTCTTTATTACGCGGTTCTTTGCCCGATTCTCGAATCAATATTGGAAGATTGGAATTGCGGCAGTTGCCATTGGTTTGATGCTCTATTTTATTCCGCCTTTGTATGGGGAAGGGTATGGCTTGATCAACAATCTACTGGCTGGAAATACTGCTGAAGCTTTGAGTGGAATGGAGAATAGTATCAATATGGAAAGTGTTTGGATGGTTATCGGAATGCTCTTACTCATTACCATATTCAAAGCCATTGCCATGACCACAACCTT
>CAZTFN010000382.1:0-3044 GCA_964612905.1 uncultured Flavobacterium sp. | reverse complement strand
ACCCCAATTGCTGAAGCTCCTGATTTTCCCATGATGTGCAAAGCAAACCAACAACCTTTTCCGAAAGCGATAACAGGAATTTCATCTTTCAAAGCATCTATGATTTGTTGAATATATCGCCAAGAGAATTCTTCATAATCGGTTGGGGATAGCATTCCTCCCCAAGAATCAAACACTTGGACAGCGTTTACGCCTGCCTCTACTTTCGCTTTCAAATAAGCGATGGTCGTATCTGTAATTTTCTGTAGTAATTGATGCGCAGCCACTGGATTGGTAAAACACAATTCTTTTGCTTTGTCGAAATTCTTTGAGCCTTGACCTTGCACCATGTAGCATAAAATAGTCCATGGCGATCCTGCAAAACCAATTAATGGCACTTCATCGTTTAGTTTTTCTTTGGTTGCTTTGATGGCATCCATCACATAGCCTAACTCCTCATGAACATCCGGAACGATTACATTGTCTACTGCTTTTTGGTCCCGAATTGGATTCGGCAAATAAGGACCAAAATTTGGTTTCATTTCTACCTCAACGTTCATTGCTTGAGGAACCACCAAAATATCGGAGAATAAAATAGCGGCATCCATTCCAAATCGACGGATAGGCTGCACGGTAATCTCAGATGCCAATTCCGGAGTACGACAACGAGTGAAGAAATCATACTTCTTACGAATCTCCATAAACTCTGGCAAATAACGACCTGCTTGGCGCATCATCCATACGGGTGGTCTGTCTACTGTTTCTCCTTTGAGTGCTCTTAAAAATAAATCGTTCTTAATCATGTGTTTGCTTTTGTGTGTTGGATGTTGGGTGTTAGATGTCTATTGTCTTTTTGTCTTTAGTCTTGCATATGAGATACTGCTTTCATCGCTTTGTCTACCGCATTTTCAATCACTTGAATATCTTCCTCAGAAATTGCAGAACACAAGAACCAAGCTTCAAATTGAGAGGGCGGTAAGAAAACTCCATTTTTAATCATTTCCCAGAAAAACACAGCGAATTTTTTTGTATCCGAGGTTTGCGCTTCTGCAAAATTCGTCACATGTGTTGATGTGAAGAACGGATTCATCATAGAACCAAATCTATTCACTGTCAACTCCACATTATATTTTTCCGCAGCATTCAATAAAATAGATTCAATCTTAGAACCAATCTTATCGAAGAAGTCATACGGATTTTGATTTTTTAATTCGGTCAATGTTGAGATTCCTCCTGCCATGGCAATTGGATTTCCGCTTAAGGTTCCAGCTTGATACATTCCACCTAAAGGTGCTACCATTTCCATGATCTCGTTTCTGGCTCCATAAGCACCTACTGGGAAACCTCCTCCGATCACCTTTCCTAAACAGGTGATATCAGCTTCTACTCCCAATACTTCTTGTGCACCTCCAAACATCGAACGGAAACCAGTCATCACTTCATCAGCAATTAACAAAGCTCCTTTTGAATTCACGTATTCTTTCAGTTCTTTCAAGAAGTCATTTTGTGGAATCACAACTCCCATATTCCCTCCTACAGGTTCCAAGATAACTCCTGCAATATCATCGTGCTTTTCAAAGTGTTGTTTTACACTCTCAAGGTCATTATAATTGGCAATCAGCGTATTCTTCACAGCTCCTTCAGGGACACCTTTACTTCCTGGCAAACTCAAGGTTGCCAATCCAGAACCCGCAGCGACCAATAATGAATCTTGGTGACCGTGATAACATCCCGAAAACTTAATGATTTTATCTTTTCCAGTGAACGCTCTTGCCAAACGAATCCCACTCAATACGGCTTCAGTTCCAGAGTTTACAAATCGTACTTTGTCCATTCCTGGGAAGGCATCACAAACGATCTTTGCTAGCTTGATCTCATTCTCGGTAGAAGCCCCAAAAGAGTATCCATTTTCCAAAGCTTCATGAACCGCTTTTTGCACAGCTTCATGACGATGACCAATGACCATTGGTCCGTAGGATAAAACGAGATCTACATATTCATTTCCATCGACGTCATAAATTTTAGAACCTAACGCTTTCTTAATAAACAAAGGGTTCCCACCTACTGAGGCGAATGCACGTACCGGTGAATTTACCGCTCCCACCAAATTCTCCAATCCTTCATTGTATAATTCTTGCGACTTATTGAATTCCATATTCATTATTGTTTCTCTACGTTTAACATAAAATATTTATCATCTCCTGGCTGACCTAGCTCAAAAAACACTTCGCTTCCCGCTCTGGAAACAAAGATTTCTAAATTCTTTTTCCCTCCAAAACCTTCAATGACAATGGAAGGTTGCATATTTTGATCGGATAAGGCCCAAGTTGATTCTGACACCGCATCCGACATCAATCGAAACAATCCATTCTGCAAGCCTGTTTTAAGCGAGCAAGATTGATCTTCATTAAAAGTAAATATTGCTTTTTTAAAGCTATTGACCAACCAACTGAAAGGTGGATTGTCTGGTGATTGATCTACTGAAATCACTTTCCAACTCCCTTCAATAAATCGATTGTCAATCTGCTGCGAATACACTAAAGAAGTGGCAATCATCATTAAAATGAACAATGCTTTTCTCATAGTCTAGGCATTCAGGATTTTAGCTGCTTCTTTGGCAAAATAGGTTAGGATAATATCTGCACCTGCTCTTTTGATACTGAGCAAGCTTTCCATCATCACTTTTTCACCATCGAGCCAACCTTTTTCGGCGGCTGCTTTTAGCATGGCATATTCTCCACTTACATTGTACGCCGTAATAGGCACATCAGAATTATCTTTTAGTGATTTGATGATATCCAAATATGCTAAAGCAGGCTTGACCATGATCATATCTGCTCCTTCAGCAATATCCAAGTCGGCTTCAATCAATGCTTCATTAGCATTTGCTGGATTCATTTGATAGGTTTTCTTATCTCCGAATTTTGGCGCTGAATCCAATGCATCTCTAAATGGACCATAAAAAGCACTCGCATATTTCGCTGTGTAAGACATGATAGACACTTGGGTGTATCCAGCTTCATCTAGGACATTCCGAATATAACCTACACGACCGTCCATCATAT
>CAZTFN010000381.1:0-3047 GCA_964612905.1 uncultured Flavobacterium sp. | reverse complement strand
TGAGTCACAGTTTGAACCTTGATTATAGAAGTTTTAACCTGTTCAATAACATCAACACATTTGCAAGTATTCGTTATAATAAAACCATTGATCAAATTGCCAATGCGGCGAACTTCGTGCCAGGTTCTGTAATCTCAACAAGCTCTAGTTTGAACTTACCGTTCGATACAGAGAACTTAACCGCTTTTGCCTTCATTAGCAAAACTTGGGGAAAACTAAGAGCGCGATTCAGAACTAATTATACTTACTTTAAAGGATTCCAATTGTTTGGAGGAAGTACAACTGAAATCAATAGACAAAACTATACGTTTGCTCCTTCATTCAATACGAACTTTAGAAAGGCACCAAACATCAGTGTTCGATACAATGTTTCATTTTCTGATGTAGAAAACATCGTGATTGGAGTAGCCAATAGAACCACAAACTTTAGTACGGTAACACATGCTCCATCTATTGAAGCGGATGCTTACATTTGGAACAGTTTGACAGTTCGATCTGATATTACCTTCAACGAGGTAAAACAAGACGGTGCAGTTCAGAATACCTTTAAGATTTGGAACTTCTCTATGGGATATAGAAAAGATAGAGATGCCAAATGGGAATATGAGATCAGAGCCAATAACATCTTGGGAACCGATTCTCGATTGGGAGTAAACAACGGAGCGATCTCCAACTCGATCAACGAGACCTTTATCTTACCAAGATTCATTACAGCAAGAGTGATTTACAGTTTGTAAAAGCTTTATAAAACATAAAAAAGGGTTAGATTTTTCTAACCCTTTTTTCATTTGTACATATGGAATGTTACTATTGAAAAATTCTATATTTTCGCACTCATGAGCGTAGTCACCTCAAAGACATTTTTTCCAGCCTTTTTAAAAACTCAAGGATTACTTTGGAGTTTTATTCTAGTCGGATTGTTTTTCGATAGCAAATACATGTTGCAGTGGATTGATGAACCGCAATGGATTTCTAATATTCTGATGTTTATTGGCTATGGAATTGTCTTGTTTCGGGTATCACCTCGAATGAGAGAACAGATGATCACCGCCACGATTATTGGAATTATCGGTGAATACATTCTATCTGTTGGATTGGGAATGTATACCTATCGTTTGGGGAATGTTCCGCATTATGTGCCTCCTGGTCATGCCTTGATGTATGTGGGTGTTTTGTTTTTTACTCGTACCATCTATGCCAAAGAGAATAGAAAGTTGTTGGAAAAAGTACTGACGATTTTCGCACTGACTTACGGAACTGCATTTCTAATTTTTAAAGGTGATTACTTCGGTTTTATCCTGACAGTGCTTACCGTATGGACATTGCGAAATAAACCCAGAGAACGACTGTTCTATTTGACCATGTATTTAGCAGTAGCCTATTTGGAAATTGTCGGAACTCATTATCAATGTTGGCGATGGCCTGCTACCTTTTTAGGCGATTGGACGGCCTTGCCCAGTGCCAACCCTCCAAGTGGAATTAGTTTCTTCTATTTCAGTTTGGATTTAGGTTGTTTGTGGTTGTACAAACAGCGACATAAAGTAGCTTGGAAGCGAATGAAAAGTATTCGAAAACTAAGATTGCAAAAAGCATAAAAAATCCCCCGAAGCTTTCGCAACGGGGGAACACTAAATATATTGATTCAACTTATAGTTGAAAAGCTTCTTTCACTTTGTCTACATAATCCAATTTCTCCCAAGTAAATGTCTCAACTTCCTGAGAAATAGAATCTCCCATTGGATTCTTGAAGGTCACAGTTTTTAATTCTGGAGTTCTTCCCATATGTCCATAAGCAGCAGTCTCTGAATAAATTGGTGTTCTCAATTTCAAACGTTGCTCAATAAAATACGGACGCATATCAAAAATGGTCTCTACTACCTTACTGATTTCGCCATCAGTCATGTCTACAGTAGCAGTGCCATAGGTTTCTACATTGATACTCGTTGGTTTTGCCACACCAATGGCATAAGATACCTGTACCAATACTTCTTTACACAATCCTGCCGCTACCAAGTTTTTAGCAATATGCCTTGTAGCATAAGCCCCAGATCTATCTACTTTTGATGGATCTTTCCCTGAGAAAGCACCTCCACCATGAGCTCCTTTTCCACCATACGTATCAACAATAATTTTTCTACCTGTCAATCCAGTATCTCCATGTGGACCACCAATCACAAAAATTCCAGTTGGATTGATGTGATAAGTAATATCATCGGTAAATAATTTCTGAATATGAGCAGGTAATTTTGCTACTACACGTGGAATCAAAATGTTCACGATATCCGATTTGATCTTCTCCAACATCACTGCTTCACTCTCGTCAAAATCGTCGTGCTGTGTAGAAACTACGATTGCATCAATTCTTTGAGGAACATTGTCATCAGAATATTCAATGGTCACCTGAGACTTTGCGTCAGGTCTTAGATAAGTAATGTCTTTATTCTCTCTTCTTAACGCAGCCAACTCAATCAACAAACGATGAGAAAGTTCCAATGCTAATGGCATATAGTTTTCAGTCTCATCAGTTGCATACCCGAACATCATTCCTTGATCTCCGGCACCTTGCTCTTCTTTGTTGGCTCTGTCAACACCTTGATTAATATCAGGAGACTGTTCATGAATCGCAGACAACACACCACAAGAATTTCCGTCAAACATATACTCACCTTTGGTATAACCAATCTTATTGATCACATCTCTGGCAATTTTCTGAACATCCAAATAGGTTTTGGATTTTACCTCGCCAGCCAAGACAACTTGACCTGTAGTTACCAAAGTTTCACAAGCTACTTTTGATTCTGGATCAAAAGCCAAAAAGTTGTCGATCAAAGCATCAGAAATCTGATCTGCTACTTTGTCTGGATGCCCTTCCGATACCGATTCAGAAGTAAATAAATACGACATAGTCTATCTTTTAAAAATTAAAAAATTGAGAGAATTTGATTTGATTGGTCGGCTAAAGGAGTCAGGTATTACTGCTTTAGCATTTTTTCTTGCTGAACTGTTTTCAGTATCTGTTCAAAATACGTCACTGTTTTCAGTAAGGT
>CAZTFN010000380.1:0-3054 GCA_964612905.1 uncultured Flavobacterium sp. | reverse complement strand
GCTCAAGCGTGTAAACTTAGAGAATTCAAATCCGAAGTTTCCAGCAGAACTTTCAGGAGGAATGCAAAAAAGAGTGGCCATTGCACGCGCTATTGTAATGAATCCAAAGTATCTCTTTTGTGACGAACCCAATTCTGGTTTAGATCCCAATACGGCCATTCTAATTGACAATCTGATTCAAGAAATTACGGACGAATATCAAATTACGACTGTAATTAATACCCACGATATGAACTCTGTGATGGAAATTGGAGAAAAAATTGTCTTTTTAAAAGACGGGAAAAAAGCCTGGGAGGGAACCAATCAAGAAATCTTCAAAACTGATAATGAAGCAGTTGTCAATTTCGTCTACAGTTCCGAATTATTCAAAAAAGTAAGACAAGCATATTTGAACGAAAGTAAGTAAGATTTTCGCTTTGAAATATCAAATAATGCTTTTATATTTGCACCCGCTAAGAAAGCAACGACCGAGTAGCTCAGTTGGTAGAGCATCTCCCTTTTAAGGAGAGGGTCCTGGGTTCGAGCCCCAGCTCGGTCACATTAAAAGCTCCAAACTAAGGTTTGGAGCTTTTTTGTTGGAATCATTTTGGGGCGAGAAGCCTGTGCTGAGCATTGACGAAGTAAGCCCCAGCTCGGTCACTTGATAAAAAATCCAGATGAAAGTCTGGAATTTTTTTTGTGGAATAGTTTTTCTGAATAGAAGTTCTTACAAACACCTTACGCGGAACCAGTTGAATTATTTTAAGTCTATAAACTCTAGATGGAAGTCTGGAGTTTCTTTGCCTTGTTGTAAGGGTCTTATGTCGCCAACTGAAGAACTACTTTTTTGTATATTCATCCTCCAAATCAACAATTCCATATTTCTGTTTACATATGAGTAAGAAAGTATCTTATGTGCTTAGATTCCTAGTTGTAGTATTAGCTATCATTTTTCAAAGTTGTAATAACCAAGGCATCCAGCAAGAATGGGAAACCCTTGAGGTAACAGGAAAACCAACAGCTAGGCATGAGGCCGGATTGGTTGGATATAAAAATAAATTATACCTGATTGGTGGTAGAAGAATCAACCCTACGGATGAATTCGATACAACAACAAATACGTGGACTGCAAAATCACCAACACCAATTGAATTGCACCACTTTCAGCCTGTAGTGGTAGGAGATGCGATTTATTTGATGGGGGCAATGACGGGGCAATGGCCTTTTGAAAAACCTCTAGATCGAATTGTCATTTATTATCCAGAAAAAGACGTGTATGTATATGGCGATAGTATTCCAAAAGGAAGGCGAAGAGGAGGAGCTGGTGCAGTGTACTACAATGGAAAAATATATTTAGTCGGTGGAATCACGCAAGGGCACATGAATGGCTATAAAAGCTGGTTTGATGCATACGATCCTAAAACAGGGGAATGGACTGTCTTACCCAATGCTCCGAACGCAAGAGATCACTTTCAAGCAGCCGTGCTAGGAGATAAATTGTATGCATTTGCGGGTAGAAGAACCTCCAAGATCACAAACCAAGATATGGAGCTGACTAATACCTATGGAAATATTTACAACTTTGAAACAAAGCAATGGGAAAAAGTAAATACGAATATGGCCATTCCAACCGAACGAGCAGGAAATGGAGTGTTTACTTGGAAGGATCAAATTGTAATCGGTGGAGGTGAAAGCATGGCTCATCAATCTGCTCACAATGAGGTGGAAGCCTTTCACACTAAAAAAGTACACTGGTCAAAATGGCCATCTTTAAATACAGGAAGACATGGGACTGGTTTTGCCGTAATTGGAGATTATGTATATGTCGCTTCTGGGTGCGGGGAAAGAGGTGGAACACCAGAATTATTTTCTGTAGAGCGTTTGAAATTACCCAACAAACCATTGAAGAGTGGGGGTCAAAAAGAGTCTAAAGAAGTCTATAAAAAATGGCACACAATAACATTATCTTTTACAGGGCCAGAAACTTCTGAGACAAGTCCCGAAAATCCTTTTTTAGATTATAAGTTATGGGTCAGTTTTAAACATAAAGATCGTCAGTACAAGGTGAGAGGTTTCTATGCAGCAGATGGAAATGCTGCACATACAGGAGCTGATAAAGGCGCTATATGGCAGGTTCGATTTACGCCTGACATAATTGGAGAATGGGAGTATAGTGCTACGCTAGTGAAAGGAAAAAATATTGCACTGGAAAGAAATGAAAGCCTTGGAGATGAGATAAAAATTGAAGATAACAAAGGGGTTTTTGTTGTTACTCCTTCAGACAAAGAGGGCGTCGATTTCAAAAGTAGAGGTAGACTAGAAGCTCATGACGGCTATTATAAGTTTCAAGATTCAGACAAGTATTGGATAAAAGGAGGAACGAATAGCCCAGAAAACTTACTAGGTTATGTTGATTTTGACAATACCTATCGCATGCAGTCCAGTCAAAGGGAAGGAGAAGCAGCGACGGATCAAGAAATACATCGCTATGAATCACATACGAAAGATTGGAAATTTGGCGATCCAACGTGGAAATCGGAGAAAGGAAAGTCCATTATAGGAGCTATGAACTATTTAGCGTCTAAAGGAATGAACTCGGTCTACTTTCTGACGATGAATATTGGTGGAGATGGTAAAGACGTATGGCCATATGTCGATCCAGATGATACCTCTAGGTTTGATGTGAGTAAATTAGAACAATGGGAAATTTTGTTTGAACATATGCAGTCTAAAGGTTTGATGTTGCATATGGTATTGCAAGAAACAGAAAATGAAACTTGGTTAGACTCAGGAAATACAGGACCTATGAGGCAGTTGTATTTACAAGAATTGATTGCGCGTTTTGGACATCATCTCGGACTTACTTGGAATTTGGGAGAAGAGAATGGTCCCGCTTCATGGACGCCCGTTGCTCAAAATGACAGGCAAAGAAAAGATATGACTCAGTTCTTAAAAGAAACCGATCCTTACAAACATCCTATTCTGCTCCATACGCATTCTCATGAACCTACCCGAGGCAATGTGTTGGATTCTATTCTAGGATTCAAATATTTGGATGGATTGTCCCTTCAGCAA
>CAZTFN010000379.1:0-3064 GCA_964612905.1 uncultured Flavobacterium sp. | reverse complement strand
TTTAACGACTAAATTCTTTACACTGTTTTATGACTAAAACTGCTGATACGGTTTGGAATGAATGCTTGTCATTTATTAAGGATAACATAAAGCCTCAAGCATACAAAACTTGGTTCGAACCGATTAAACCAGTAAAGTTATCAGGTGAAGCGTTAACCATCCAAGTTCCTAGTAAGTTTTTCTACGAATGGCTAGAGGAGCACTACATTAAATTGTTACGTGTTGCCTTGGTAAGAGAACTTGGAAAAGAAGCTAAGTTGATTTACGACGTACGTATGGAAAATACGTATAGCAGTAACCGTCCTCAGATTGTTAAAATCCCGAGTTCTAACAGGGATCCTTTGAAAACTCAAAAAGTTTCTGTTCCTGTGGAGGTGAACAAAAGAGAGTTGCGAAACCCTTTTGTGATTCCAGGACTGCAGAAAGTTAAGATAGAGTCGCAACTAAACCCAAGCTATAATTTCAACAATTTTGTAGAAGGAGATTCTAACCGTTTGGCACGTTCTGCTGGAATGGCAGTTGCTAACAAGCCTGGAGGAACCTCTTTCAATCCATTGTTAATTTATGGCGGGGTAGGTCTTGGGAAAACTCACCTTGCTCATGCAATAGGTGTTGACATCAAGGACAAATATCCAGACAAGACCGTTTTATACATTTCTTCTGAAAAATTTACACAACAGTTTATTGATTCGGTGAAGTCGAATACAAGAAACGATTTCATTCATTTCTATCAAATGATTGATGTGTTGATCATTGATGATGTTCAGTTCTTATCAGGTAAGGCTGGAACACAGGATGTATTCTTCCATATTTTCAATCACTTACATCAGAATGGTAAGCAGGTAATCTTGACGTCGGATAAGGCTCCTGTAGACATGCAAGACATTGAACAGCGTTTGTTGTCTCGTTTTAAGTGGGGACTGTCTGCTGAATTGCAATCGCCTGATTATGAAACTCGAGTTTCTATTCTACAAAACAAGTTGTTTAGAGATGGTGTTGAAATGTCTGATGAAATTGTTGAATACATTGCAAAGAACATCAAATCCAATGTAAGAGAGTTGGAAGGTGTGATCATTTCTATGATTGCCCAAGCTTCTTTCAATAGAAAAGAGTTCTCTTTAGAATTGGCGAAGCAAATCGTAGATAAGTTCGTTAAGAATACCAAGAAAGAAGTTTCGATTGATTACATTCAGAAAGTTGTTTCCAAGTATTTCGATATGGATGTGGTTACCTTGCAATCCAAAACAAGAAAGCGTCATATTGTTCAGGCACGTCAGTTGGCGATGTATTTTGCGAAACGAATGACCAAGACTTCTCTTGCGAGTATCGGGGCACAAATCGGTCAGCGTGATCACGCAACAGTTTTGCATGCTTGTAAAACGGTTGATAACCTAACAGAAACTGACAAGCAGTTCAGAAAGTATGTTGAGGACCTAACAAAGAAGCTGACTTTCTAGACCTTCGCAATTTTTTACTTTAAATTTATAAGAACTGATTTGTTCAGCAGATTACTAGTATCTAAAAATTAAGCTTCCTTCTAAATAGCTTCTGTCTATGGATTATTTGATGTCGTAAATATATTTACGTCTTAAGCATTATATTTTGGGATAGGCACAACTGCTAAACTTTGTATCTTTGGGACTTTGCATCTCAGAAAAATCAAAAAATGAAAAGAATATTGATGGTTTGCCTTGGGAACATTTGTCGATCTCCCTTGGCAGAGGGAATATTGGCCTCAAAAGTCGATCCTGATCAAGTATTTGTGGATTCAGCTGGAACAGCCGCGTATCATATTGGTGAATTGCCAGATTCTCGATCCATTGCTGTCGCTAGAAAGTATGGAATCGATTTGACTTATCAGAGAGCAAGAAAATTTACAGCCAAAGATTTTTCTAAGTTTGATAAAATCTATGCGATGGACGAACATAATTATCGCAATATTTTATCTTTAGCAAAGAACAAAGACGAAGCCAAGAAAGTGAAGATGATTCGCAATGAGGTAAATCCTCAACAAAACCTGAGTGTTCCAGATCCTTATTATGGAGGCGATCAAGGTTTTGAAAACGTCTATCAGATGTTGGATGAAGCTTGTGGTATTATCGCCGAGAGATTAGAAAATGAGTAAATTACAGGATAGACTATTACAAGATCTTGAAAAACTGATAGATCATCTTGAAAAATATGAAGAATCACACTGGTCTGGATTTTTTAGAAAAGTTTATCAACTTGTAGATAATGGGCAATTGAGAGGAGTGGAAGCCCTGAAAGAAATGCCTTATGGTGGAATGGGAGGTTTTTCTGATTTGGTCATTTGTGCTGAAAATGGACATAAAATTGAGAAAAATCAATTGCGATTTGTCAATGATGAATTGATGAGGTTGGGTAATAAAGTTATGAAGACCAATGACAAGTTAATGAAAGAGTTAAGACAAAAGAAACTAATGTAAAATGAAAGGTAAACTCTATTTGATCCCTACAACTTTAGGAGAAAACGAACCATTAGAGGTCATGCCGTATTCGGTACGAACGGTGGTGGAAAAGATCAATCATTATATAGTTGAAAACGAGAAATCTGCAAGACGCTTCATCAAGAAAATAACTCCAAAAAAATCTCAACCCGATTTGGTCTTAATGAAGTTAGACAAATATGCCGATGAGTTGGAAACCAGAACCTATTTAGATGTTTGTGAACAGGGAATTTCGGTTGGATTGTTATCTGAAGCGGGTGTCCCTGCGGTTGCAGACCCTGGAGCAACCATTGTCAAGTTGGCCCATGAAAAAGGAATTCAAGTGGTACCTTTGGTGGGACCTTCCTCTATTTTACTAGCTTTGATGGCTTCAGGAATGAATGGGCAGAACTTTGCGTTTAATGGATACCTACCTATTGACAAATCAGATCGAAAGAAGGCAATCAAGGAATTGGAGCGATTATCCAAAGAGAGAAATCAATCTCAAATCTTTATCGAAACACCGTATAGAAACGAGAAGATGTTTACTGATTTGAAGTCTACGTTAACGCCAGGAACGAGATTGTGAATAGCTGCTGATATCACCTTGCCAGAAG
>CAZTFN010000378.1:0-3068 GCA_964612905.1 uncultured Flavobacterium sp. | reverse complement strand
CATGGTATTCAGAGCTTCCGATGGGAAGTTTATCAAGCACGCAATAAGTCGTGGAGTTGTTCATTATATGGACAATGATGATATGAAAAGACTTCCTTCAGGTTTGTCATTGGAATTGGCATTGAATGGAAAGTGTTTGAATGTGACAAGAGGTCAGAATCGATTTGGGCAAGACGTAGTGCTTTTAGGAGGTGCTCCAGCAATCATTGATATTGATGGCGATTTTCACGATACACCTCCAGCCATAGAATTTAGTGACGTAGTACAGATGTATATCATGATGGCAGAACGGCTCATTATCATCCGTACGAAGAATCATCCTGATTTTGTCAAAAGACAAAAAGAACGCGTTGCGGAAACCTATAGAAATCAGAATCGATTTGATGCCAATACGGTAACCACTGAGTTGGATTTTTCTCAGAATGACTTACCCGTCAACTTAGGCGAAGAAAAAGAGGTGTATGGAAAAATTACGCACGAAGATTATCCCGTTGCGGATGTAACGGTGTCTTTAGCAGGAAAACCAGATTCTCCTATTTATAGTAATACGAAAGGAGAGTATCGACTCAAAGCGCAAGTAGGTGATATCATTCAGTTTTCTCATGTGAGTTTTGAAACAGTTTCAATTTTTGTTGAAGACATTACAGAAGAATTGGATGTTGATCTCAAGCAAAAAGTAAATGAACTGGAAGAAGTAGTGGTTGAAACCAAAAGTGATGGAAGTACTTTGGTTGCTCGACGGAATAAAATTGAGTCAGAATTTCAAACATCCAGAGGGAAAGAGAACCCCAAAGCTTCTGGTTTCTCTCAAAGCTTTATTGAGGGGGAAAAAATATCCAACGTCTATGAAAACATTCAACAAGCCTTAGTTGGAAAGATCCCGGGCTATAAATACGATCAAACAACTGGAGATGCTTATTTGAGAGGAGACGCCATGTCACTCAATCAAGATTACCCAGTAGCTTGGGAAGTGGATGGAGTCTTTACTACCTACGCTCCTCCCTTGGATTTGAGTCAGATCAAGTCGGTAAGAGCAATAAAAGCATTAGGAGCGACCAATAAATATGGTTCTCAAGCGAATGGCGGTGTGATCATCATTGAAACTACCTTCGGAAATTTTAACCCGAAAGCCGCTCAAAAGAAAAGTGCTTTCAAAGAAGAATACGCAAATTCGAACTTTTATAATAATGACGCTTCTGCGACTACCTTAGAAATGAAAGGGAAAAATAAGTATGCTGAGGCTTTGGTACCCTATGCAAATAAAAATAAGGCATTCGATTATTATCAAAATGTATTGAAGAAACGAATGAGAAGCTATTCTGATCATTTGAGTGTTGCCATGAAGTTCATTGAGCACTATAATGACAAAGCCATGGGAACCAAGATTTTGGATGAACAAGCTTTAAAGAATAGTAACAACCCTGAAGTACTGAAAGCAATTGCCTATCATTATCAATGGCTTGGTAACAAGCGATCTGCAATCAAGGTGTATGAACGATTGTTCAAATTACGCCCACAGCATGCACAATCATTCAGAGATTTAGCGAATGCGTATATAGAGTACGATTTGTATCCAAAAGCCTGGAGATTGTATTATACTTATATGTTGAAAGGGAAAGTAACTAGTGAAGAAGGGATTGGACAAACCATGTACAATGAAATGGAATGGTTGTACTATCAGAGACCCAATCAAACTCAGATCAAACAGAAGTTTGTACCCATCAATGAAACGGCTAAGGAGTTTCAACGTGATATTCGTATGGTATTTGAATGGAATACTTCCGAAGCCGAGTTCGAGCTAGAATTTGTAAGCCCGGACAAAAGAGCATATTCTTTTGACCATAGCCTAGCAGCCAATAATGACTTGATCATTGATGAAAAGAAAATAGGATATACCAGCAAGATGTTTGAGATTGAAGATTTAGGTACGGGTGACTGGTTGATCAATTTGATTTACAAAGGAAACAAGAAAAATTTCCCTTCTTTCTTCAAGCTGACTACCTTCTATAACTGGGGGCGACCCGATGAGAAAAAGGTAGTGAAGGTTTACAAACTAGAAATCCAAAATCAAAAAGCAGCGTTAATTCGTTTCAATAAGGAAATGGGGGTCGCACAAAAATAAATACATACATTTTCCACATTCTGGAAACAATCTTTCACTGAGTCTGACTTTTTCATGTGTGAAGTTAACATATGAATAGGTTAGGCTCATTTATTTTGAGTATTTTAGGAATCCTTAAAAAACTGACCATACATGAAGATTCTAAAATTCTCAGGGGTTGCGATATTCCTCATTTTCGCTTCTCTAAATGTACAAGCACAAGATTATTTTTTCGGAAATCAAGCTCCGTTTGACTCCAAAATACCAACACCAGAACAATTTCTGGGTTATCCTATTGGAGAACAGCATACGCGCCACGATCAGATGGTAGCATACTTCTACAAATTAGCGGAAGTATCAGATCGAGCAGAGATTGAAGTTTACGGGCATTCACATGAACGTAGGAAACTAGTAATGCTCCGAATTTCTTCTCCAGAAAATTTGAACAACCTAGAATCGATCAAAGCAAAACATTTGGAGTTTGTCAACCCATCTTCAAATGTCAATAACTATGATAATATTCCTGTTTTTATCAATATGGGTTATAGTGTTCACGGGAATGAACCTTCTACCAGTGAATCGGCAATATTATTAGCATATACTTTGGTAGCTTCCAATAGTGTCGAAGTGCAGAAGTTTCGTGATCAGGCCATTACATTTGTTGATCCTGCTCTTAATCCGGATGGAAGAGAGCGACATACACAATGGGCGAATCAATACAAAGCGAGCCCATTGGTTTCCGACAATCAAGATGCAGAGCACAACGAAATGTGGCCAAGAGGAAGAACCAACCACTATTGGTTTGATTTGAATAGAGATTGGTTGTTAGCTGTGCATCCAGAAAGTCAGGCCAAATTGAAGTGGTATCACGAATGGTATCCTAATGTAGTGACAGATTTCCATGAGATGGGAACCAACAGTACCTACTTCTTTGAACCTATGAAACCCATAGGATCACAAGACCCCA
>CAZTFN010000377.1:0-3068 GCA_964612905.1 uncultured Flavobacterium sp. | reverse complement strand
CCTAGCCAAGATCCCGCCACCGAACCCAATCCAAAACAGCTCATGATCCACCCAACAGTAGACTCTGTAAAATCTAAACTATCTGTTAGATATAAAGACAAAAAAGGAATGACCATAGTTCCTGCTCTGTTGATCAAGGTGATCAAGGACAGCCACCATATTTCTTTGGAAAGTCCTTTAAAAGTGTCTACATAATTAAAATATAACTTTTTCATTTTTTAGTTGATTGAGGGTTAATAGAAAATAAAAAGTCCGGCTATATAGCCGGACTTTTTACATTGATTGATTTTATTTTCATATCATCAAAACATATAAGAAGCCCAGCTATGGATCGATAAAACCCATTGCTTGCAGTTATATGTAGTGACAATCCTCATGATTCGTTTTGTTTTACAGGACGTAAAGCTACATATTTTTTTTACACAAAAACAAGAAATCGTTTTCTTTCTGTATTTTCGAACAAATCTTACAGGATGAGAAAACTAAAAAAGAGACACTACTTGCTATTGGTTGTCATACTCTTAATTGGATATGTTGCGCATATTTTTACGAGTACAGGATATTTTAGAACCATTGAAAATAAGTTCGAAGGAAACATTCTAAATAAGATCAATATTGTAGGTGCTGAAGATATTATCGTGAGTCGTAAAGATAGTTTTGCCATCGTTTCTTCCACAGACAGGTTCGCCTTTCCTAGCGAAGCTCAAGAAACAGGTGGTCTCTATCTAATTGATCTCAAATCTGAAGATTTTAAGACTACACATCTTACAAAGGACTTTGATCGACCTTTTGCTCCGCATGGAATTTCAATGTTCCAAAGAGACAGTATTTATACGATTGCAGCCATCAGTCATACCACTGATGGAGAGTTTATCGAGTTTTTCGAATTAGTAGGTGATGACTTCAAGCACACCAAGACCATTCAAAATGAATTGATTTTTAGTCCCAACGATTTGGTCTTGTTGGATGAAAATAGATTTTACGTAACCAATGATCATAAATACAAAGAAGGTTTGGGTAGATTGGCCGAGGATTATCTTGGATTGGCAATTTCCAATGTTATTTATACTGATGGAGAAAATTATACCGAAGTTGCCGACGGAATCGCCTATGCCAATGGAATCAACTTTGACGTAGCACGAAATCTTCTTTTCGTGGCTTCTCCAAGAGGATTTTTGATGAAAGTCTATGAACCTAAGGAAGATGGTTCCTTAAACTTTGTGGAGGACATTGATTGTGGAACTGGTGTGGATAATATTGAGTTTGACGTTGATGGAAATATCTGGATTGGCTGCCATCCCAACCTATTGGAATTTGCTGCCTACGCAAAAGGCAAAAAAGAAAAATCTCCATCCGAAATTATCAAGATTGATTATCATGGAAAAGGTGATTATGGCATAGAACAAATCTACATGGAAGATGGATCAGAAATGTCCGCATCTACAGTTGCCGCCACCTTTGGAAATCTCATTTTTGTAGGAAATGTGATGGACAAACACTTTTTGATTTTGGAACAAAGTCCTAACTAATTTTGTACTATTTTCGTTGTATGAAAAAGCTACTGCTCATTTTTTCGGCATTCTTGGTATTTGCGTGTAATTCGCAGGACAAAAGACCTTTGGTTGGTGAGAACGATTACCAACGAAAGCTGAATGCTCAATACAAAGACGCAACCACTTCACCCTTAAAAAAGAAAGATTTAAAAAACTTCAAAGGCCTCGAGTTCTTTCCTCTTGATTCTAGTTATATCGTTACGGCAAAACTTCAACGAACTCCGAGTGAAAAAGCCTTTAAACTTCCAAGAACTGGTGGAGACAAAGCCGATTATAGGCAATATGGAATCTTAACCTTTACCTTACAAGGGCAGGAACTCAAATTACACTTATATCAGAGTTTGGAAGAAATGAGAGATCCAAGATATCGCGACTATCTATTTTTACCTTTTACAGACGACACAAGTGGTGAAGGGTCTTATGGTGGCGGAAGGTATATGGATGTATTTGAAAGCACCATTTCAGCAGATGATACAGTTGTTTTGAACTTCAACAATACGTACAATCCATATTGTGCCTACAACGACAAGTATACCTGTCCAATTGTTCCTAGAAAAAATCATTTGGATATTGCTGTAAAAGCTGGAGTGAAGGATTTTAAGAAGAAGCCCTAAGCAATCACTCTAGACAAATAAATCCCTCCGAAAACAGCTAACAGTGCGATTGCAAAACTTGCAATGGTGTACAACGCGAAGGTCATAAAATCGCCACTCTTCAAGAATACATGATTCTCATATGCGAAGGTTGAAAAAGTAGTAAATCCACCACAAAACCCCGTAGCAAGCAATAAGGTTTGACTTTGTGTTAAAGTATCATTTTTAGCAGCAAAACCAAGAATAAGCCCAATAATTAAACTTCCCAAAATATTCGCAGCGAACGTTCCAAAAGGAATGCCCGATTCTGCATTGTTGAGAAGTTTCCCAAGAAGAAATCGAGCAACACTCCCAAAACCTCCACCAATAAAGACGAGTAATACTTGTTTCATTGCTACGAATATAAGAAAACCTCACAGCTTTCACTGTGAGGCTTGTATCTATTCTAGTAGACTAAATTTACTTCAATAGGTAATAAATATCTGTTTGGATATCTTGTGGTTTTACATCTACTGGGTCATTGGTATACAACTCCCACACCAAACCTTGTGCTTCAGCTTTATTTGCCTCCATGTACTTGGCAATTGCAGCATGAGCTTCCATATCTCCAGTTCCATACTGACCATATTTTCTCACCATGACACCTTTCCCAGCAGGGACAATTATTTCATCCATTCCTTCTCCAGGTTTTAGGTCTTTATTCAATAGTAACCCAATATAAAACTCCGCTTCCTTATTTTCTTCGTCCCATTTGGTATATACAGAACCGGGTGTGTAATCTCCAAAAGCCAAACCATTTTGAGCTGCGTAAGCCCCTACTTTAGGCATCGTTTCCATAAAGAGTTTGGTCATATCCTCATGTGTAAGATCTGTCGTTGTTTTCTGAAAAAAACCAATAAACTTCTTTTTCTCAAGGTCTACA
>CAZTFN010000376.1:0-3071 GCA_964612905.1 uncultured Flavobacterium sp. | reverse complement strand
CATCACCATCGTAAAACTTGGCATCAGCAATATCGTGTAGCAGTGCTCCCAGCGAAACAATAAAAGAATCTACTGTTTCACCTTTGGCAATTTGCAAGGCATTTTTATACACTCGTTCAATGTGAAACCAGTCGTGTCCGCCTTCAGCACCTTGCAGCGTTTTCTGGACGAAAGAAATGGTGTTTTCTATAATCTTTTCTTGAATCATCATACGAAGATATCAAAGAAAAAAATATTGATTTAAAATAAAAAATTATTGTTTATCAATAATTTTTATATATTTGTATCATGATTTATTTTAGAAAAAGCGATGAAAACCTTTTGAGTATAACATCTACAATCATCATTATAGAAGTTCCTCAATAATCTTAGAAAGATTGTCCTGTAGTACCGATCAATAAAACAACCAAATAATAGAATCACACAGATATGGAAAATAAAAACACAGAGAACTTAAAGAAATTACTCGTCACATTTTTGTGGATCTACTTAACCTTCTTTTTAATGGATTTAGCAAGAGTTTTATTTGCTTACCAAGAAAATAATATTAATTATCTTAATATTATTTCTCTAGATTCTAAAGAGATTGGTGTTTCTGGAAACTTATATATGACCTTACGTATTGTTTCCAATATCTTTTTGTTATTAGGGACCCTTCAATTCATAAAAATTATAAAGCATTATGATAGAAACAACTTCTTTGAAAATTCCTATGTGATAAGATTTAAAAAGACGGGAAGATTGTTCATTTATTCTTCAATTATAGGGGGAATTACAATTCTCGTGGAATTTTTACTATCAAATATCTTAACATTGAACTCTGATAGAATTTATTATAAGTACTTTGTATTCATTGTTGGGTGCTTTCTTTTATTGATTCATCAGATTTTGAAGAAGGGAGGAGCACTAAAGAAAGAAAACGACTTAACAATTTAAGTATGGCAATTCGAGTGAATTTAGACGTCATGTTGGCCAAGCGAAAAATGAAAAGCAAAGAATTGGCGGAAATCATTGGAATCACAACGGCCAATCTTTCCATTTTGAAGTCGGGAAAGGCGAAAGCCATTCGGTTTTCAACACTGAATGCAATATGCAAAGCTTTGGATTGTCAACCCGCAGATATTTTAGAATTTACTGAAGAGTAGAATGGAAAAAGATCTTCCCATAATTCCTTACGAATCCAAATCGATTAATGATTATGGAGTGGAGATCATTACTATTGAAAGTTTATACGATAGAATCCATGATTTGAATCACCGTATAGACATTGCTCATCTTTTAGGTTTTAATTTATTGGTTTTTTACACTGGAGGTCAAACCAAACATCTCATAGATTTTGTCTGGCACGAAGTGTACGAAAATACCTTGATGCACATTGCAAAAGGACAGGTAAATGCTTTCCAATTCCAAAAGGATACCAAAGGTTTTTTGGTCTTGTTTACGAATGAGTACCTCAAAGATCAGTTGAGTCAACTGCCCAATAGTGAAGTGATTCGATTGTTCAATTCAAACTTATTCTCACCTAGAATTCAAGTCCCGCAAAGTGCAAATGTGCTGCGGTATTTTCAGTTGTTTATGGAAGAATACCTCCAGGAAAAGAACAAGCTTCATAGAAAAACCCTCGACTCACTGTTTACAATCATCTTTACCAAGCTGGAGCAGTTGAAACAAGATCAAACCTTTCACGTTGAGGACAATCAACATTTAGAAGTGTTTTTAGCATTCAAGAAGTTATTAGAGTCGGACTTTATTAAAAGCAGAAATGCAGATTATTATGCTTCCAAGTTGAACATCACCTACAAGCATTTGAATGTCATCTGTAAAGAAGTAGTGAATACCACAGCAAAAAACTTCATTGACGAATTCATTGTGTTGGAGGCCAAGAGAAACCTAATCAACTCTACCATCAAAAGCAACGAACTTGCCTATAAAATGGGTTTTAATGAGCCTACGAATTTTGTAAAGTACTTTAAGAAATTTACAGGATTCACCCCAAATTCATTCAAAAAACAGTACTTATAATCGCTTAGGTTCGATATTTACCATTTTTTAGAATTCTTTCACCTTTCGAAACCTTCCTTCCTGAGGTAGGTTTGTACTCACAAAATGAACCGATATGAAACAATTTGTATTCGCATGTGTGTTGATTCTAGGAATGACTTCATGCAAGACAGAAACATCAAAATCAATCAAAAAAGAAACTAAAATGGAAGTATCAAACAAAGAAAAGGCAGTCGCTGTATTGTCGAGTTTAGAAACGGGAGATCAAAATGCGATTGGGTACATCAACCCAGAAAAATATATCCAACACAATTTAGCTGTAGGTGATGGATTGGCGGGATTTGGCGAAGTGATGAAACATGCTCCTGAAGGAGGATTCAAAGCAAAAGTTGTAAGAGCTTATGAAGATGGAGATTATGTATTTACCCATACCATTTACGACTTCTTCGGACCAAAAGTCGGATTCGATGTATTCCGATTTGAAGATGGTAAGATCGTTGAGCATTGGGATAACTTATTGGAAGCAAAACCAGCAAATCCAAGTGGAAGAACCCAAACCGATGGTCCAACAACTTCAACCGACTTGGATAAAACGGAAGCGAATAAGAAATTAGTATCCGATTTTGTAGATACGATTTTAGTAAAAGGAGAAATGGACAAGGTTGGAAACTTTATTGAAGGAGACAACTACCTGCAACACAATCCAGCTGTGGCAGATGGACTTTCTGGTCTAGGAGCCGCGTTAGAGGCCATGGCAAAGCAAGGAATTTACATGGTGTATAACAAAGTACACAAAGTATTGGGAGAAGGGAACTTTGTATTAACCATCAGTGAAGGAACTTTTGGAGGAACCGCAACCTCTTATTACGATTTATTCCGCGTTGAAAATGGAAAAATTATTGAGCACTGGGATGTGATGGAACCGATCCTTCCAGAAGCAGAAAGAAAGAATACAAATGGGAAATTTAACTTCCCAAACTAAATTGAGATACCGTCACAAAGAACCCTCCTTCGCTAAGAGTCTATTGTCTCTTGGTCTAATTTGTCTTAATTAACAAAACTTACTAGCT
>CAZTFN010000375.1:0-3083 GCA_964612905.1 uncultured Flavobacterium sp. | reverse complement strand
ATCTAATGCATCATAGAATACTTTGAACGCTACAGACTTCTTACCATCCCACATTAAGTTGTTTACAAAACGTGTTACCAACTGATCGTTAAATCTTGGATCTGGTAATAGAACTCTTTTTTTGGCTCTTCTTTTTCTCATGTCTTTACTTTACATTAAAAGTTAAATGATTACTTCTTAGGGCGTTTTGCACCATACTTAGATCTTCGTTGAGTTCTCCCCTCAACACCAGCTGTATCTAAAGCTCCACGAACAACATGGTACTTTACCCCTGGTAAATCCTTTACTCTTCCACCTCTAACTAATACTATCGAGTGCTCTTGTAAGTTGTGCCCTTCTCCTGGGATGTACGCGTTAATTTCGTTACCGTTTGTTAATCTTACCCTTGCTACCTTACGCATTGCTGAGTTAGGTTTCTTAGGTGTAGTGGTATACACACGCGTACAAACTCCACGTCTTTGAGGACAAGACGACAAAGCAGCCGATTTACTCTTCTTAGTTATTTTGGTTCTTCCTTTACGAACTAATTGTTGAATAGTTGGCATACTAAATTGTTACTATTTTTCGTTTGTACTAAAAATTATACTCTTTTTTAAGAGTGCGCAAATGTACGATTAATTTCTATCTATTCAAATACCAACATGTTATTTTTTGGTAACACAGTTTGAAACACCATTTTTTTCTGATTTTACGCTACATTTGAAAGCTTTTTAAAACCGATTTTGAACAGGAATCTTATACCATATATATACATACTCTTTTTCTTTTCGTCATTTCAAGGAGTTTTCGCTCAGGATTTTACACTGAAATTGGTGGGTAAAGACTCTACTGAAACCAACATTTTAAATCAGTTAAATTTTGTTTCCAAACACGAAAATGAAACCCTTGTTTTTGAGGAACTAAATTCCATCAAAAAAGAGGTTCAAAAACTAGGGTATTTCACCAATGTGTTGGTGGATATTTTGAGAGATAATTTTGTAATTACAGCTCAATTTTCATTAGGCCCAAAAATTGGAGAAATTGTCATTTCTATTCCTGAAAGAGTTCAACAGAAATATCAAAATTTATTTTTCATCAACAAAGATTCCATCGCCTTAAAACCTTTTGAAATTGAAAACTATATTGAACGTGTTATTCAGGAGTTAGATCAATCAGGAAAATCTTTTTCAGAAGTCCAATTAGTCAACCCAATCTTTGATGGGAACTCTTTATCAATGGACCTGTCTGTTGTTGATTCAGAGCAACGTACCATTAGCAAAGTGATTGTCAAGGGGTATGAGAATTTCCCAAGTTCATTCATCAATAAATACTTCAAAATAGATTCGAAGAAAATCTTCTCCAAAAAAGAGCTGGAGGAAATTTCAAGAGTAACAAAGTCTTTGGATTTTGTTGAAGAAATCAAACCTCCTGAAGTTCTATTTAAGCGAGACTCCACAATTGTTTACCTATTCTTGAAACGTAAGAAAAACAGCACAGTTGATGGCATTGTTAATTTTGCTTCCAAGGATGATGGAAGCGGCCTCTTAATTAATGGTAACCTCGATTTGCAATTGAAAAACGTTCTCAATACTGGAGAACGATTCAATCTCTTTTGGAACCGTGTGAAAGAAGAGAATTCTGAGTTTAGATTAAACACGTATATACCCTACATATTTAACTCTTCGTTATCTCCCGAACTGAGTTTTAACATCTATCGTCAAGACTCGACTTTTTTAACTACTTCCTTTCTTTTCAAACTTCAATATGAGCTCAGCAGAAGATCGAAAGTCTTCGTTTCTTATGACAATGAAACCTCGGATTATTTACTAGATATCAACGACATAGGGTTTGACACTTTTTCAAAAAACTTCTGGAGTGTAGGATATGGATATTCATTGGCCAGCAGCAATTCGAAATACGATCGAATGTTTAGATCTGAAATTACCGCTGGATACGGCCTTCGCAAGGGCTCTGATGCTCGCGAAAATCAGTTCAAAATCAGTCTAAATTCAGAAATTAACCTCTCTATTTCTCAGAGAGGATACTTCAATTTGAGAAATGTCACAGGTTATTTAAATTCTAAAACTTTTTTAACGAATGAATTGTTTCGAATTGGAGGAGCAAATAGCATTCGTGGATTTAACGAACAAAGCATTTTTACCAACCAGTTTTCTCATCTAAATATTGAGTATCGATATCTAACTTCTATCGACTCATACCTTCATACAATTACTGATTTCGGAGTATTCAATAATCTTGCCCAAAACACCACAGACACCTTACTAGGTCTAGGGTTTGGCTATTTATTTTCTGTAGAAAATAATCAAATTAATTTGGGCTATGCTTTGGGTGTAAAACCGGGTGATAATTTTGATTTTGATCAATCCAAATTAATCATTCGATTTACCTCAAAGTTTTAGGTATTTACATAGAATTTATCTGTAGATAACGTTGTCTTAAACTTTTTTTCTCTTTTCTTTTGGTTTTTTTTAAGTATAAAGGTTGGTTTTTAACAATAAATTAAGATATTTGGGACAATTAATTCAAATACTCAAATAAATGAAGACAAAGTTTAAAGGAATTTTGACGCTCCTTTTAGCGTTGGTTGTGCAAGTTTCATTTGCGCAAGACAAGACTGTCTCTGGTACAGTATCTGATAGCTCGGGTAGCTTACCTGGAGTTAGTATCCTTATCAAAGGAACGACTACAGGATCAGAAACTGATTTTGATGGAAATTATTCTATCAAAGCTAAAGTAGGAGACGTGCTTGTATTTAGTTACTTGGGGTATAAAACAGTAGAAAGAACTGTTGGAGCCGCAAATACTATTAATGTAACTCTTGTAGAGGGTGGTGAGGTCTTAGATGAGATCATCGTTACTGCACAGGGGATTAAAAGAGAGAAGAAAGCTCTGGGTTATGCCGTAAGTGAGGTAAAAGCCAAGTCGATCGAGCAAAGAACAGAAGGTGATGTTGCCAGAGTTCTTTCAGGAAAGGCTTCAGGGGTACAAATTACTTCTCAGAGTGGTACTTCTGGTTCCGCTACCAATGTTGTAATTAGAGGTTATACTTCTATCAACGGTAGTAACCAGGCACTTTTCGTTGT
>CAZTFN010000374.1:0-3133 GCA_964612905.1 uncultured Flavobacterium sp. | reverse complement strand
GGTCGTTTGGGGAGGTGAATTTGGTCGAACCAACTACAGTCAAGGAACATTGACAGAAACGAATTATGGGAGAGACCATCACCCTAGATGTTTTACCATGTTCATGGCAGGCGGTGGAGTAAAGCCTGGTTTTACCTACGGGGCAACGGATGATTTTGGATATAATATTGTCAAAGATCCAGTGCATGTCCATGATTTACAAGCAACCATGATGCATTTAATGGGTATTGATCATACCAAATTCACCTACAAACATCAGGGAAGAAGATTCCGCCTGACAGATGTTTCAGGTCATGTTGTAAAAGATCTTTTAACCTAGTTATGAGTCGTAGAAAGTTTTTAAAACAATCTTCATTATTCGCCTTAGGAGTCTTAACAACAGGTGCTATCCATGAAAGGAACTCCTTTAAAAATTCTAAAGAGGTAATTATTGGGCACAATTCACATCGATACAAAGTAGATATGAATTGGGGAAATCTTGATCCACTTAAAACACCTGTACAAGATTGTCATGAAATGGTGCAAGATTCAAAAGGGAGAATCCTCCTACTCACCAATCACACCAAAAACAATGTCATTGTGTATGACAAATCTGGGAAATTGATTGAAACATGGGGAACAGAGTATCCAGGTGCACATGGATTGACATTGGTAAAAGAAAATGGAGAAGACTTCTTATTAATCACGGATTATGAGCGTCACCAAATCATCAAAACGACCCTAGATGGGAAGGTTGTTTTTACCATTGATGCTCCATTAGAAACTGGGAAATATACCTCAAAAGAAGAATTTAAACCAACAGAGACCACAGTTGCTTCCAATGGTGATATCTACGTAGCAGATGGTTATGGGAAACAATACATAACACATTACAACGCTAACGGAGAGATTCAAAATATCTTTGGTGGACAAGGCCAACAAGAAGATCAATTTTTAAACGCACATGGGATCTGTTTCGATGCTAGAAATGAAAGTCGTCCATCTTTATTGATTACAGCTAGAGAGCAGAATCAGCTTAAACGCTTCGATCTACAAGGGAATTTTTTAGAAACCATTCCTGTGCCCGGAGCGTTAATTTGTAGACCTGTGATTCATAAAAAAGACATTTATTTTGCGGTGCTTCGCTCGAAAAATTCATGGGATTCAGATTCGGGTTTTGTTTTAATCATGAATGAACAAAACGAAGTGGTTTCTTGTCCGGGAGCCACCGCACCTTCCTGTCGAAATAATCAATTGAATGAACTGTACCAGACAATTCGTTTGTTTCAACATCCGCATGATGTGTGTGTTGATGATGATGACAATGTATATGTTGCACAATGGAATTCTGGTCAAACCTACCCTATTAAATTGAGTCGAGTATGAGAATCCTTTGTGTATTTCTTTGCATACTCATCCTTGGGTGCTCTAAAAATGATGCAACATCGTATTTGAAAGCGAAGAGCGTCGCTTTGGCTCAGCCTAGAATTTCAGTATCCAATACTCTAATTGATAGTTCTGTGACCATCAGCGCCGAACTTAGAATGAAAGGAGTTAGAATTTTTTATACAAACGACGGGTCAGAACCTACAAGAGAATCTTTGGTATACGAACAACCATTTCCGGTTAAAGAATCAGGAGTTTATAAGTTCAAGGCCTATCATTTTGACTGGAAGCCAAGCGCAGTTTCTTCTGTGAAATTGTATGAAAAAGGATCTATTCCAGATAAGCTTGATTGGAAGACCAATGCCAGCACGAGCTATCCTGATGAGGATTTGATGAGCCTTGTCAATCATAAAAAGGGAACTCGTAATTTTAGAGATATTGAATGGGTTGGTTTTGATACCATTGCCAAGACGAATGTTTCTTTTGAAAAGAAAACCTATATCAATAGTTTGACAATTGGATATTTGATCGATACAAAGTCTTGGATTTTTCCACCTAAAGAGGTGATAATTTACTTGAATAAAAAGGATACTCTTCGGATCACTACCAAGGGACTTTCAAAAGGTGATTTGGTGAAAATTGACGATGTTCGCATTCCAATTCAAAAGGAGGTGACATCAATGACTATTTTGATTAACAACTCAAAACTACCTGAATGGCATCCTGGAAAAGGAAATAATGCGTGGTTGTTTATGGATGAATGGATTTTTAACGAATGAGGGGGATTGGACAAATCTATAAAAGTGCATTGTTCGTCATCGTTTTCGTGTTTGGCGTTCTCTCGTTGTACACCATTAATGCAGAAGAGCCTCCAAGATTTATTTTGTTCTTTGGTCGATTCCATCCTCTTCTTTTGCACCTGCCTATAGGTGCATTGGTAGTAACTTTTTTCATTGATGTTGTTGGTAGAATGCAAAAAAATTATTCGGTTCCTACGGTTCAACATCTCTTAGGTTTTACAGCTCTATTTTCTGTAGGGACTTGTTTCTTAGGATACTTTTTGTCCTTAGAAGGTGGCTATCAAAAGGAGACTTTGGATCTTCATTTTTATACGGGAATTCTAACAGCAATTTTGACGGTAACCCTATTCTTTCTAAGCCTTAAGCAGCATTTAAGAACACATAAATCATTCCTCATTTTCTTTATACTTGGATTGATTTCAATCAGTATCACAGGACATTATGGAAGCACGCTTACCCACGGTGAAAATTTCTTGACAGAATATGCAACCTTTGAGAATGACGAAAAAACAATTGAAACGATTGATAGTTTAAAATTGTATGAACATGTCGTAGCAAAGATTTTAGACGAAAAGTGTATTCAATGTCACAATACATCCAAACAAAAAGGAGACTTATCACTTTCCTCCGAAGAAACTATTCTCAAAGGAGGGAAAAACGGATCAAGTGTTGTCCCAGGAGATGCCTTAGCCAGTTTATTATACTCAAGGATGTTGTTGCCCATTTCGGACAAAGAACACATGCCACCTGAAGGAAAAGCACAACTAACAAAAGATGAAATTTGGTTGATACAACATTGGTTAGACCAAGGAGTAGATTTTGATAATTACGCAGTGAAGATATCGGAAAATCTACATTGGTTAGACCAAGGAGTAGATTTTGATAATTACGCAGTGAAGATATCGGAAAATCTACATTGGTTAGACCAAGGAGTAGATTTTGATAATTACGCAGTGAAGATATCGGAA
>CAZTFN010000373.1:0-3136 GCA_964612905.1 uncultured Flavobacterium sp. | reverse complement strand
AGAATATAGTAACGACTGAGTCAGTACTGTGTTAAAAATCATTACTTCAGTAAAATCTCCAAAGTGAGCTTGGCTGCTATCATAATTTCCATCGACAGAATCTTGTTCCCCAGCAATGGCCAAACAACCTCCTGCGGTGATAGAAGTCCCTGAAGACAAGGTACCTGTAAAATCCAAAGAACCATCTTTCCATACCTCCACACTTCCACCAGAACTATTTCTGCTAGCGTTGGTGATATGAAAATTCCCGTCATTGAAAGAAACCCCTGATGCAATATTCGAATTTCCTCGATAAAACCGTAGGTTATTACTACTAAATAAGAGGAAGTCATTATTATTAGATGAAGAAGCATATGACAAAACTCCATCGCTATTTTCGGTATTGCTATTCACATAAATTGCCGTGATCTGCGAAGTTGGAAAACCTGAAAAACTCGTGCGACGAATACGACCATTGGTCTTTTGAAAACGAACTGCAGGAAAACCATTAAGAATACTCGTTTTGTACACTGGAGTTAACGTTGATGTTGGTTGACTCACATCATTTCCATTCCCTGAAAAATCTGACCAAGAGGAGATGTCATCATCATCTACTAAAGAAGTAATGTCTTCGGATCGTAACCACAATATATTTGAAGTACTGCTTCCAACACCTCCTGGTCCTGTTTGTGCCGAAAGAGGAATGCTGAACAGGATTACGAATACTATTGCAGTCAAAAAAGGTAGTGAGGGGAACTTATCCATTTTTAAGCTGATTCACTCAAATATAGGTATAAAATCTATTTTTCCACCTTTTTATGAATCATTTACATACAAAAAGCACCCAAAAAGGGTGCTTTTCCTATTTCGTGTGAGTCTTAGCTTTAGTAAGCTCTCTTGTTATTTCCTTCAAAATAATTGATATAAGCATTGTTCACTACTCGGTGACCTCCATCTGTTGGGTAGTCGCCTGTAAAATACCAATCACCTAAATTATCTGGACAAGCTCTGTGTAAATCTTCCACTTTTTGATAAATGACCTCAACATCTGCTTTGATGCCGTCAGTCTTTAACATCTCAGCAATCTTTGCGGAAATCTGCTCGTCTGTAAAAGGAGCATAGACTTCTTTGACATAATTTACCACTGCTGAATCAGCAAGGTTAACTTGGTTCTTACACTTGTCGTATACTTCTTTTAAGATGTTCTCTTGATTTGTATCTTTTAATAGTTCTACAGCTGCCTTGAACGCTATAAAATCACCTATTCGAGCCATATCGATTCCATAACAATCTGGGTATCGAATTTGTGGTGCTGAGGAAACCACCACAATTTTCTTGGGACTCAAACGATCCAAGATCTTGATGATACTTTTCTTCAATGTAGTTCCACGAACAATACTATCATCAATTACTACCAAATTGTCGGTAGATTTCACTACCCCATAAGTTACATCGTAAACATGGGCTACTAAATCATCTCGACTATTATCATCTGCAATAAAGGTTCTGAGTTTTGCATCTTTGATAGCGATCTTCTCAAATCGAGGTCTTTCAGAAAGAATATCTCGAACATCTTCTGCGGAGATATTACGCTGACCCGATAAAATTTTCTTGGTTTTTTGAGCATTCAAAACGTCTTCAGCTGCTTCCGTCATTCCATAAAAAGAAGTTTCCGCTGTATTAGGAATGAACGAAAAAACCGTATTGGAAATATCATCATTAATCGATTTCAATACCTGTGGAAATACATATTTCCCTAAATTCTTACGCTCTTCATAAATACTGGCATCACTCCCTCTTGAGAAATAAATACGTTCAAAGGAACAGGATTTCTTCTCTCTTTGCTCTAATATGGATTTAATGGAAGTAACTCCGTTCTTTTTAATGATCAGTGCATGACCACGATCTAGTTCTTTGATTTCTTCCAATTGTGCATTAAATACCGTTTGGATCACTGGACGTTCTGATGCTACAACCACAGCCTCATCGTCTTCGTAAAAATATGTAGGACGAATCCCATTTGGATCTCTTAATACAAAAGCATCTCCATGTCCAATCAATCCCGCCATCGCGTAACCTCCATCCCAGTTTTTCGAAGATCGTTGTAAAATTCTTTGAATATCCAAGTGCTCTTCAATGTAAGGCGAGGCTTCAACTTTAGACATTCCCAACTCCTTGGCTTCTTGATACAACTTCGCTACTTCTAATTCCAAGAAGTGACCAATCTTCTCCATCACAGTCACTGTATCCGTGAACTCTTTCGGATGCTGTCCTAACTCAATTAATTCCTCCAACAATTCCATGGCATTGGTCATGTTAAAGTTTCCAGCTACGATCAAGTTCTGATGCCTCCAGTTACTCTGACGCAGGAATGGATGCACACTTTCCATGCTGTTCTTTCCAAACGTTCCGTAACGAACATGACCTAAAAACAAATTTCCGATGTAAGGTAGGTTTTGCAATTGCCATTCCACATCGTCTTTTTTATCTGGATTTTTATCCAATCCATCATTCAAACGATCATTGATCTTTTTAAACACATGTTGGATGGGCTGCGCTTTGTTCGATCGTACTCTACTGATGTATCGCTGTCCTGGTTGCACATTGAACTTAATGCTCGCCAAACCCGCTCCATCTTGTCCACGGTTGTGTTGTTTCTCCATTAACAAGTACATTTTGTTCAGCCCATAAAAGGCGGTCCCGTATTTGTCCTTATAAAATTGTAATGGTTTTTTTAATCTGACTAAAGCAATTCCACATTCATGTTTGATCGCGTCGCTCATAGATAGTTGTATTGATTTCAATAAAAAATCCGCACAGTGATGCGCGGATTTGAGTTATGATATTTTGATATCAAATTGTGTTAATTCTTTAAACGCTCCTAGTCGCTGTTTCACTTCATCTGAAGTGAGTTCTTCCATTCGCAGGGTTCCGAACTTCTCTACACAGAAAGAAGCCAAATTGGAACCATAAATAATGGCATTCTTTAAATTCTCAAAAGACACATCTTCTGTCTTCGCCAAATATCCAGCAAATCCCCCTGCAAAGGTATCACCAGCTCCTGTGGGATCAAAAACTGATTCCAGGGGAAGTGCCGGAGCAAAGAAAATATGATCTTCATGGAAAAGCAGGGCGCCGTGCTCTCCTTTTTTTATCA
>CAZTFN010000372.1:0-3157 GCA_964612905.1 uncultured Flavobacterium sp. | reverse complement strand
TAACACTCACCAAAAAAGGGGAGACGAATTTTTAAAAGTATCTTTACCAAAGATTATGATTAAGGTTAACCAGCTACATATTAAGTTTCCTCAAGAAAAAACAGAAAATTACGTTGTTAAAAACGTATCGTTTCAGCTTGAAAAAAATCAAATTCTAGGAATTGTTGGAGAGTCTGGAAGTGGGAAATCTTTAACATCGCTGGCCATAATGGGGTTATTACCGAAAAATGCGATTGTAGAAGGAGAAGTATGGTTTGATGGTGATAACATTCTAGGATATGGTCCAAAGGATTTTTTAAAGATTCGAGGGAACAAAATAGGAATGATTTTTCAAGAACCTATGAGTTCCTTGAACCCTACCATGACCTGCGGAAAACAGGTTGCTGAAGTATTGAAACAACATACCAACCTAAGCAAATTCGAAATTAAAGAAGAGGTGCTTTCCTTGTTTGAGAAAGTCAAACTTCCAAGACCTGAAGGGATTTTTAAATCCTATCCACATCAAATTAGCGGAGGTCAGAAACAACGCGTCATGATTGCCATGGCTATTGCCTGTAAACCTGACCTGCTCATTGCTGATGAACCCACTACGGCCTTAGATGTGACGGTTCAAAAGGAAATCATTTCGCTTTTAAAATCACTGCAACAAGAAAATGAAATGAGCATTTTGTTTATTTCTCATGACCTTTCTTTGGTTTCTGAAATTGCTGATGATGTCCTTGTGCTTCAAAAGGGAAATGTAGTGGAGCAGGGAAGTGCTGAATCCATTTTTAAAAATGCAAAAGAGGAATATACAAAAGCTTTGATAGGCTCAAAACCTACTCTAAATAAACGATTAAAGAAGCTTCCAACGGTGGAGGATTTTGTAAACGAAACTGTAAGAGATGCAGAATACTCAAATGAAGAAAGGTTGAGGTTTCATCAAAGGTTATATGAAGGAAAGCCTTTGTTGGAGGTTAATGATATAAAGAAGTACTATTTGAAAAACTCGTGGTTCTCCAAAGATGATGCGGTGAAAGCTGTGGATGGAGTGTCCTTTAAAATTTACGAAGGCGAAACTTTGGGCTTGGTCGGTGAATCAGGTTGTGGGAAAACAACTTTAGGACGAACAATTTTACACTTAGAAGAATCCTCTGGAGGAACCATCGTTTATAAAGGAAGAGACATCACAAGGTTAAATGCTCAACAGCTCAAAGAACTTCGAAAAGAAGTACAGATTATCTTTCAAGACCCTTTTTCTTCATTGAATCCTAGAGTCACTGTAGGTGCTGCGATTTTGGAACCGATGAAAGTTCACAAAATCTTATCGAATGAAAAAGAAAGAAAATCCTATGTCTTACAACTCTTAGAAAAAGTAGGGTTGTCTGAAGAGCATTATCACCGTTATCCGCATGAGTTTTCAGGCGGACAAAGACAGCGTATTGGTATCGCTAGAGCAATTGCCTTGCAGCCTAAATTAATCATTTGCGATGAGTCTGTATCCGCGTTGGATGTATCTGTTCAGGCACAAGTTTTGAATCTATTAAACTCATTAAAAGAAGAATTTAATTTCTCCTATATTTTCATATCCCATGACCTTTCTGTTGTCAAATATATGTCAGATCAATTGGTGGTCATGAACAAAGGGAAAATAGAAGAAATTGGCGATGCTGATGCTATCTATAACAGCCCAAAATCAACCTATACTCAGAACTTAATTAACGCGATTCCGAAAGGTTTATAAAAGGGGAATTCCCTTTTCCCAATCGTTTAATTAATGGTATATTGCACCACAATCAGAAATCAAAAAATTAATGAAGATTATTGTTCCAATGGCTGGAGTTGGGTCGCGATTGAGGCCACACACCCTAACAACTCCAAAACCCTTAACAGTCATTGCAGGAAAGCCAATAGTTCAACGTTTGGTTGAAGATATTGCCGGTGTAGTAAATCAAAAAATTGAAGAAATTGCCTTTATCATTGGTCCAGCGACCAAAGGTTTCCCAGCAGATACAGATGAAAAATTAATTGCTATTGCCAATGACTTGGGTGCAAAAGGATCTGTATATGTTCAAGAAACAGCAGAAGGAACAGCACATGCGATTTATTGTGCTAAAGATTCTTTGTCAGGACCTTGTGTAGTGGCTTTTGCTGATACCTTATTCAAAGCCGATTTTGTGCTAGATGCTAATGCTGATGGTGCGATTTGGGTAAAGCAAGTAGAAGACCCAAGTGCATTTGGAGTTGTAAAATTAGAGGATGGTTATATCTCTGATTTTGTAGAGAAACCGAAAGAGTTTGTTTCTGACCTAGCGATTATTGGAATCTACTACTTTAAAGATGGAGACAGAGTAAAAAACGAGATCAAATATCTGTTGGATAATGATCTTCGAGAGAATGGAGAGTATCAATTAACAAATGTTTTAGAAACTTTAAAGCAAGAAGGTGCTAAATTTATTCCTGGAACCGTAGACATCTGGATGGATTGCGGTAAAAAAGATCCAACAGTAGATACCAACAAGAAAATTTTGCAGATCGAGCAAGAGAAAGGTAATAATTTGGTGTCTGATTCCGTTGTTCTAGTGGACTCTGAGATCGTTCAACCTTGTTATATTGGTGAAGGAGTAGTAATCAAGAATTCAAAAGTGGGTCCATATGTTTCTATAGGGGACAATTCAACCGTGAACGATTCGGAAATTACCAACTCGCTCATTCAAACGAATGCTCAGATTTCCAATGCTCAGTTAGACAACGCAATGATTGGAAATCATGCCAAATACAATGGAAATTATACCTCGGTAAGTATTGGAGATTACACCGAGTTGATTTAACGAAAAATACACATATGATAAAAAGGATTGCACTTGTCGTTTGCTTAGGACTTTTGTACAATCCTTTTCTCATTTCTGCACAAGACAGTACTGCGGTCAAAGATTTAGATGAAGAAAAAGAACTGAAATTTCAACAGTATTTCTTCAAAGCACTTGCTGAAAAATCGATCAAAAATTATCAAAAGGCTATTGAGAATCTTGAGTTCTGTAACGAAGTCTTACCTGAAGATGTTACGGTCTTCTTCGAGTTTTCAAAGAATTATTTGTTACTAAATAATACCAATGATGCTAAATTCTATATTAAGAAGGCATTGGAAAAAGAACCTCAAAATGTATGGATGCTAGAG
>CAZTFN010000371.1:0-3168 GCA_964612905.1 uncultured Flavobacterium sp. | reverse complement strand
ACTCTTTTTACCGAATTACAGGAAGAAATAAAGAGCGTTAATAAGAGAAGAATACCAATGTTTTTCACACATTTAAAATTTGTGAATGTTTGTTTCATGAAACGCTTTCGCAATACAAAATCAAAAATACTATTTTTGAAGACTTTACCGAGATAAAATGAGTTTATCTAAGAATCATCTAAAACTTATAACAAGTTTACGTCAGAAAAAGTATCGTCAGAAGCATAAAATGTTTGTGGTGGAAGGCGTGAAAGTAGTAAAAGAATTCCTCAATTCTTCTTTTGAGTTGTATCAGTTGTTTTCTACGGATGTTGATTTTGAATCTGTTGATTCTGTAATCCAAATTTCTGAAGTAGAATTGAAGAAAGCAAGTCATTTGGTGAATCCCAATAAAGTCTTGGCGATCTTTAAAATTCCTGAGGAGAAACCAATACATTCTTCAGGATTGATTCTTGGTTTGGATGCGATTAATGACCCTGGTAATTTAGGAACCATCATTCGATTGTGTGATTGGTTTGGTGTACATCAAATTGTGTGTTCAAAAGATACGGTGGATTGCTACAATTCGAAAGTCGTACAAGCGAGCATGGGATCTCTGACTAGAGTCGATTTGAATTACATTGAATTAGATGATTTTCTTCAAGAAACAGAGTTGCTAGTTTTTATAGCGGATATGGACGGCGATAATGTCTATAAATCAGATTTGCCGAATGAAGGAATTCTTGTGATGGGAAATGAAGCCAATGGAATTTCAGATGCTATTCGAGCCTTAGCTACTCATGTTGTGAGTATTCCGAGATTTGGGAATGTCCAACAAACCGAAAGTTTGAATGTGGCAACAGCTACTGCCATTTTATTGAGTGAGTTTAGACGCTAATTTTATAGCTTTAGCCTTTAGCTAACACTCTATTCAAAAGCAAAGTTGAGAAAGATTCCTCTAGTTTGGAAGACATTGATGGGTGAGGTCCATGGACTATTGGGATTGTTGTCGTCTACAATCTCTCGATTCATCGCAAAGACTCCGCGAATAGATGGCGAAAACTTGAAGTAGTACAGGTAAATATCAATTCCAATTCCCACTTCGTACATAAAGTTAGCCGTTTTCATTCTGAATTCACCCGAAAAGTTATCGTCCTGATTGTCCTGGTTACTTGAGAAATTGTGATCGTAGGAAATTCCTGCTAGAGCAAAAGGACGCACATTGTTCCAACGATCAGAGCTAAATTTCAAGACCAAAGGCAAATGCAAATAGGTAGTTCCAATTTCCCGAACACTGTCTCGATCATTGATCAAAGAAGGATTGTTGTTGAAATACAATTTCTTGGAATTACTCACCAATCCAGGTTCGAAACGAAGGTTGATATTCTTATGCAACTTAAAATCAGCAATCAATCCTACATTGAATCCAGGCGTAGGCTCAACTTCAACTCTAGCGGTAGGAAAATTACTAGGTCTGTAATCGATTCTAAAATCATTTTGATTGATCCCTAAGTAAAATCCATAATGCAGTCGGCGCTTATCAAAAATAGGCAGATTGTCTACATTCCTTCTATTCTTCTTTTGAAAGAGTTGAGCAGAAGCTGGAATTACAAAGGAGATTGCAAAAATTAAAACGATTACTTTCTTCATGCTATTTTGTTGCTGAGTAGATTGTTGCTACTCCAAAGGTCACGGGTTTGTATTCTGTATTGATAAACCCATTTTTTTGTAAAATATTGTCGAAAGCTTCACCAAAAGGAAAAGAATTGGCAGATTCACATAAATATGAGTAAGCCATTTTATCTCTAGAGAAGATTTTTCCAATCACTGGTAAGATGAAAGAGGTATAAAGTTTGTATCCCTGCTTGAATGGAAACTTGGTAGGATTTGAGGTTTCTAACACAACGAAGGTTCCGTTAGGTTTTAATACTCTTCGAATTTCCTTCAATCCTTTGTCTAAATTCGCAAAATTTCGAACTCCAAAAGAAACTGTAATTGCATCAAAGGTATTGTCTTCAAACGGCATATGCTCAGAATCTCCAACCACCATTTCAATGGTATCACTCAAGTTGGCTTTGGCAACTTTCTGTTTTCCCACTTCCAACATTCCTGCAGAAATATCTAAACCAACAATCTTATCAGGATTCAATTGAGACATCATTAAGGCCAAATCTCCTGTTCCAGTGGCGATGTCCAAAATTTGCTTCGGATTGTTTCTGGAAACCATTTTGGTCACCTTTTTTCTCCAACTGATATCAATTCCAAAGGAGATCACTCGATTCAATCCATCGTATTCCTTGGAAATATTATCAAACATGGTGGTTACCTGTTCTTTCTTTCCTGCGGATGAATCCTTATATGGCTTGATGGTTTTCGACATATTATCCATTAATTGCAACAACTTGACTTACCTGATTTGGAAGCATTTCTTGAAGCATCATTTCAATTCCGTTCTTTAATGTCGCCGTAGAAGATGGACATCCACTACAAGCACCTTGTAAAATCACGCTGACAACTTTGGTCTCTTCGTTGTAAGATTTGAATGCGATATTCCCTCCATCAGAAGCTACTGCTGGACGAATGTATTCATCCAAAATGTCTACAATTTTAGCAGGAGTTCCTTCTAGATTCTCTACAACCGCTGGTGCTTCTTCTTTCGTCGGTTCAATTTTTGGAAGCTCCTCAATGATGGTTTTTCCTTCTTGGATATACGTTCTAATGTAAGATCTAAGTTCTCCAAAAACTTCTTGCCATTCAACGATATCATACTTCGTAATAGAAATATAATTGTTGGAAATGAATACCTCCTTTACAAATGGGAAACCGAATAAAGCCTGCGCCAAAGGAGAAGATTTACTAGCATCTTCAATATTCTTATACTCAACATCTGTTGAAGTAAGCATTTTTGTGGTTCCAAACTTCATCACCGCTGGATTTGGTGTAGATTCAGCAAAGACTTCAATCGGTTCATTTTTTTGAGAATCTTCAGCTTCGCTCACGACAGGTTGTCCAGTCTCAAAATAGGCTTCAATTTGTTCCTTTACTTCTTCCTGCACATCTTCCCATGATACGATATCATATCGTTGAATGGCGATAAAATTCGCAGTGATGTAAATCTTCTTTACAAAAGGAAGGTAGAACAGCTTTTGCGCTAGAGGAGAATTCTTAGCTTCGTCTATGTTGTTATAC
>CAZTFN010000370.1:0-3172 GCA_964612905.1 uncultured Flavobacterium sp. | reverse complement strand
AAACTTCCAATGAACTCCCGCAAAAACGGACCGCAAAGATAAAACAACTACTACATTTCAACCAAATGTTTTTGAAGAATTTTTCGAAGTTTTTTCTAATCTGCTAGAAGTCTACTGCTTAGCTTTTGATTTTGCTTTCTTTTGTTGTCGCTTCTTTTTTCTAGCTCTCTTTTTATTCTGTTTGGCAAACATCTTTTTGTACTCTTCCACATCAATGTTTCCTTTTTTCTGAGCTGCAATTTTGGGGAAGTCGAAATCTAATTTTGATTTTTGCGGGGTTAATTTTTCATCAATAAAAGCTCTTTGTAATACATCTTCTATTAAATAGTCTTCATTTTCAGATTCAGGGTGGTATTCTGTCTTTAAAGAAAGTTTGAATAAATTGGCCGTTGTATTATACCAAAAAGCCTTCCATCCACTCCTTAGCTCCCTTATATTATTGAAGGCCGTTTTTCCAGTTTGACGGTGAATCAACTTAATTAAGATTCTCCCTTCGGTACGCGTCATCTTCTTTAGTTGATCGGTAAATTCTCCTTCCAAATATTTCTGTGCCCGCCTGATGTACTTTCGTTTCTTTCTTTTCTTTTCGATTCTCGCGACGCGTGCATTTAAAGAATCTAATCTTTCCGAAGCCAATTGTGCATAAGGATATGCCTTGTATACTTTTCTACGAAACCAATAATAGTATCTAGCATCTACGGATGATTTGAATTTCAATTTGGGAATCACAGATACCTCGTCCAGATTGATCATTAAGGTATCACCGTCTTTGATTAGAATGTAGTCTTCTAAATTTAATGGCGGATCATCTTTCTTCTGAGCAGTAACAGAAATAACACTTACCAATACTATATATAGGAGTAATTTCTTCAATCGGTTTTCTTTTACATGGGTAAAGATATAATGAAGTTAGAAAGTCTAAAAGTTAAAAAGTGGTAAAGTTTTTAGTTACAAAGTCGCAAAGATGCAGAGTTGCAAAGGTTCAGAGTGCTTCGTGCTTTTCTTGGTGGCAAAGGTGGATAGTACTTCGCACTTTGTGCTTCGTGCTACTTGTGAGTTGCAAAGGTGCAGAGTTTCAGAGGTTCTGAGTTACAGAGATACAAAGGTGCAGAGTGGCAAAGTTTTTTATTCGTAAGGTATTAATTTGGAGTTCGAGCGTTGCATTAGGGATGGCAGCGGCATCCTCTGATTTGTGATCAGAGATACAGCGAACAGCTCAACCAAGATTCAGACAGGAATCAGAATCTTGGGAATGCCCAAAAGAATAGATATTAAAGTTGAATTTCCTGTCTGTTTTATTTTAATGAACTAAAAAATGGTCTTATTTTTATCGGAATAAATTCAATTGAAGTATGTCGGAAAAATCAATCTTAAATGAAAAATCGCTCCAATTTTTAGAGCAATACTTAAATAATGCCTCACCTACTGGTTATGAGTGGGAAGGTCAAAAAATCTGGATGGATTATTTGAGACCTTATGTTGATGAGTTCATCACAGATACTTATGGAAGTGCCGTAGCCGTTATTAATCCAGAAGCGGATTATAAAGTGGTGATTGAGGGTCATGCGGATGAGATCTCTTGGTATGTCAATTATATTTCTGACAATGGTCTTATTTATGTGATTCGCAATGGAGGAAGTGACCATCAAATTGCCCCCAGTAAAATTGTGAATATTCACACCAAAAACGGTATTGTAAAAGGGGTGTTTGGATGGCCAGCGATTCACACCAGAAATAGAGCGAAGGAAGAACCGCCAAAGCTTGACAATATATTTATCGATGTTGGATGCAAAAACAAGGAGGAAGTTTTGAAATTAGGTGTTCATGTTGGATGTGTGATTACCTATCCTGATGAGTTCCATATTTTGAATGAAAATAATTTTGTTTGTCGTGCTATTGACAACAGGATGGGTGGCTTTATGATTGCCGAAGTTGCCAGACTATTGCATGAGAATGGCAAAAAACTTCCGTTTGGGTTGTATGTGACGAATTCTGTTCAGGAGGAAATTGGTTTGCGTGGAGCCGAAATGATTACAGAAACCATCAAACCGAACGTAGCTATTGTTACAGATGTTACACATGACACTACGACTCCCATGATTGATCCTAAAAAACAAGGATTGATTAAAAACGGTGATGGACCCGTTGTAGCATACGCTCCAGCAGTTCAACAAAAGCTGCGAGATTTGATTACAGAAACAGCAGAAGAAAAGGAAATTCCATTTCAAAGGTCAGCGCTTTCAAGAGCAACGGGAACAGATACAGATGCATTTGCTTACAGTAATGGCGGTGTTGCTTCTGCTCTGATCTCCTTACCGCTGAGATATATGCATACAACTGTAGAGATGGTGCATAAAGATGATGTAGAAAATGTAATCCGTTTGATTTATGAGAGTTTGCTGAGAATAAAGTCGGGAGACACCTTTTCATATTTTGAATAATATAAGGTCTTGTCCTAGCGATTAGACCGTTTATCGATATTCCTGAAAGCCAGATCATTTGCATTTTGATCTGGCTTTCTTTTTAACATTTTTTTTGCATCACTTTTGTTTTTTTACCGTCTTTAAGACAAATTCAACAACCATGAGAAAATTAGTTTACTTATTAATTATTGTTTTAGCTGCCTGTCAGAATCATGAGAACAACCTTATCTCGTATAAGGTATCCCCTATTGAAAAAGACGGTAAACCTGCACTCAATATCTTCATGGAGTTTGACGCAAATCCTTCCGGTGAAACGGTGGTCATTATGCAAGACAAAGCTTGGGGTGAAGAAAATCTACACAACACGTTGAGCAATGTAAGGTCTGAACAAGCTTTGGAAATCATTCAAGAAAAAGACAGTCAGCGATTTACTTTAAAGCATGACCCTACTCTTAAAAAAATTCAATTCTCTTATATACTTCAGCAAGATACAGATGGTGAATTGACCACAAAAGATACATATCGCCCTGTAATCCAGAAGGAATTTTTTCATGTGTTCTCACACAACCTATTTATGCTTCCTAGGGATTATGTTCCGAATTCACATACTCCTTTTGATGTTGCCATTGACTGGACCGATTTTGATGAGGATGTAAATCTCATTAATAGCTTCGATACAAATAATAGATTACAGAAAATTGAAAAGACGGACGAAAGACATTTTCATAGTGCCGTATTTACCGGTGGAG
>CAZTFN010000369.1:0-3200 GCA_964612905.1 uncultured Flavobacterium sp. | reverse complement strand
ACAAACTAACAAACTAACAAACCAAGAAACAAATTCCAACGATTACATAACCTCCCATAATTGCAGAAGCAATTTTGAATCCAAAAGGTGCATTGTCTTCTTTCATTTGCCATGTGATCTGAGTTTTTCCATCTACTTCTTTGAATTTCCAAATCACATCACTTGGTTCAAAATCCTCAAACTGCATTTTTTGCTCAATGAGTTCGTTGGCAACCACATTAACCGTTTTCATGTTTCCTGGTCCGTCTTTGCTAATCCAACTGTTGTAGGCTCCAACACCTGAAGTAATCTCTCCATAGGTAACCTCAATAGTAGGATCGTCCTCATTCCAAGGTCCCCATTTTTCCCATGTTCTCATTTCATTCACAACGTTGAAAGCGATGGCCGCTGGTGCGTCAATAGTTTTGCTTCTTGAAACGTCGTAGTTCGAAGGTTGCACAAGAACGTAAATGATTCCTGCGGCAATGACTACTACTAATAGCAGTACAATTCTTTTTAAAATCTTCATATTCCCTAGTTTTGATTGATTGATTGCTACGAAGTTAGCATTTTTTATCAATCCACTTGGAATCTATAATTCAACTTCGTCAGAATCTGTCCAATTCCATTTTCCAGTAACAGTCCCTTTGCTTAAGGTCATGATACCTGGATTTGCTCGAATCATCGTTTTTAAAGTAGTAGGATCCCCGAAGAGAAAATCAAAAGGTAAGTCGTGTTTGTTTTGAATTAAGATCAGGTCATCAGGAAAAGAAGACGTAACTCCATATACTTTGTATCCTTTTTGAATGGCTTTGTCTGTCACTGTTTTGATTGCTGCAAATCCATCTACATCTGCCTTTTCAATTTGATACACAATGACCAGCATCACTTTGTCCTCAGCTAGAATTTGATCTGTTAAATCATTCTGACTGTCTTCCAAAATGAAATTTTGAATGGGTGGTAAAGCTTCTAAATCATCTTCTGGAAACTCCATTCCTTCGGGAATATTTTTTCCAATAGCATACGCTCTAAAGTCGATAATTGGCAAATGATTTAGCACGTAATACGTGATGTAAGAAAAGCTTAATAGACAAACTAAGGTAAATGCTACAGTTACTTTCTTAGACAAAATCTCTTTGATGTCTTTCACTCGAACCATCAAAAGAATGATCAATCCAATTAGGACAACATTCTTCCAGAAGGTTTCCCATGGAGTTAACTTTATGGCATCACCGAAGCAACCACAATCGGTCACTTTATTATAATAGGCTGAATACCAAGTAAGGAACAGGAATACCAATGACAATATAAACAAACTCCAAACTGTGAATTTTGATTTGTATCCGAGTAGCAACATGACTCCCAACATGATTTCAGCTAAAATCAATAGGATAGAAAATGATAATGCATATGGAATTAGGAACTCGATATCCAATACAGGTTCACTAAAGTATTCTTCAAACTTAAACTGTGATCCAATAGGATCTACCAATTTCACAAAGCCAGAGAACACAAACATGGCTCCGACAAATATTCTGGACAGGTGTACTAATAATTTAATCATTGCTCATGTGTATCATTGCAAAAACTGCATAGTTAATCATGTCTTGGTAATTGGCATCAATTCCCTCAGAAACCAAGGTTTTTCCTTTGTTGTCTTCAATTTGTTTCACACGCAATAGTTTTTGAAGAATCAAATCTGTCAAAGAACTGATCCGCATATCGCGCCAAGCTTCACCATAATCATGGTTTTTATTTTCCATTAATTGTTTGGTAATACCAATGTGCTTATCGTATAAGTCTGTAGCTTCTTCTGTATTTAAGTCCGGGTTTTCAACCACGCCCAACTCTAACTGAATCAATGCCATGATACTATAGTTAATGATCCCAATAAACTCCGACTTCTCTCCTTCATCTACTTTTCTGACTGAGTTTTCCTGAAGTTGTCTAATGCGTTGTGCTTTGATAAAAATTTGATCGGTGAGTGATGGTAATCTTAGAATTCTCCATGCAGATCCGTAATCACTCATTTTCTTGATAAACAAACTTCTGCATTCTGCTACAACTGCATCGTACTCTTGAGATGTATTTGGCATAAAATCTTTGGTTTCTATGATCAGTAATCGTGTAAAAATAGTAAATACTCATTTCATTCGGCATGTATAAATTGCATATTTTTACGAAACATTTTCACAAACCACGCCATGCAAAAAATCGTCGTTTTTTGCGGATCAAGTTTAGGTTTTGATCCGATCTACAAGGAATCCGCTATACAATTAGGGAATGAATTCGTTAAAAGAGGCATTACGTTGATTTATGGAGGTGCAAAAATTGGATTGATGGGCGTTCTGGCTGAAACGATTTTAAGTCAAGGTGGCAACGTAATCGGAGTGATTCCTGGATTGCTAAAAAAAGAGGAGGTTGTGAACGAAGATGTCACGGAGCTCATTGTTACAAAAACAATGAGTGAGCGAAAAGTCATTATGAGCAAATTATGTGATGGTTACATCAGTTTGGCTGGAGGTTTTGGAACCTTGGACGAATTTTTTGAAGGACTTACTATGAGTCAACTGCATATTGAACAAAAACCGAATGGGATTTTAAACTTGAATGGCTATTTCGATTTTTTACTCAAACAAGTAGACCATATGATTGGGGAAGGTTTTGTTCGACCCAACAACAAAGAACTCTTAATCGTTAGCAATTCTGTATCAGAATTACTCGATAAAATGGAATCGTATCAGGCTCCACAAAAATCGCATGTGATTAACAAAGTTGTAAAGAATGACCATTAACTGCAAAGGAACCTTGATTGATTTCTCGACTCCCAAGGTGATGGGAATCTTGAATATTACACCAGATTCTTTCTATGATGGTGGGCGATATCAAAATGAAAAAAACATTCTTTCTCAGACCGAGAAAATGTTGAATGAGGGAGCAACCTTCATTGACGTTGGTGCTTATTCTTCTCGACCCGGTGCTGATCATGTTTCTGAAGAGGAAGAACTTAGAAGAATTATTCCTGTCGTTGAGCTGTTAGTAAAAGAGTTTCCAGATATTTTCTTATCTATTGATACCTTCCGTAGCAAAGTTGCTCAAGAAACCATCAATGCCGGTGCTGCCCTTATCAATGATATTTCAGGAGGAAATATGGATGCGCAAATGTTTGAAACAGTTGCCAAAGTTCAAGTTCCATACATTGCGATGCACATGAAAGGTAC
>CAZTFN010000368.1:0-3211 GCA_964612905.1 uncultured Flavobacterium sp. | reverse complement strand
TATTACTTGGCCAGTAATTTGAATTATTCACTTACAAAAAAACGATTATTAATGATGAAAACACAAAATTCAAAGTCGACCATTCTTTGGAAGAAGTTGGCCATTATCCCGCTCATGGGAGGATTAATTTTCCTCTTTGCAAATCGTGTGGAAGCACAAACAAAGAAGGAAATCAAGAAACCTGTGATTAAAGAGGTAAAACAAACAGGAGTATCAGATGCTCAAATGAAGGAATACAAATCTCTATTTAAAAAAGGGGCAAAAAATAATATTTATAAGGTGAAAGATGTGACCAAAATGCAACACATCTACAATATGATGTCGGATAGCCAGAGAAAGTCGGTGAAAAATATTGACGACGTACTACCTCCACCTCCACCGAGACCTGTTAAAATTGAAGTCAAGGAGAAGAAAACGAAGAAAGCCTTGAAGGAGAAAAAAGCGAAGAAAGCGTTGAAAGTGAAAGAGAAGAAAGCCAAGAAAACAGGTTGGGATTTGTTAGAAGCACAAATGCACGATCCAAGCCTCATCAAGGAGAACAAAGATATCGACAAGGAAGAAGAGATTGGTTTTAACTGGAACAATTATGAAGAGCGCGCTGCCAATATTGGAAAGTACCGCAAACAAAAAATGGTTGAGGAAATCATTGAAGAAAAAGAGCTGAAGGAAGAAAAGGAGAAAAAAGAATTGAAATGGGGTGACAAAGTTATTGTTGAAGAAGAGGAGATTGAGAAGAAAGAAATTCTTGAGAAATTAGAAACGCTCATAGAAGTTGAGGAGATTCAAGAAGAAAGAGAAATTCCTGAAGGTATGGAAGAGGAAGAAATTGAAATCAGCAACTTTAAGATTGTTGTAGAAAAAGATGGTGATAAAATCAGTATGAAATGTAAAAAAGGTTGCGCATGGAAAGATCTTAACTTTGATTTAAAGAAGAATGGTGTTCAGGCGATTAACAAATATGGAATGACCTCCATGGCTAAAAAATCAGATTCTGACTTCTTATTCTTAATGACCAATAACAACAAAAAACTGTCCCTAAGAAGTCTTAAGGGTACTGCATGGAAAGGCTTAGAATTCTCGATCAACAAAGACGAAAAAAGACAGATCAATCAGTTTGGAGTGCAACGATTTTAAGAACACTTCGCAAATAAATATAGAAAGCCGATTCAAAAGAATCGGCTTTTAACTTTCTGTTAAGAAACAAATTGAGCTTTAGCGCGTTATATATAAATAATCAACTCAAAACCATTCCCCGTGCTTAAGAAATTTTTCCTCCTCTGCTCAGGCGTCGACCTTAAACTTATTGATACTTGTTCCAATGGTGAACAAAACAAATATGCTGGTATTGGTGCCACCGTATTCTTTACAGCTGTCATGGCAACCATCGCTGCTAGTTATGCGCTTTATACCGTTTTTGACAATGTATTTGCTGCCATTTTCTTCGGACTGATTTGGGGATTGCTCATCTTCAACTTAGATCGATTTATTGTTTCCACCATCAAGAAGAATGATTCTAAGTGGAAAGAATTCTTGCAAGCCACACCGAGAATTATTCTAGCGATGATTATTGCGATGGTCATTTCGAAACCTTTGGAATTGAAAATTTTTGCAAAGGAAATCAATTCTGTTTTGTTAGAGGAGAAAAACCAGATGACTTTGGATAACAAAGATCAAATTGCCAAACAATATGAGCCAGAGATTGAACAGTTGAACAATGGAATCAAACTTCTCAAAGACGAGATTGACGCCAAAGAAAAAGAAGTGAACGATCTTTATGAAACCTATATCTCTGAAGCCGAAGGTAGGAAAGGAACTTTGTTGGTGGGTAAAGGGCCTGTTTACAAAGAAAAAAGAGACAAACATGATGCTGCATTATTAGAATTAAGTCAGTTGAAAGAAGCCAACAAACAAAAGATTGCGAATAACGAAGCAGCCATTGCTCAGTTGCAAGCGGATCAAAAGAAAGCGGAAAGCGATACGCAACCCATCATTTCTAATTTTGATGGATTCATGGCTCGAATCAATGCATTAGACAAACTACCATGGTTGCCATCCTTCTTTATATTCTTGTTATTCTTAGCCATTGAAACTGCTCCAATTTTTGCTAAGTTGGTCTCACCCAAAGGCGAATACGATTACAAACTCGAGGATGAAGAAACTGCCATTAAAAACTGGGTGGCGCAACAGGTGCATCAGCGTGATGTCCTCTTAGACTCTGATGTTGTAGTGAATGAAAAAGTCTACACAGATCTTCAAGAAGACGAAGACGTTTATGCTTACAAACGCAAAAAGGCTCAGGAACTCATGCAAGCACAGGCAGATGCTTTTTATAATAAGCAGAAGGGGTTATTGTAGTTGGCTTTAGGTTTTAGGCTTTAGGCTTTAGGCTTTAGGCTTTAGGCTAATTTCGTAAATATATTTACAACTCCACTTTTTTAATGTACCAATTTACCAATTCGCTAATGTATCAATGCATAAGTGTACCAGTCTATCATTTCATCAATGTACTAATTAACCCTTAACCTTTTACCTTTCCCCCTTCACCTTTTATCTTCAAACTTCCGACACATTATCATTATCTTTAATGCCTTATGCTACTCGAGACAGAACGCTTAATCATTCGGAAACTCACGTTAGATGATGCTTCCTTCTTCTTTGAACTCGTAAACGATCCCGATTGGATTCGCTTTATCGGTGACAGGAATGTTCAAACCATTGATGACGCCAAAGATTACTTACAAAATCGGATTTTTAAGAGCTATGAAGATTCTGGTTTTGGATTTTATGCAGTAGTTCTCAAAAGCACCAATGAAGTGGTTGGCATCACAGGTTTTGTCGATCGAGACGAATTGGAAGACGTAGATGTTGGGTTTGCGTTTCTTCCTAAAGGTCGAGGAAAAGGTTATGCATTCGAATCGACTCAAGCTTTAATGGAATACGGAATCAAAACATTGAAATTCAAAAAAGTTCTAGCCATTGCAAATAATGACAATGAACGCTCACACAACCTACTAAAAAAGTTAGGTTTTGTATTCGAGAAGTATGTCAAATTGTATGATGAAGAGGATGAGATTAGTTTGTTCTCCTTTAATGTAACAATGGGTTAATGTAGCAATGCTACTCTTTACACTACCCCATCTCCAATCATGAAACTCACACCCTGAGCGCAGTCGAAGGGTGAAACTCTGAGACTTTGTAGCTCTGAGACTTT
>CAZTFN010000367.1:0-3223 GCA_964612905.1 uncultured Flavobacterium sp. | reverse complement strand
ATATATTAGTCATGAGTATGTTCTGTTTGATCGTGAATTTTTGAATAAAGCTTATTGAATTCTTCAGTAGCGTTGTACTTGAGATCGTAGATAATGTTTACCACCTCTTCTCTATCTCGATAGATGCGCCTTTTACTATTCTCTTCCTCTAACAAAAGGACTAGCTTTTCCACGTCTTTCATGTTTTTTGGAACAAAGGGATCAGGGTATTTACCTACTTGAAAAGCTTGAGGGTTTCCTTGCTTAATCACATGTAAGATGTTCACAAATGTATGGTTTGCCAAATATGAAAATTCGTTGCTAAAATCTAGGGTTTGAATTCCAACAGTTGTTTTTAACCATTGGATTTCTTCAGGAAAGAGTGTGTTGAACACAAACTTATATTTTTCTGTCCCTTCTTTAAAAATGGAAAATCCTAAAACAGATGCGTAGGAGCTATGCCTTTTATCTGATTTTGCAGTGGTCTTTTGGAAAAAAGCAAATACTTTGTCAAAGAAAACAACATCTTTAGGATTCACATTATAAGAAGCGTAGCCACTTTTGTCATAGAGCATCTTTAACCAAAAACGTCTATGGAGGATGATATTTTTTAGAAGATTGGAGGTTTTGCTGTTCACAGAACTACTGAGTTCAGTTCGATCCTTGGTTCTTCCGAAGGAGGTTGGAATTTTTTCATGTCTGTTCATGACCTCCTCAAAGGTATAATCAATCTCTTTCCAAAGAGTCTCGAACTTATCTGTATAATTGATTTTAAGATTGTAATAGTATGTTTTTAAACCTCCGCCATTTTTGTTCTGATTGCTAACATTGCTCCAAATGGAAGTGTTAGGACCTGTTAAATACTTTGTTCTAGCTCTATTTTTGAGTTGAGAAAGCAGATGGGCTGCATATTCCTTCCATTCAGACTCAGGATATTTTTTGAACGTCGATTTGTAGCGAATATCTTTCGATAAAAAATTGTCCAAAATATCTTTGATACCAGATTTAGGGATGTTGGTTATAATGTTGATTTCAATATGAGGCAAAAATCTTTGTACATAATGCACAATATCTATTCCTTGAATATTTTGGTCATAGCCTTTAGGGTCCAGCAGTTCCAAATCGCAGATAAGACCATCATATAAAGGACCATTTTTTTTAAGATGTTCTAAAGCTTCTTCTCCGTTGTTATAGTGATTGATATTAAATAGCGCCGATAGTTCTTTCATCAGGGTTTCTGCAAATAATTTGTTGTCCTCAACGAAGAGTACATGAGGTTTCCAAGCGGTTTTTTTTGGTGTGGTAACTTCTCTGTATTTGTTTAAATCTTGAATTAAAGAGGTCAGTTTAGAATTTAATTTCAGGCGGTGTCCATGATAATTTGCTGGATTTATACTTTGGACCATCTCGTTGATCTCAGGTGTCAGCAAGTCAGAGATGTTTGATAGTTTGATTAAAAATTCTTGAATCCTTTCAGGGTCGTCATTTTTTTTGTCAAACTTCAATAGATCATCAAAATCGTGATGAAGCTTATCAATGATACCACTTTTGGTGAAACCATACTTTCTGGTATATTTCCATTTCTGCGCTGAGAAATGGGTTGTTTGTAATACAGGTTGTCGTAACCTGTTATGGACAAATGCTTTTGGAAAAATATTTAAAAACCCTAATACATTATTGAAAAGATATTCTCTGGATAGGAAGGAGAAAAAAGTAATTTGTAAGGGAGTTTGTTTTGCATAGTCAGAATCAATTAATTTCAAAGCGACATCATAGCCCCCGTACAAATCGTTTTCTGGCCAACCGAGTTCAACCAATATCCAAATATGTTTTGGTTTCACTTTTTCAAGATCCAACTTCTGAAAGGAGTCTTCGTCTTTAACGATAAGAAGATTGGCTTTTTTGTCTCCATAAAAGGAGGAGAAAGTGGTTCCTAAAAGCTTCTCTGAATATGTGTCGCAAATAATTAGTGATTTCATTTGTTGACATATTTTCTTTGTTTCATATGCAAGTTTTGCGCGTCTTCAAGTTCTTTTTCTAGTTTGGTTAGAGCACCTTCATTTTTTTTATATTCAGGAAGTAAAGACTTGATCTGATTTAAGATGTTTTGTATTTGCATTTCATATTTATCCAAAGAACTAAAGTGCAAGTGAACAATTTCATCTATAGACATTTGACCTTCAGTATAAGCCAACAAATCGTTATACAATCCGTCTGTATGATGCGCATCGTTCACACCAGATATTTGGTTTTTTCCTTTGATAAATAATTTTTCATATTGCTGTTTATTGGATTTGTGCAGATATACGTAGACCTTATTCTGCCATGTGTTTGGCAATACTTTTTTTAACTCTTTAGGTTCAATAGAGTCATTCACTAAGACGATTCCTTCCTCGTTTCCAACGAGTTTTTTTAGTTCCTTTATGTTTGGTTTCAAAACAAGAAATGGATACCCCAAATCATTATCATCAAATAATTCCCTAGCTTGACTATTGACCAATTTTTTTGAAAAATCGGTTTGATAAGTTTTCAAATGTGATCGGAGCGTAAAAACTAGAATTAAACTGTTCATGATAGCGATTTTAAGTAATTAACTAGTAAAAGCTTGTCTGGTTTTTTGGTGATTGCATAGGCAAGCGTGGAGTAATTCATGAACATCACTTCTTTAATGACATTAGCACGATTTCCCATTCCGGAAACAAACACCAATTTGTTCGTTAAGCTTGGTGAGATTTTTTTTCGAATATCTTCCTCTGTTTTACATTTCGAAAAAATCTTCTTAAATAAGGTGAAGTGAATCACCAAATAATCATATTCTTCAATTGATCGAGTAAAGTACTCTTTCAATTTCGTCCTTTCCTCTTCTTTTTGAATATTGTTTAAGTCAAAATCGTTACTCTTCGGGATCATTACATCACAGAGTTCAAACGTATCTCTAAAACTTAATCTTTTGTTGTTTTGATTTTCATGATATTCCGCTTCCTTTTGAATTCTCTCGTCTAACACCAATATCTTGGTTCTGATGAGCTCATTTGCGATGACCTTTTCTTTAAATCCATCAGGTTTCATAAAATATTTTTTACAGCTACTGTTGAACTTGGTGTCATAGCCATAATAGGAAGTATTGCACAATTTTTTGATCATTTCCAGATCATGTTCCTTAGTATCTGAGAAGTGTGGATCTATCTTACAAGGTACGTTTTTATAATATTGATCGTAATAGAGTCTCCACACATCTTTCAAC
>CAZTFN010000366.1:0-3337 GCA_964612905.1 uncultured Flavobacterium sp. | reverse complement strand
CACCTGTAAAAGAGAGTACGCCTTGATTGTTCATGTACAGTTTCATATTCCCACCCATCTCAACAATTCCGTTGTGAAATTGAAGTCCTCCTGCCAATCTTAGTTCGTGGGAATTGATATGCCCATGGATGGCTTCCTTTTTGCTGGGAGTTCCGCTATACAAGCGCGTCAACCCTTTGATGTAAAACAAATCCAACTCTCCACTAGCTTCAATGTGGAAACCTTCATTTTCTACAGAGAGATTGCTGCTTAAGCTCATTCTCTTCTTTTTGAAGAAGTGAAAATCAGCAATACAGTCAAAAGTCAATTTATTATTCACATAGGAGTTCTTCTCGAATGCAAAATAGAGTGCTGCAATCTCTCCAGGGAACTTTATATTCCCGTCTAACTGAAAAGTATCCACATCATGGATATCGTTACCTTTCCAATTCAAATCGTATGTCAGGATTCCCAAGTCTCCGTTCAGCTTACCATCAAAACCTTCCTTGTGCAAGTTCAGTCTTACATCACTATGCAAAGTGAGAAATTCAATGTGTCCATTTAAGTCACATTCTTGAAGTGATACCTGCCCATCTTTGAATTGTGCTTTTAATCGTCCTTTAAGGTCTGTCTCTTTGTTTTTATAAATGGTAATGGCTGGTGTAATATAAATAGGGCCCTGGACGTGAATACTTAGGTCCAGTAGATCGTCATGAAAAGTGCCTGTGAGATCAAGTTTTGTACCGTGAAGATATACCGAGCAATCAGCACTAAGATTATAATAATTCTCTCGTATTTCTCCAGAGGTGCTCCCTGATAAATGAAAGAATCCGAGGTCAACACTAAAGCTTCCATCATAGTACAAGTCATTTCCTGTTAGTTCAATAAGCGCATTAGAAACACAGCCTAAAAAATTACTTTCTCCAGAAAGTCGACATAGATTGATACGATCGTTTTGTTGGTCTACGGTCAAGTCTAAAGAAGCATTTGTTTGGAACTCTAATATCATAGGAATTAAGGACAATCCTGATTCTATGACTCCATGAATACTCATTTTATGATCTTCTTGTTCTATCACAAAAGAAGTGCTTGAATGAATGTTTTTCAGAAGATAAAAATCACCATTCCCTTTGAATTGTAGTTTATTGTCTTGATAGGAACTAATCAAGTTAAAATTTAACGAAGCAGTATCATTTAACAAGTTTACACCTCCATTCAATTTAAAAGTACCGATTTCATGAATATTACTTCCCTCCCAAGATAAATCATATTTCAAAATCCCTAAATCTCCTTCAAGTTGACAAGTAAAACCATCATTTCCTAGGTACAACCTGGCTTGACCATACAAAGTTAAAAATTGAATTTGCGCATCAATATAAAATTCTTGTAACGACACTTTCTCGTCTGCTATCAAGGCTTTTAATGAACCTTTTAATCGAGACCCTTCATGATTTTTATAAATGGTAATGGCTGGTGTAATCCGAATATTTTCTTTAGCATCTATCTTAAATTGAAGAACGTTTTGATGATATGATCCAGAGAAATTCAAACTAGCGCCGTGAAGATCTAAACTTAGGTCCCAGTGATTCTTTTCTCCGTTGGCTCTGCAGTCGATCAAGCTTCTTCCTTCTAAATAAAAATCACCAATCTTCAGACAAACTCCTGAAGCCTGAATCGTATTGTCAACCATTTTTCCAAACAGAATACCCTCCTTTCCTACCCTTCCGATCATCTCTTCTCTATGTCCGTCTTTATTTCCTGAGTATAGTTGAATTGGAAATTGGTCACCAAAGAGATCAAATTTTCCTTGGAATTGGAAATATGGATCTTGGGAGGCGACCAATTCAAACCTTCCTTTGAAAACTTCTAGATTTGACATTCTCATGTACGCATCTCCAATGAGGTGGGACTTTAATTCGGCTGTTTGTTCCACCACTAATTCGCCATAAAGCTGTAAGTCAAAAATATCAGCAATGGTGACCACAAAAGAAGATTGAATGGAAAATTGAGACATTCCCATCATACTCGCCACAATGGACGACTTCGCTTCGGCAAATTCAAAAGCATTTATTTTTCCGTAGTATCCCAGAATGACTCCGTCCTCATCAGAATTAAAAGAGGAAACCAAGCTCAGTTCATTTTGTAAACTTTGATCCGATAGAAACTCAGCTGGAGTAATACAAAACCATTGAGCATCTACTTCTAAGAAGTGAAACATAAAGACTCTTAGTGAACCATGTCGATCCTTTTTTGGCAGATAACCCAATAGATAATTGATTGGAGGTGCTTTCCTTTCGGAGTCGATTGGAATGAAGGTTTTTTCTTGTTTGATCAATGCAGGGACACCAAATTTTAGAAGATTACACAATAGAATAAGAATATCATCTAAAATAAGTTTTGGGGCTGCCTCTGTTCCTAGTTTAATGCGCTCTTTTTGACCATTCTGATTTAATTGATGTCCCACCAAACCAGAGAGCACACCTGTAAACGGAGAAAGTGTGAACGTTGGTAGTATGACATCCATTTCATCATCTTTTATAGACGAACCTTTTCCATAGTTTTTCGTGTACAAAGGTTTATCCCCTTTGGTAAAGAATTGGAACAAATCAGCCAAACGCTTAATGGCCAACATGATTTGCAATTGGGGTCTTGGAAAACTGATCCCAATGTCCATCCGTCCCTCAATTCCATCATTGTAAAATGCCAGTTGATCGTAAAACAAAGGAACGGGTATTGGAACCGACAAATGAGGAAACACCAAGAGAATTAATTTTTCAATGACAATATTTCGATACATCGTTTTTCCATTTGGAAGCATCAAATGAAAGATGTCTGCATTAGGACTTGTCTTTTTAAGTACTTCACTTCCAATTCCTGCAGCAAGGCCATCATATGGAAACATGGTATATTCAAAGTCCATATCTACCCGAATTGCTTGATTGAATAAGGCACTACCCATTCCAAATTGGCGGAATCGAATTCCCTGAATATGTGTTGGAACACTTCCCATACTTGGTGTTATCACCTGCAAACAGTCCACATATCCTTTTGCTTTTTGCTCCTCCGTGGGTTTCATCACTTCAAAATTGAAACAGAATGTTTGATCTGCAAGGATTTCCAAATCAAACGTAAACCCGACAGGAATTTTTATGGAGAGATACTCTAAAAACTTCTCAGGTAATAACGTCGTAACCTTACTAGAATGCTCTTCTAATAATGTCTTTAGAAAACTAGGAATTTGAGCAAGAGACTTATGCTCTTCTAGTGGAAAAAACTGTTTTAAAAATTTCTCTAGATCATTGACATGTAATTGTTTGTTTTGAGGGGTGTAGAATTCTAAACTCTCAATCTTAATGGT
>CAZTFN010000365.1:0-3354 GCA_964612905.1 uncultured Flavobacterium sp. | reverse complement strand
CCATCCCACCATACGGGCAGATCTTGCGGCTCCTAAGTATTTTGCAATGGCGCCATAACTGGTAACTCTACCATACGGAATAAGTCGAGCCACATGGTATACTTTTTCAAAAAAATTATCGGATTCTTTCACCCAGTGAAAGTACGAAATTAATAGTTTAATCTGAACTTGATATAGGTAATTGCCTTATCAACTTCAAGATATTGTTTTTCGTAGAAAGTCTGGGTTTCTGTTACCTCTTCTGGAGAGGATTTTAGCTTGTAAACATCATGACTCGCATGCAATACTTCATGACCTTCACCATGCAAGAGTCCCAGGGTATATCCATGCATGAACTCACTGTCTGTTTTTAAATTGACAATACCTTCTTCTTTTAAAATATGATGATACTTTTTTAAGAAGCCCTGGTTGGTCAATCGATGCTTGGTGCGCTTATACTTGATCTGAGGATCGGGAAAGGTGATCCAAATTTCATCGACTTCATTTTCGGCGAAAACGAAATCAATCAATTCTATTTGTGTTCTTATGAAGGCAACATTGTTGAGGTCTTCTTCCAAAGCAGTTTTCGCTCCGCGCCAAAAACGTGCTCCTTTGATGTCAATTCCAATGAAGTTTTTATCAGGATTTTTCTCCGCTAGTGCAATGGTATATTCACCTTTACCGCAACCAAGTTCTAAAACAATAGGATTGTTGTTGTCAAAAAAAGAATGCCATTTGCCTTTGTATGAAAAGTCGTTTATGACTTCTTCTCTTGTTGGCTGAATGACATTGGAGAACGTTTCATTCTCTTTGAAACGTTTGAGTTTATTCTTGCTACCCAAAACGAAGGATTAAGCTCTGTCTTCTGTTCCTTCTTTAACGAAACGATTAGATTCTTTCATCCAATAAGAAAGTAACAATAAAAGAACTAATAAAAATAACCAGTTCACTACATTGGATGTCCACCATCCACCAGATTCAGTTGCTACATCCAAACGCAATGTGTTAAATGGCATGAACAAATAATTAGCGAATAAATCTCCTATCCAGATGAAAATATTGAAGCCTGTCATATCTTGAGTATATTTACCCCGCAAAAATATAAAAAGAAAGCATGCTAGCCAATTTTTTTGGAAAAACTGATCCAATCAATTTTATCATCATTTTCGCGCTTTTTCTCTGTTATGCTTCGGCAGGGTTTTTTCTAGGTTTTTCAGAGATCACTTCTCCTATTTGGATTAGTTCTCAGATAGGCTTGTATGTGTTACTGTTTTTCTTTTTCAACTTTATTTTGGCAAAAAACAAACTCACATTGTACAATTCGTACGGGTTTCTTTTTTTCATATTGCTCTTTGGGATTTTTCCTTTTACCATTTTTGATCGGCAAGAATTGATGGTAAACCTGATTCTGCTGATTATGCTTCGACGAGTTTATAGTTTGAGAACTCCCAAATCTATTTATAAAAAAATGTTTGATAGTGGCTTCTGGTTGGCCATACTCTTTATTTTAGACCCCTTTACTTTGGTGTTCGGATTCTTGATTTATAGCTCAATTTTATTGTTTCAAAAGTTCAATTTGAAAGCTGCTTTCTCACCAATCATAGGTTTTATAGCGCCATTGATTTGTTATTTTACCTACTGTTATTGGTTTGATGACGCGAATAGCTTTATACAATTATTTGAATGGTATACAGACTATGACTTTGGTTTTTATCAATCCAATAAAGTAAAGATCCCTATGATATTGATAGGAGTCATCGCATTACTATCTATTCTGTTCAAGACGCCTAAGGTTTTCTTGGTAAGTGGGAATTACCGAAAGTTCTGGACGCTAGTGATTTTGAATTTATTGGTTTCAATCAGTTTTATTGTATTGGCAAAGAATAGAAATGGAGCAGAGTTGATGTGTGCTTTTTTTCCAGCAGCAGTCATTTTAACCAATGGAATTGAAGGTTTTTCCAAGCAAATTTTTAGAGATGTTGTATTGGGACTTTTCGTCTTGGCTCCAATTATTCTCTTTATAACTTAGGGCCGAAAGCCAGATCTCCTGCATCGCCTAATCCCGGGACTATATACCCTTTGTCATTGAGTGTTTCGTCAATATCGGCAATCCATAAATGGGTATTCTTTGGAAAATGATTTTTGATGTAATCAATTCCTTTAGTTGCACCAATCACACAAACCAAATGCACTTCTGATGGTGTTCCATATTTTAGAATGGCTTCATACGTACTTACAAGAGATTGTCCAGTGGCAAGCATAGGATCTGCAAGAATTAGGGTCTTTCCTTCCAAAGAAGGCGAGGCAAAATACTCCACAACGATTTCAAATTCTTTATCGTTATTTGGATGATATCTATAGGCAGAAATGAACGCGTTCTCTGCAGAGTCAAAATAATTTTGAATCCCTTGATGCAAAGGCAATCCCGCTCTTAAAATGGAGCAAATTACCACATCATCGGAAATTACTTCTGAAGTTTTTGTTCCCAATACAGTGGAAATATCTTCCGATGAATACTTCAATGATTTACTCAATTCATAGGAGAGAATTTCACCGATACGTTCGATATTTCTTCGGAAACGCATGGAATCTTTTTGAATCTCCTGATCTCTGATTTCCTTCAAAAAGTGAGATAAAATAGAACTGTCTTGAGCAATATGGTGAATCTTCATGAGATGATTATCTGTGAGTTATAGTGACTATTTCAATAAAATTTGTATCTTTCGACTATCAAATGTAAATTATTATCGTCACTTTTTTGTGACGCTTTTGTAAGCAACCAAAAGTTATACAACCAAAGCTGAGAAAGGGTCTTTTATAGACTCTTTTTTTGTGCAATAGATTCTACTTTTCCCACGATTTCTTTTGGATCAATGGTCTCCATCACTTTTTCATAGCCTTCAAGTACTTTGTTACCATAAATGGAACAAGGGATTTTTGGGTATTTTTCCAGATCTGGAAGTATGCAATACTCTGAAGGTTGATTAAAAGGAGCGAAACCAGCATAGGGGTGTGTTACTCCCCAAAGGGTTACGGTAGCTACCTGTTGCATGGCTGCCAAGTGTGCATTTCCGGAATCCATAGACAACATTACATCCAAATGGCTGATTAATAACAATTCTTCTTCAAAAGATAATTCCCCGGCAACATTAATGGTGTTTGGATACTCAGACCTAAGTTGATTCAATATTTTGATTTCCTCTTGCCCACCACCGAACAGTAAAACAGAATGATTCTGAGATAACTCTCTGATGACTATTTTCATCAAATCCAAGGGGTATACTTTTCCCTCAAAAGCGGCAAAAGGAGCGATTCCAATCCATGAAGACTTTTTCTCGCCAACCACTTTATGAATGGACGGACTTAGGTCTTTTC
>CAZTFN010000364.1:0-3374 GCA_964612905.1 uncultured Flavobacterium sp. | reverse complement strand
TTCCATTTTGAGCAGAAGAATCTATTGGTGGATTACTGGTATCACAAATCTCAAGGTCTGTGGTTGGATTTGCTATTGGCAATGCATCCACAAAGAGATCAAACGTGGTATGATTGGTAAAACACCCAGTCGCATTTTCTTGAACACGCACATAAATGGTTTGTTGATTAGGAACAATGTTGGTATAAGCAGCTGTCGTAGCAATAGGATTTGCTCCTGATAAGGCTTCCGCAGCAGATACGTGATAGGTTACAGTATATAAGTTTGGATCTTGTCCATCAAGAATAACAGGTGTTTGAGCATCCAAATTGAATGTTTGCACAATTCCATTGTCAAAAACTCCATCATCACCATTGTCACACAATCTCATATCCATAGCAGGATTTGCAACTGGCACTGGAAGTACATTTAAAACTACCAAAGGCACCACACCAATACAATCATTGTTTAAGGTGTTATCCACACGCATGTAAATCTGTTGCGTGTTTGGATAACCAATATTTCTATAGGCAGCAGGGTCAGCAATCGCATTTAATTCTGCCAAAGCATCTGCTTCGTTACGGTAGTAGTTTACGGTTAAGAATGGTTGCTCACTCGCAGGGAATACAGCAAGAACATCAGCAGTAACACTAGCGAAATCAAATGCGGTTATACCATCGGTATCATCATTGTTGGCTGTATCATTTCCATCAATGTCTAAGAAGTCATCACAGGCTTCAAAGGTTTGTACTGGAAGATTTGTTACAGAAGTGGAGCTGGTAGCTACAATCAAATCTACTTGAGAGATTCTGTAACACCCAAAGGCAGAAATGGTTCTTGCCCAAACAACATCCGTTGTAGGTGTTTGATTGGTATATACAGTTGGATTTGGAATGACTGGCGTACCCGCAATGGCTTCTGCTTCAGATTCGAAGAACTCAAAGGTCTCATTGGCAAAGTTGGTAGAGATGATTTCACCCGCTTCAAAGAGGTTGAAATTAGAAAATCCATCCGTGTCATCATCACACTGTTGAAGCTCTACTGTAGCTTGTGTCGTTGGAAGAAGACTTACAATAAGATTAAAGGAAAGGTCACTACTATTACAATTGGCATTGTCTACATTTTCTACACGAACAAAAATTTGTTGTGTGTTTGCTGTGGTATTGGTGTAATCTAAGTTTTTATTAATTACATCGGTCATAGCACTTGTTTGTGCTCCCGTAAGTGTGGTATGATAGGAAACGGTGTATTGTGCCGGATCTAATGTTCCTAGAATTTCAGTGTCTTTGGTAACCAACATAAATGTTTGTACAAAACCATTGGTATCGTCTCCGTCTGTATCATTATCACAAATTTCATAATCCGTTGGCTGTGTAGGGATAGGAAGCCCTGTAACTTCAATAGTAAATGAATTGTCTGCAAAGCAGTTGACACTATTTCTATTGACTACTCTTGCATAAATTGTTTGTGATGGAGAGGTATTCGAATAAGCAACTGGATTGAAAACTTGAGTGGTGTATGCGGCATCTATAAAGTACCTGACTTCAAACGTTGCAGGATCCTGACCATTTAGAATTTCAGCATCTTTTGTTGTGAGGTTAAAGACTTCGGTCAAATCACCATCGGCATCACAGATTTGAATATCATCAATAGCAGGAGCAATTGCAGCGGGTTCTTCAAATTCTAAAACAATACTATCACTACCTGTACAATTGGTTCCGTCGGTAATTTCACAAGTATAGGTTCCATCTCCTAAATTGGCCGTATAGGTTTGATTGGTTGCACCAGCTATTTCCACACCATCTTTGAACCACTGATAATTGTTTGCGGCAATGTTAGCATTTAGTTCAATTTCACTTCCACAAACAGCAGTGTTGTTTGCGCTTATGAAATCATCTCCTAGATCGAGTCCTAGACTAAAACTTCCTGCTTCCAAAAATACCGCAGAGTCAAAATCGGTGTCGTTCGCATCGCCAATCACCAATCTAATAAGGTAAGTTTCTCCAGGAATTACGTTGGCGGTAGCTGTTAATATTTGAGTTCTTCCTTCGAAGTTTGTATCGTTATCAAATCCAGCATAGAAACCTGGGTTTTGATCTCCTTGAGTACACCCAAAACCCTCATGTACTGTGGTTACAGCAACAGGAACAGGAGGTGTAGTTCCGGGGACCACAGCGATGTTTACGAAATCATCTGTTGTACCTTGACGTTTTAGTAAAAAACCAAATGCATCAGCAAATGAGCAAGGAAATGCACCTTGGTATTCTTCTGATGCCATGATGTATCGAAAACTGATGACATCACTTGGTGGAACAAATTCAAATTCAATAGCATTTGCATTGTTTAATGATGCTATCGTAGGTATACCATTGGCAGAATTATATGCATTGATAATATTAAATAATACGTTGTCAGCATCACCACTCATTGGAGGTTCAGCATTCACACCTAAATTGGGCGATCCTCCAATTCCTATTTGTGAAGCATTGGAAGTACTTAATACGAGCCCCTCTTGAAACGGAAAAGTAGAACCAGGTCCTCGTCTAAAGTAACCATAGCTTTTTCCAACTCCATTATTGGCAGGACCTTCGTATAAGCTTGTAGAAGTTACGTTGGCTGTTGCACAGTTACCACTTACTAAAACTTCTTGGATAAGTTCTTGAGAGGTGAATGCAGATTGAGGGTCGCCGGGATCGTTTACGACAATGGTCTGACCTTGAATGCATTGAAATGACAATAATAGAGAGAGAATACTAAAAAGTAATATACTTGTAGTTTTCGTTTGTTTCATAGTTAGGGATGCTCAATAAAAGTGCTTTTCAAAGATACGGCTAAAAAAATATTATCTTCTCAAGAGAGAAAAATTCCCTTGAAAATTTTTGACAGTGACTCCATCTCTATGGACAAGATTTACCGAGAACCAATAATCATCTGATGGAAGGTCTTTTCCATTGAAGGTTCCATCCCATCCAGGATTGTCAATATTGATCTGCGCGACTACCTTTCCAAATCGATTGAAGATGTTCACTTGTGATCCTGGGAAGAAGGTCGAGTTGGCTCCTTTGATAGCCCATGTATCGTTCACTCCATCATTGTTCGGTGTAAAGAACTTTGGATATTCTACCACGGCTACCTCCAAGGATGCAACTCCACAACCATTCTTGTCTCTGACTAATATCGTATAGATTCCACCAGGTAGATTGTCAAACAATGGCTCGTCTTGATAGGGTCTTACTTCTTGTTCTTCATCGTCTAGTAGTGAATATTCATAATCTCCAATTCCAAGCAGTGTAGGATCAATAATGGTGATGGTATTGCTACTGCTCTCATCCTCTATGGACACATTGCTCTCTGTAAGGGTAGCAATGATGGATTCATTGACCACAATATCATAA
>CAZTFN010000363.1:0-3384 GCA_964612905.1 uncultured Flavobacterium sp. | reverse complement strand
AGCCACCAATGAGTTGAAGTTCTTAAGAGCTCAAATTCAACCACACTTTTTATTCAATACACTGAATAACTTATATGCGCTAACATTGACAAAGTCGGATTTAGCTCCACAAGTCGTTTTGAAATTGTCCGAGCTGTTAGATTTCATTCTATATCAAAGCAATCAGGCTACAATCTCTATTGAAAAAGAGATCGAGCTCATCCAAGGTTTTATCGATTTAGAATCGTTGCGTTACGGAGACATATTAAAAGTTACTTTCAATCATAAAGCGGACAATGCTCAAACTAAAATTTCACCGTTGATCTTGTTGCCTTTTGTGGAAAATGCATTCAAACATGGAGCCTCAGGGAATAATGAAGACCCGACCATTGATATCCAATTGAAAGTTGAAAACGGTAGCTTAGATTTTAAGGTGTTCAATAACAAACCGAAGATCGTTAAAGAGGAAAAAGAAAATATGAGTGGAGGAATAGGGACTCAAAATTTGAAGAGACAACTAGAGTTGAATTATCCAGAGAAGTATTACTTGGACGTACAAGACTCAGATCAAGAATACATCATTTCATTAACCTTAGACCTTAATCAATAAGATATGTCCATAAAATGTTTGATCATTGATGATGAACCTTTAGCGATTGAAGTTCTCCAGACCCATCTGCAACAGATAGATGAGGTGGAGCTTTTAGGTACTTTTCAGAATTCTTTAAAAGCTTTTGAGTTCGTCAAAAATCATTCGATTGATCTGATTTTCTTGGATATTGAAATGCCCGTATTAACGGGGGTAGATTTTGTCAAAAGTCTCGAATCTCCACCAAAGATCATCTTTACTACAGCGCATCGAGATTATGCTGTGGTCAGTTACGAATTGAATGTTGTTGACTACCTATTGAAGCCTATTTCGTTTATGCGTTTGTTCAAAGCTGTCAATAAATACAAGGAGTTGATAGGTTCACAAACTTCAGTGGTACCAAAAGAAGTGGAGACTTCCAACGATCATATGTATGTAAAATCCAACAAGAAGTTCATTAAAATTTCCTTTAATGAAATCTTATATGTAGAAAGTATCAAAGACTATGTGAGGATTCATTTGGAAGATCAAAGTGTCATCACAAAAGGGACCATTGGTAGCTTTCTTGAAAAACTTCCCAAAACCTTCATTCGCATTCATAGATCCTTTGTGGTGAATACAAAGAAGGTAACCGCCTTTACATCCTTGGATGTTGAAATTGGAACCAAAGAGATTCCTATTGGCTCGAGTTATAAAAATGACACCCTCAATTTCCTCAAAGAGTAAAAGCATTCGCCATACCTTTCCAAAAAAAAACCGATATTTGTTTAGAACTACAAGTTTCCCCCTTTTTCTGGAGTAACTTTTTATTAAACCAAGTAGAATGAATAAAAATGGAGTTTTCGCGTGGGCAACGCTTATTATGATCATTGTAGGCATTTCACTGATATGCCTAGGAGCTTTTCGATATGATGATGTAGCAGGATGGGGCTTTGGTGCAGTAGGCATCGGTTTCTTAGCAATTGCCTGGGTCTTTAACGCTTTAAAAGGAAGAGTATAATCTTCAAATACAATCAAAATCACTTATTAAAATACGAATCAATGTCAGATGATAAGAAGGTAATCTTCTCCATGTCTGGAGTGAGTAAAACCTATCAAGGAACCAACAAACAGGTTTTAAAAAATATCTATCTAAGCTTTTTTTATGGAGCGAAGATTGGGATTTTGGGTCTTAACGGATCGGGAAAATCTACCCTATTAAAAATTATTGCAGGAGTCGAAAAGAACTTTGAAGGCGATGTTGTTTTTTCACCAGGATACAAAGTGGGTTATCTAGAGCAAGAGCCACAATTAGACCCAGAGAAGACCGTTATGGAAGTGGTGAAAGAAGGAGTGGCAGAAACAGTAGCCATTTTGGATGAATACAACAAAATCAACGATATGTTTGGTTTGGAAGAAGTGTATTCTGATCCTGATAAAATGGAAAAGCTCATGGACAAGCAAGCTGAGCTTCAAGATAAGATTGATGCTTCCAATGCTTGGGAATTGGATACCAAGTTAGAAATCGCCATGGATGCTTTGAGAACCCCTGAATCTGATAAGAAAATCGGCGTGCTATCTGGAGGAGAAAGAAGAAGAGTCGCATTATGCCGATTACTACTTCAAGAACCTGAAATTTTACTTTTGGATGAGCCTACCAACCACTTAGATGCCGAATCGGTTCACTGGTTAGAACATCATTTAGCTCAATACAAAGGGACGGTGATTGCTGTAACGCACGACCGTTATTTCTTGGATAATGTTGCTGGATGGATCTTAGAATTGGATAGAGGAGAAGGGATTCCATGGAAAGGAAACTATTCCTCTTGGCTGGATCAAAAATCGAAACGTTTAGCGCAAGAAAGTAAGACGGCTTCTAAGCGTCAGAAAACACTTGAACGAGAGTTGGAGTGGGTACGTCAAGGAGCCAAAGGTCGACAAACTAAACAAAAGGCACGTCTGAAGAGTTATGAGCGTTTGATGAGTCAAGATCAAAAGCAACAAGAAGAAAAACTAGAAATCTTTATTCCGAACGGTCCACGACTAGGAACGAATGTGATTGAAGCAACGGGCGTTTCAAAAGCTTATGGTGAAAAGTTGTTGTATGAAAACTTAGAATTCAATTTACCTCAGGCTGGAATCGTTGGAATTATTGGTCCGAACGGAGCAGGAAAAACAACCATTTTCAGAATGATCATGGGTGAAGAGTCTGCAGATAAAGGAACTTTTGCCGTTGGAGAAACTGCTAAGATTGCTTATGTAGATCAATCACATGCGAATATTGATCCCGATAAATCTATCTGGGAAAACTTTTCTGATGGACAAGATTTGGTGATGATGGGAGGAAAGCAAGTAAATTCCAGAGCTTATCTAAGTCGATTTAATTTTTCAGGAAGTGAACAGAATAAGAAAGTAAATACCTTATCTGGTGGAGAACGCAACCGTCTACATTTGGCAATGACGCTCAAAGAAGAAGGAAATGTTTTACTCTTGGATGAGCCTACCAACGATTTGGATGTAAATACGTTGCGAGCTTTGGAAGAAGGTTTGGAGAACTTTGCAGGTTGCGCGGTGGTCATTAGCCACGACCGATGGTTCTTGGATCGAATTTGTACCCATATCTTGGCGTTCGAAGGAGATAGTCAAGTGTATTTCTTTGGAGGTTCTTTCTCAGATTATGAAGAGAATAAAAAGAAACGTTTGGGTGGAGATTTAATGCCAAAACGCATTAAATACAAGAAATTAATAAGATAGAAGTATTCGTATAGAAAGTGCCCTAAAGATATTGGACTGTCAATCTGAACTCGTTTCAGATTCTGAAATACCCTTCGACTTCG
>CAZTFN010000362.1:0-3394 GCA_964612905.1 uncultured Flavobacterium sp. | reverse complement strand
AGTCCATTGACGTCTAGATGCCTCTTGTCATTTTTCTTGCATTTCAACTAAGATGTTGTTGCAATTTTAGACGAAGAAAAAAAAATGCCTTACACTAAAATGATTTTTTCTTGAGAAGTTTTGTTCTTTTTAGCATCAAAAAAGAAGTCGATTCGTCCTAGATTCACGCCATAAGCGCCCACCTGATTCACCAACATATTTTCTCCTTTTCTATTTTTTCTCACCGTAGGTTTTGGCAAAAAAGTATGGGTGTGCCCTCCAATTATTAGATCTATATTTTCTGTAGCAGCGGCAAGTTTTAGATCAGATACTTTGTCAGATTTGTATTTATATCCTAAATGTGATAAGCAAATGATGAGGTCGCACTGTTTTTCTTCCTTCAGTTCTCTACTGATGTCTTGAGCAACAGTAATGGGATCTAAGTACTCAGTTTCTTTGTACATTCTCTTGTTTACCAATCCTTCCAATTCAATTCCCAATCCAAAAACACCAATTCTGACTCCATCTTTATCGAAGATTCGATAGGGTTTCACCAATGTGTCTAGAATCGTGTTTTTAAAATCGTAATTAGCGCAAACGAAATCAAACTTTGCGTGTGGTAGCTGTTTGTGAAAACCTTCAATGGCATTGTCAAAATCATGGTTGCCTAAGGTAGCAGCATCGTATTTGAGCATGCTCATTAGTTTAAACTCCAATTCGCCACCGAAGTAATTGAAGTAAGGGGTCCCTTGAAAAATATCACCAGCATCCAATAAAAGGGTATTCGGATTTTCCTTTCTGATTTGTTCTACCAAAACAGCTCTTCTTGCAACTCCACCCATATTTGCATATCGTCTATGATTGGGTTCAAAAGGTTCAATATGACTATGCGTGTCATTCGTATGAAGAATGGTAATATGTTTTTCTCCTTTTGGAACACAAGAATGTAATGTAAGACTGGCTAAACCTGTATAGGCAACACCTGCAGCAGCTTGCTTGATAAATTTTCTTCTTTCCATAGTTAGTTATTTAGGATTTGAACGCGGTTGTCTAATGGAGAAACAATGGAGTCATGACTCGCAAAGTATTCCGAAATTGCATCTCGAATTAAAAAGTTGCTATCGTACAAACTCACAGGATTTGCAAAGAAATTCATGTTGTCACCCCCTTTTTGAAGGTAATCTGAAGTAGCAACAAAATATGTTCTGTCTTCTAAAGGCTTTCCTTTAATGATTACCTCATAAGTGCCATCTTTTCTAATTGTTAGTTGAACTTGCTTGGAAAGAGGATGCGCTCTTTGCTTCGAGATAAAATACGCAAACAATTCTTCTACTTTCTCTTTGGTGAGTTCTACAACCACAATCATATTATCAAAAGGCATGATGTTGAATGCATGTTGCACTTTAACATCGCCTTTCCATAAAGAAGCTCGAATTCCACCATGATTGGACAATACAAAATCAACATGTTTTCCGGATTCCTTTTGAAAGAGTTCTTCAGCTTTATCATACATCATATCCGCCATCAAATTTCCCATCGTACTTTGGAGTTTCCCGTCGTTTTTTGTTAGGTTTTGTGGGGCATAAGACAGCACTTTATTAATCTCATCCACCATTTTCTTCTTGTAAGGTGCATAGGTTTTGATGATGGTACTGTCTTGAGCTAATAAGGTGTCAATTGGATTTGTTTTGGCAGTAATTTTAGATGGATCTTGTATCGGATGATTGCAAGAAGTCCATAAAAAAATGACCAGTAAGGAACCAAAAATTTTTTTCATGGAAGGCCAGTGATTTTAATTACATTTGTGAGACCAAGATAACCTCTTTAGTTGGTTTACCCTCATGATTTCATCAAAATTACAACAGCATTTTATCAAGAAAAAAGTTAACAAGTTGCTGACGAATGATCAAATGAGAAAAGCTGACGAAGTCAATAAGAAGGTGCTTTCAGTTGGAATTATTACGAAAGAAGAATTTTATGTTCAGTTTGATCTTCAGCAAGCAGTCATCGATCAACTAGCTTTGAGAAACCCAAAGATTTATAGTTATCGAAAGTTTGACAAGCATCAAGAACAGTCTTTCAAGCACTTTACTGAAAAAGACCTGAATTGGAAAGCTGAAGTTACAGAACCAAGCTTCCAGAATTTTTTGAATGAATCATTTGACTTGTTGATCTGTTACTTCAACAAACCAGATAGCCTATTGGAGTATACCACATTATTATCCAAGGCATCTTTCAAGGTGGGATTTGCAGGAGTCAATGCTGATTTATTCGATTTAGAAATTGCCCTACCAGCTGGAGATATGAAGGACTTTTTCTTTGAGGTTCAGAAATACCTGAAGATTCTTAAGAAGATATAGTGTTTAAAATTTAACATTGTGTTAAAATTTGTAAGATTAGAGTTTTCGCCTCAATAAAAATGTCGACTTCTTACTGAAAAGAGTAATTTTGTGAAGAACTAAAATCAAGGAAAATGCAACAGTTTTTTGGGACAGGTGTCGCGCTTGTCACTCCATTTAAGGAAGACAAAACAATCGATTTTGACGGACTCAGAAATTTGGTCAACTTTAATGTTGACAATGGAATTGATTACCTGGTCATTAATGGAACTACGGGAGAAAGTGCAACCATCACAAAGGAAGAGAAAATACAATTGGTTGATTTCATAGCCGAAGTGAATCAAGGTCGAGTGCCTTTAGTGTTGGGAATTGGAGGAAACAATACCTACGCTGTTGTAGACGAGTTAAAAACTGCCGACTTAAGTAAGATTGATGCTATTTTATCGGTTGCGCCTTACTACAGCAAACCTACACAGGAAGGATTGTATCAACATTTCAAAGCAGTTTCCGAAGCAAGTCCAAAGCCAGTGATCATGTACAATGTTCCTGGAAGGACTTCAAAAAATATGGAGCCTACTACTACCTTGAGATTGGCACGAGATTTTGACAACTTAATTGCCGTAAAAGAAGCTGGAAATAATGTACAGCAATACTTAGAATTGATCAAAAACAAACCTGAAGACTTCCTGATCATTTCTGGTGACGATGATCTAGCATTGAATGTTGTCTTAGCGGGCGCTGCCGGAGTGATCTCTGTAATTGGTCAAGGGTTTCCAAAAGAATTTTCATCTCTGATCAATTTGGGATTGAAAGGAAAGAACAAAGAAGCCTATGAATTGCACTATCGATTGATGGACGCAATTTCATTGATTTTTTCAGAGAACAATCCAGCTGGAATTAAATCCGTGTTGAATGCTCGCGGAATCATTCAAAATGAGCTGCGATTACCTATCGTGCCAGCTTCAGAATCTTTACAAAAGAAGATCGCTAATTTCATCGATAACTTCTAGGGATTTAGCCGGCTTCAGAATCTTTACAAAAGAAGATCGCTAATTTCATCGATAACTTCTAGGGAT
>CAZTFN010000361.1:0-3419 GCA_964612905.1 uncultured Flavobacterium sp. | reverse complement strand
TTTAGCCTTTAGCCTTTAGCCTTTAGCCTTTAGCCTTTAGCCTTTAGCCTTTAGCAAAAAAACAAAAAAGCCGCAAACCCTAACAGACTTTGCGACTTCGTATCTTTGTAACTCTTAGCTTTACTTAAGCTTCTTCTTAACAGCTACTTCTTGGTAAGCTTCAATCGTATCTCCTATCTGGATATCATTGTAGTTCTTGATTTGCAATCCACAATCGTATCCTTTAGAAACTTCTTTTACATCGTCTTTGAAACGTTTCAAGGAAGCCAATAGACCGTCGTGAACCACAATTCCTTCTCGTATGATTCGAACTTTCGAATCTCTGAAGATTTTACCAGACATCACCATACAACCTGCAATGTTTCCAATCTTAGAAATCTTGTAGACTTCTCTAATCTCAACATTACCAGTCACTTCTTCTTTCATTTCTGGACTTAACAATCCTTCCATGGCATCTTTCAAGTCGTTGATCGCGTCATAGATAATTGAATAAGTTCTGATATCTACCTCTTCTTTATCAGCTACGGTTCTCGCATTTCCTTGAGGGCGCACGTTAAATCCAACAATGATTGCATCTGAAGCCGATGCTAATAACACATCAGATTCTGTGATGGCTCCCACTCCTTTGTGTAAGATGTTCACTTGAATTTCTTCCGTAGATAATTTCTGGAATGAGTCTGTTAACGCCTCTACAGATCCGTCCACATCACCTTTTAAGATGATGTTCAACTCTTTGAAATCTCCAAGAGCAATACGTCTTCCGATTTCGTCTAGTGTTAAGGTCTTCTGAGTTCTAACCGACTGTTCTCTTTGCAGTTGCGAACGTTTTGTTGCAATCTGCTTCGCTTCACGCTCGTCGTCAAATACATTGAATTTATCTCCCGCTTGTGGCGCTCCGTCCAATCCTAAGATTGATACTGGAGTAGAAGGTCCTGCTTCTTTCAGGTTCTTTCCACGCTCATCAAACATGGCTCTTACTTTACCACTGTGTTTACCAGCCAATAAGTAATCACCAATTTTTAAGGTTCCTGCTTGAATCAGGATCGTAGAAACATAACCTCTACCTTTATCTAATAAGGCTTCCACAACGGTTCCTACAGCATTTTTATCTGGATTTGCTTTCAGCTCTAATACTTCGGCTTCTAACAATACTTTCTCTAACAATTCGTCAACTCCTTGACCTGTTTTTGCAGAGATATCTTGAGATTGAATACTTCCTCCCCAATCTTCTACCAACAAGTTCATCCCTGCTAGTTGTTCTTTGATCTTATCAGGATTTGCATTCGGTTTGTCAATCTTATTGATTGCGAAAATGATTGGTACACTTGCAGCTTGTGCGTGTGAGATTGCTTCTTTTGTTTGAGGCATCACGTCGTCATCCGCAGCAATTACAATAATTACCAAGTCAGTTACTTGTGCTCCACGTGCACGCATCGCCGTAAAGGCCTCGTGACCAGGAGTATCTAGGAATGCTATTCTTTCTCCACCTTCGACCTCTACAGAATACGCTCCAATATGCTGTGTAATCCCTCCAGATTCACCAGCAATTACGTTGGCTTCACGGATGTAATCCAATAAAGATGTTTTCCCGTGATCTACGTGTCCCATTACTGTAATAATCGGCGCTCTGTGTTTTAAATCTTCTGGTTTGTCTTCCGCTTCTGCAACTGCTTCCTCAACCTCAGCTCCTACGAATTCTACTGTGTAGTTGAACTCGTCGGCAACGATGGTTAAGGTTTCAGCATCCAAACGCTGGTTCATGGTTACCATCATTCCAAGAGACATACATGCAGAAATGATATTGGTTACGGGAACATCCATCATGGTTGCTACCTCACTTACGGTAACAAATTCTGTTACCTTCAATACTTTACTTTCTGCTGCCGCTGCTTCTAATTCAGCCTCCGTTTGTTGACGGTGGGCATCTCTTTTATTTCTTCTATACTTCGCTCCCTTTCCTTTGTTGGATTTTCCTTGAAGCTTTTCTAGGGTTTCTCTAACCTGCTTTTGGATTTCTGCTTCTGATAGCTCTTCTTTCTGAACTACAGGTCGTCTTTGTCCTCTACGGTTATTTCCACCTCTATTGTTTCCACCTCGGTTTTGACCTTGGTTTCTATTTCCTTGATTGTTCTGATTTCCAACACCAGGCTTGCTAATTCTCTTGCGCTTCTTTCGAGGGTCAGAAGAATTATTGTTCTTATTGTTTTGGTTGGATTTATCCTCAGGTTTTTTCTTCTTCTCGAATTGCTTCAAGTCGATCTTCTTCCCTGTAAGCTTAGGACCATCTAACTTTTTGTATTGTGTTTTGATAGTTTCAGGAGCTTTATTCTCTGGAGCTTTGTCTTCTGAAGCCTTGTTTTCAGGAGCTTTCACTTCTTTTACAGGCTCAGCCTTTGCAACTGGCTCTGCTTTGACTTCTTCTTTCGGTGCTTCCACCTTTGGCTCTTCTTTGGTCTCCTCCTTAGGGGTTTCAACTTTTGGCTCTTCTTTCTTCACAGCTGGTTTTGGATCGATGTCAATCTTACCAACCGTCTTCAATTCAAGCTTCTCAGCTCTTGCCTTAAGAACCTCTTCTTCTTTCTTTTCCTCAGCTCTTTTGCGTTCGAGTTTAGCCTCCAATTCGAGTCGGATTGCTTCTTTCTCCTTCCTCTTCTCTTCACCAACCTCTTTTGAAGCAGCTCTTTTGTTTGCATCTGTTTCGAAACCATTAAGTAGCACCTGATACACTTCACCAGATATCTTAGTGGTAGGTCTTGCTTCGATCTGATGACCGTTCTTAGCAAGATATTCCACCGCTCTATCTAGAGAAATGTTTAACTCTCTTAGTACTTTGTTTAGTCTCATTGTTCTGCGTTCCGTCATAAACTCTAATAACCTTTGTTTGTAAAAGTATGATTTTTAAATTGATCGACTATTCTTCAAATTCTTCTCTTAAAATTCGTTGAACGTCAATAATTGTTTCTTCTTCTAAATCTGTTCTTTTGATCAACTCATCCAAAGAAGTATCCAAAACACTCTTAGCTGTATCCAACCCGATGTTTTTGAATTCTTGAATTACCCATCCTTCGATTTCGTCTACGAACTCTGTCAATTCAACATCTTCTTCTTCTAGACCTTCTCTTTGTACGTCGATCACATATTTCGTCAATTCACTGGCCAGACGGATGTTAACTCCTCCCTTACCAATCGCCTTTGACACTTCCTCTGGCTTCAAAGAAACATTCACATGTCCTTTTTTACCATTTCTTTCCTCTTCATAAGGATTGATCTCCATGGATACGATCTTCGCAGGACTCAATGCTCTTGCAATGAATAACTGCTCGTTCTTTGTATAGTTGATCACATCAATATTTTCGTTTCCAAGTTCACGAACAATTCCGTGAATTCTAGATCCTTTCATTCCAACACATGCTCCTACT
>CAZTFN010000360.1:0-3453 GCA_964612905.1 uncultured Flavobacterium sp. | reverse complement strand
AGTTTTCTGTTCATTGTTCTTTGTTTGATTGATGAAGAGCAGACTGTATCAAGACAATTGGGACAATCTTGATAGTTTTGCTATATACTGGCAGTTTTTACTATGACGTAACGACTCGGACGTAAGCGTTTACACAGGATCAAGTACCTGCCCGTTGCCGAGAATAAACCTGATAACAGGAAAACTTTCCATTAAATCAAACTTAAACATGGCGCCAAATACACGTTTAGTGCCTACACCAGTTCTATCAATATGAACATCGCCATATTGATTTATGGCATCAATAATTCCGAAATATGCAGCGTCAGCTGGAGTAATTGTATCTATCATTGCTTGCTTACTATTTATTAGTTGTTTATATATATTATAATATCTGTAAACGTTCTCCCAAATCTTAAATATTCGTTATGTCTAAACGCAAAAAGGCCCAAGCCTTTATCGAACAAGCTCATACTCGTTTTATTAATGAAACAGCTATGGCTTGTTCTTCTAATAGCAAGATTCAGACTACTAAGTATATTAAGCCCGTTAATGTCCACCAAAAACAGTTTGTTAAAAGCATAAAGAACAATGTATTAACAGTAGGTGCTGGTGAGGCCGGGACAGGAAAAACATTGCTAGCGTTGTTTACAGGTATACAGTTAATCAATAACCCGGATTCTCCTATTGAAAAAATTCTCTATGTTAGAGCAAATGTAGATGATAGAGAGGAGAAACCCTTAGGTGCTTTGCCAGGAGATTTACTTGAAAAAGTAAGACCCCTAGCTTATCCAATACTGGATAATTTAGAATTGTTTATGAAACCTGGCACTATAGATTCTCTATTAGAAGATGGTCGTATAGAAGTTTTACCCTTTATGATGATGAGGGGCCGCTCATTTCATAATAGATTTATCATTATTGATGAAGCTCAAAATGTTACTCCCAAACAAATGATGACTGTACTAACAAGAAAAGGTCAAGGTAGTAAAATCATTTTGTTAGGTGACCCTTCACAATGTGATATAGATCCATTTAAGAATGGCCTGAGAGATTTAGAAAGACGCCTCAGTGTAAAATCACAAATGCTAATAGATAATAACGAAGAATCAGAAGTAGATTTTGGTCTGATACGTTTTACTTATGACGATATCATAAGATCCGCACTAACTAAATTTGTAATTGACCTGTACAAATTATAATATCAAAGGGCCTTAAAGGCCCTAAATCTACTTTGTTTGCATATAATTGTCAGCCAATGTAATATAACATTATAATTATAGATATACTTCCAATACACATAATAATATGGTAAATCCTAAGAAAATATCAGACGAGGGAAGAGCACTCACGTGTGATGAATATGATGAGAATTTAGATATTCTGCAAGATAGGTCTAATCATACAGGAGTTCAAAGCTGCGATACTCTGTCAGACCTAGATACTTGCCTGGCTGTTAACCCTGTAATAACAGCATTAGATAGTACTATTTCTAATAACACATCTAGAATAACACAACTAGAAGATGACTTAGGAGCCACCGGTACTATAGCAAATGATTTAAGTGTCCTAGAAGCCACACTTAGATCTGAGATAACTCAGAATACTAATGATATTAACACAATCAATAATACTATTGATCCTGGTTTGATATCAGACATAGCCGGTAATACATCTCAAATTAATACTCTTAGTCAAACTGTAACAAATAATTTTAATAATCTAGAGCCTCGAATATCTGCTTTAGACAATGCTACTACTGGTAGAGTAACAATGGCTGAGGCAGATATAGATAACCTAGAAACTAGGGCCACAACTATAGAAAATGTTACAATACCTGCTGAAGCTTTAGCAAGAACTAGTGCCGATGCAACACTTCAAGCTAATATAGACAATGAAGTACAAAATCGTATAGATGAAATTATAAGAGTAGAAGGTTTAATAACAGACGAGGTAAATGACAGGACACAAGACGTGGACACTGTTGATCAAAAGTTTGATATTATAACAGACTCTTTAATACAAAACCTTGACAATGAAATTCAAGACAGAATAGATGGGGACCTTCTACTTCAAACTCAAATAACTAGTCTTTCTAACAGTCTAAGTGGGGCCATTCCAACAGGAACAGTACTAGCCTATGCCGGTGTAACCCTACCCACAGGTTTTTTGTGGTGTCAAGGTGGATCCGTAAGTAGAACTACATACTCAGCTCTATTCTCTGTAGTCTCTACTCGCTATGGAAGTAGCAGCGCAAGTACATTTAATGTTCCTGACCTAAGAAATAGAATTCCTTATGGATCTTCAACTAGTAATCTTAACTCAGCTTCTACTTATGTTTTCGAAAATGAGAAGCAAATAACCACAACTGAGTTACCAAGTCATACACATAGTGTAAATGCAGGCGACCATACACATGATGTAGATATAGATCATTTTCATACTTTAAATATTAGAAGTCATAGTCATTCAATTGGAGATTTACCACATCATTCGCACAGCCTTGCGCCTTTCAGGCTCGTAGCATTAGGAGGTGGTAGCGAGGACAATACAGGTGCGGAAATAACAACTATTCAAAGTGACGATCCCGGTAACAATATAAATCCCAACACGGAACTTAGTGCATCAGGTATACCAGGCCCAGCCGTAGGAGACACCACAATTGCAATACATCCAGGTGTATGGCAGGGTATTAATAGGACTGATGATCATGCATCAACAAAGACCACTACTCTAGGTGGGTCATTATCCCAGAATTCTGGCTCTGCTGGAAGTGGTCAAGACTTTGATGTTAGACAAGCGGGCTTAAATCTAAACTTCATCATCAAAACATAAATACATGGAACTAAAAACACTGAATTATGGCAACGGCAAATTTGACATCAACGGCTTTAAATTTCCAAACTCTTTTGTTAAGAAACACTACCCAGAATATTCTCTAGAAGACAATGTTAAATTTGTATATTATCAAGAGTCTTCTAATAGAAATAAAATAGCATTTAAAGATGGATCAGAAGTAGAATTACCAACCTTTGATCCAAACTTAGAGCAATTATTAAATGACTCGTATAAAATATATGCTCACTATAATAGTTATTTAGATATATGTAAAAGTAAATTACAGTCTGATACTATGAAGGCTATAGCTGATTTTCAAATCGAGAGTTTATTTGCATATGGATTAAAAGAAAAAGACCAGGATGAAATTATTGCAAAATTAAAAGAATTAAAACCTTTAATAATAGTTGATAATAAATATTTGCTAGAAGCCTTAACATCTATTAAGAAAAAATTACTTAAGGCCTCAGACTTTACTCAATTACCAGATGTACAAGAAGGATATTCTGAAACAGAGAAAGCTGCCTGGGTAAAATACCGAGCAGCTTTAAGGAAGCTAGACAAAGCAAAGGATCCTAAAAAAGTTAGACTACCTAAGCCACCATCTGATATTGATTAGTCAGTCTAGTTTGTAAT
>CAZTFN010000359.1:0-3468 GCA_964612905.1 uncultured Flavobacterium sp. | reverse complement strand
GGTGTTAACCATCAATACAAAAGAGAAGAAATTATACAACGGAAAATACGAGTTGAAAGATATCTCAGCTGCACTAACTCCTCAAAAAATGGAGTTCATCAAAGCAGGTGGATCGTATTCTGTGGTATTTGGTAAAAAGTTACAAACCTTTGCTTGTAAAGCTTTAGGAATTGATGTTCCTCAAGTATATGCACCTTCGAAAGAAATTTCAATTGAAGGACAAGGATTAACTGCAGTTGAAAAGATTTTCAATAAGAATGCTGTAGGAACAACTCCAGGAAAAACTTTGCATACAGGTTCGAATGTTCGTGTAGAAGTAAATATTGTTGGATCTCAAGATACTACGGGATTGATGACTTCTCAAGAACTAGAAATGATGGCTGCTACGATTATTTCTCCAATTGTAGATGCAGGATATCAATCAGGATGTCATACTGCTTCGGTTTGGGATGATAAGTCGAAAGCAAATATTCCAAGGTTGATGAAGTTTATGAACGATTTTGGATTGATTACGGGTCGTGATCCGAAAGGACAGTACCATGCCATGACCGATGTAATTCACAAAGTGTTGAATGATATTACGGTAGATGATTGGGATGTGATTATCGGAGGAGACTCACATACGCGGATGTCAAAAGGTGTCGCATTTGGTGCCGATTCTGGAACCGTGGCTCTTGCTTTAGCAACAGGAGAAGCAACCATGCCAATTCCAGAATCTGTAAAGGTTACCTTCAAAGGAAGCATGAGAAGCTTCATGGATTTCCGTGATGTAGTGCATGCAACACAACAACAAATGTTGAAGCAATTCGGAGGTGAAAACGTGTTCCAAGGACGCGTCATTGAAGTACATATTGGTACCTTAACATCAGATCAAGCTTTCACATTTACGGATTGGACGGCAGAAATGAAAGCCAAAGCATCTATTTGTATTTCAGAGGAAGAGACCTTAATTGAATCTCTGGAAATCGCAAGAGATCGTATCCAGATTATGATTGATAAGGGAATGGACAATGAGAAGCAGATGTTACAAGGATTGGTAGATAAGTCTAACAAAAGAATTCAAGAACTTTTGACGGGTACAAGACCAGCTTTGAAGCCAGATGCGAATGCTAAATACTATGCAGAAGTGGTAATTGATTTGGATGAAATCGCTGAACCAATGATTGCGGATCCAGATGTAAATAATGAAGATGTTTCCAAGAGATATACACACGATACCATTAGACCATTATCCTTTTATGGAGGAACAAAGAAGGTTGACCTAGGGTTTGTTGGATCTTGTATGGTACACAAAGGAGATATGAAAATCTTAGCGCAAATGCTTAAGAATATCGAATCTCAACAAGGTCAAGTTGAGTTCAAAGCACCATTAGTAGTGGCACCTCCTACCTACAATATCGTTGACGAGTTAAAGGAAGAAGGTGACTGGGAAGTATTAAAACGTTATTCAGGATTCGAATTTGATGACAATGCTCCTAAAGGTTTGGCAAGAACCAAATATGAAAACATGTTGTATTTGGAACGTCCAGGATGTAACCTTTGTATGGGGAATCAAGAAAAAGCAGAACCTGGTGATACCGTAATGGCAACATCTACTCGTTTGTTCCAAGGTCGTGTTGTAAAAGATTCTGGTGAAAAGAAAGGAGAGTCCTTATTATCATCTACTCCAGTAGTGGTATTGTCTACTGTTTTAGGAAGAACTCCAACCATGGAAGAATATGAAGCAGCAGTTGACGGAATTGTGTTGACCAAGTTCAAACCTTCACAAAAACAATTGGTGATGTCTTAAGAACCAATATAGAACATAATATGAGAAGCCTAAGTAAATTTACTTAGGCTTTTCTATTTCATAGAGTTATCGAGTTCAAAATCATTAAAATCTTATTGATCATTATTATAATCTATCTGACTAAAGAATTCTCATCGTATTTTTCATTATTTTAGTATGAATTAAAAAAACGTACTTATGGCTTTCGATATTAATATGATCAAAGAGGTTTATTCCAAAGTAGCAGAACGTGTAGACGCTGCGAGAGAAGTAACAGGAAAACCTCTTACCTTATCTGAGAAAATATTGTATTCCCATCTTTGGGATGGAACCCCTAAAAACGCATTCGTTCGAGGAAAGGACTATGTGGATTTTGCTCCCGATAGAATTGCCTTACAAGATGCTACGGCACAAATGGCTTTGTTACAGTTTATGCAAGCAGGTAAAAAGAAAGTAGCTGTTCCAACAACTACCCATTGTGATCATTTAATTCAGGCGAAAGTAGGTGCAGATAAAGACCTTCAAACTGCTCTGAATACAAGTAACGAAGTGTTTAACTTTCTAGAATCCGTTTCTAATAAATACGGTATAGGATTCTGGAAACCTGGAGCAGGAATCATCCATCAAGTAGTCCTAGAAAACTATGCATTTCCCGGTGGAATGATGATTGGAACGGATTCACATACCGTAAACGCTGGTGGACTAGGGATGGTTGCTATTGGAGTAGGTGGAGCAGATGCTGTGGATGTGATGGCAGGAATGCCTTGGGAATTGAAGTTCCCTAAACTGATTGGTGTAAGATTAACAGGAAAACTATCAGGTTGGACAGCACCCAAAGATGTGATCTTGAAAGTTGCTGAGATTCTAACTGTAAAAGGAGGAACGGGTGCCATTGTAGAATACTTTGGACCGGGTGCAACCGCTATGTCTTGTACGGGAAAAGGTACCATCTGTAATATGGGAGCGGAGATTGGAGCGACAACATCCACCTTTGGTTACGATGAAACCATGGAGCGCTACTTGCGAGCTACCGATAGAGCTGATGTGGCGGATGCTGCGAATGAAGTAAAAGAATACTTAACTGCAGATCCTGAAGTATATGCAAATCCAGAACAATATTTCGATCAACTCATTGATATTAACCTTTCGGAATTAGGGCCACTATTGAACGGACCCTTTACTCCAGATTTATCAACTTCTGTAGGTTCGGACATGACAACCAAGGCTACTGAAAATGATTGGCCGTTACAAGTAGAATGGGGATTGATTGGTTCGTGTACCAATTCTTCTTATGAAGATTTGTCAAGAGCGTCTTCCATTGCACAACAAGCCTTAGACAAAGGTTTGGCAACAAAAGCTGAGTTTGGTATCAACCCTGGTTCTGAACAAGTAAGATATACTGCTGAAAGAGATGGTATCTTAGAAATTTTCGAAAAATTAGATGCAACCATATTTACCAATGCTTGTGGACCTTGTATTGGTCAGTGGGCACGTTATGAAGATCCTAAAAATGCACCTAAGAATAGTATCGTTCACTCGTTCAACAGAAACTTTGCCAAAAGAGCGGATGGAAACCCAAATACACACGCATTCGTAGCTTCACCAGAATTGGTTGCGGCTATTGCTATTGCAGGTCGATTGGACTTCAATCCGTTAAAAGATACATTGATCAATAAAGATGGAGAAGAAGTAATGTTAGA
>CAZTFN010000358.1:0-3499 GCA_964612905.1 uncultured Flavobacterium sp. | reverse complement strand
ACCACAACTTCTTGACCTTCTTCTACTCGTTTCCATGTCATTTGTTGGTCGTTGATTTCTACAGAAAAAGGATCGGGATTGCTATTAATGCCATTTTCATCAATGACACGTAATTTGTCTTCCTTGAGGTTCCATGTTCCATAAGAGTGCTGCAACCAACCATTACCATTGGTTTGTGTACCATCTTCATTGAATTGCATCCAGCGGGCAATAGGAGTCATTTCGTTTTCTCCCATTTGTACTTTCTCTACCTGCCACATTCCAACGAATTCATTTTTCTCTTGACAAGACAAAAAAGTGAGTGAGAGCAAGAATAGTAATATGAGTGATTTAGTTGTTGTCTTCTTTTTGTTTGTTAGCATCTTTTTTATTGAATTGAGTTTCTTTTTGTCGTTCTTTTTTGGTGACCTTTTTCCCGCCAATGTAGAACTCCCACTTTCCATAGCGTTTCCCGTCCCGGTACATTCCTTCTTCTTTCAAGTTGCCATTCAACTCGTAATACTTACCAGGACCGTTCAACTCACCATTTTGATATGTAACCTCTTCAATCAATACACCAGCGTCAGAATACTTCTTGGAAAATCCATGAAGTTTTCCACCCTGATATTGAGTATGCTCCAACATTTTCCCATTTTTATAGTAGTTTTTGAGCTCACCTTCTAGATTTCCATCCACATAAAACTCTTCTGAAAAAACCTCTCCAGTAGGGAAATAATACATCCATTTTCCTACTCTCTTTCTCCCGACCATCATTCCTTCTGAACGTAATTTACCCTTCAAGGTAAAGAATCTCACTTTTGCAGAATCCGAAGTTGCTGAAAACTCTTTAATGATGGTAGGGTATTTGGACGTAGAGATGTCATAATATTTAAAGGTTCCTACTTCTTTTCCATTTTCAAACTGACCTATATAGCGAACACGACCATTGTTGTAGTATTTCTTCCAGACTCCTGTCCTTTTCTTGTTTTTATTGAACTTGTTGATACCTCTTTGCGCTTCCATTGACTGAAAACCAAAAAAACAGCACAAGATGACCAAAACAGAAAACAGACTTTTTATCTTTAACATCGAATTCCTTTGTTTGAGGTAAATATACATTTTTCAACCAGATTTTATGCGTAAAGAGTACTTAATCCAAGAACTCAATAACATTGAGAATGCTAAAAGAGATAACCGTCAAAGAGTTGCAAATATTGTGCTAGAGCAACCAGATCTTGTAGAGCCTTTAGTTGAAGTCACGTTCATGGTAGACGACAAAGTATCGATCAAAGCTTCTTGGATCTTGGAATGGATCTGTACACATCATGATCTCAACCTAATTTTACCTTACCTCGATGACTTTACTGAGAACATTGGATCGCTTCAATTAGATAGTGCCATCAGGCCCTGCGCGAAGATATGCGAACATTTAGCGGTTGCTTATACCCATAAAAAAGAGAATTTGGTTAAGGAGAGGCTCAACTCCAAACATATTGAACGTATCATAGAAACAGGATTCGACTGGTTGATTACACCTCAAAAAATTGCCGTGAGAGCATACACTATGAATTCCCTCTTCTTATTTGGAACCTTGAAAGGAAAAGAGTGGGTACATCCAGAATTAGAACACCTCATCCGAACCAAAATCATTCACGAAAGTAAGGGTTGTAAAGCAAGAGGAAAGCATGTCCTAGAGCAGATTGCTAAGTTTCGTTAGTACTTCGCTCTTCGAGCTTCGTACTATTTGTTAGGCGTTAGGTGTTAAGTGTTAGGTGTTAGGTGTTAGGTGTTAGGTGTTAGGTGTTAGGTGTTAGGTGAAAGTAAATATATTTACGTTAAGCAAATCAAATTACACCTTCTATTTATTAGTAAAAGAACTTTGAGACTTTACCTCTTTGCAACTTTGAACCTATGAACCTTTGCGTCTATGTACCTTTGCCACTTTGCACCTAAGAGACTTTGCACCTAAAAACCCTGAGCCTGTAGAAGAGTGAGACTTTGAGACTAAAAAAACAAAAAAAACCCCAAACATGACTTTTGTCATAAAATCCAGAAAACCTTCAGAATACATTTGTTGTATCAATAATCAATTATTATGTATACAACTATTAGTCATTCACAAACCGAAGAGAAAAGTACAAACGTCAATTCATCCAATTTTATCAATAGGTGGATTCAGAAAAACGAGGTAAATTATTTCGGTCTATCTGCATTATTTTTAGGTGTTGGAACTGGATTTGCTTCCATTCCAGTTGCCATTTCAATTCACTTTGAATTCTTTGTATTGGCCATGATCTCCGTAGTATTTGCCATGACTGGACTTGTGACCATTATCAGTCAGCAATCGTTTAAAACCATCACATGGACATTTTTAGTAAGTGCTCTTGTAAATACCATCCTTTGTCTTTATTTGATAGGTTTGAGCCTATTTTAGTTTCCTAAAAGGTTCATTTGCGCTCAGATAATTGAATTTTATGATGGTAATCAGTTGAGTAATTTTTATTTTTGCTGCTTTCAATAAAATCACGCCAATAATGGACTTAACTCAGCTCAACGCAATCTCTCCGATCGATGGAAGATACCGTGGTAAAGTTGCTCAATTATCAAAGTACTTTTCAGAAGAAGCTCTTATCAAATACAGAGTTCTTGTAGAGGTAGAATATTTTATCGCGTTGTGTGAAGTTCCGCTTCCGCAGTTGTCGGATTTTAATACGGATCTATTTTCTGAGTTGAGAAAGATCTATGAAGGCTTTTCGGCTGAAGATGCTCACAAGATCAAAGACATTGAAAAAGTTACCAATCATGATGTAAAAGCGGTTGAATATTTCATCAAAGAAAAGTTTGATGGTCTAGGTTTACAGAAATACAAGGAGTTTATTCACTTTGGATTAACATCACAAGACATCAACAATACAGCAATTCCTTTATCTATAAAGGATGCAGTTGAAGAAACTTATCTTCCTGAATTTGATGAGGTTTTGACCAAATTAAAGGAATTGACCGAAGAATGGTCTGAAGTTTCTATGTTGGCAAGAACACATGGGCAACCAGCTTCACCTACGAGATTAGGTAAAGAGATTCAGGTTTTTGTAACGAGATTGGAAGAACAGATCAAATCTGTGAAAGACATTCCAAATGCTGCGAAGTTTGGAGGTGCCACTGGAAATTACAATGCACATAAAGTAGCATATCCAAATGTTGATTGGAAATCTTTTGGTTCTGATTTCGTTAATAAGAAACTAGGATTGTATCACTCCTTCCCTACGACTCAGATTGAGCATTACGATCATATGGCTTCCTTGTTTGATGTTTTGAAAAGGATCAATACGGTTTTAATCGACTTAGATAGAGACATCTGGACCTATGTTGCGATGGACTACTTCAAGCAAAAAATCAAAAAAGGGGAAGTAGGATCTTCCGCAATGCCTCACAAAGTAAATCCAATTGATTTTGAAAATTCGGCAGGAAACTTAGGGATTGCCAATGCTATTTTTGAGCACTTGTCTAGAAAGTTACCCAT
>CAZTFN010000357.1:0-3544 GCA_964612905.1 uncultured Flavobacterium sp. | reverse complement strand
TCATTAATAATCGTTTTTTTGTAAGTGAATAATTCAAATTACTGGCCAAGTAATAATCGTTTTTCCAAGCAGCTTTATCCAATAATAGATATTGATATCTTGGAATATCTTGATGCGATGCAATTACCTTGTCATCGGCTAAAAATTCGTGATTGAGTTGGATGGCTTTCTTCAGAGGATAGAAGAATGGATTGAACCAAAGCACAATTTGCAAGGTTTCAACAATAAGCACATCCAAGGTATGTCGTTGTGTAACATGAGTCAATTCATGTGTGAAAAGTTCTTTTTCAACTTTCTTGTTTTGAAATTCTTCTTTGTTAATAAAGATGTAGTTCCAAAAGGTATGGGGTAATATAGCATCTTCTACCAATACCAACTTTGCATTGGCATACCGAATAATCTCGTTGGTTTTGATCTTGACCAAGAGATCAATTAAATTCTTACAGAATCGAACCATGAATAGGAACGAGATAAAGAGATAGGCTGTCAATATCCATTGTGTCCATGAGATAGGGCTGGTGGTATTCAATGATTGGTCCTGAGGTACTAACAATACTTCATGGCTTGCGGGCATCATAACTTCCGCTGAAGAATCAATCAATACAGGTGCTGGGTCTACATAAATGATCGCAAAAGGAACCAAGAAGGAAATGAGAACACTTCCTAACAAATAAAACCGATTGAATTGATGCATCTTTTCTCGCTCCAAAACCAAATGATAAAAGGCGAGGAGAATGGCAAGACACAATCCAGATTTGATCAAATAGGATATCATTGTTTGTTCTCTTTAATTTGTTGATCGATGATCTTACGCAATTCTTCTAACTCATCATTGCTTAGGTTCGTTTCTTTCGTGAAAAAGGAAGCAAACTGACTTGCTGAGTTGTTGAAGAAATTTTTAATCAAGCCATTTACATGTTTTGAAAAATAGTCCGACTTCTTTACCAATGGATAGTATTCTCTTGACTTTCCAATAGTCGTGTAAGAGATGAATCCTTTGTCTGACATTCTTTTTAATAAGGTTGCAACGGTTGTGGTGGCTGGCTTTGGATCAGAAAAATCTTCTAAGAGATCTTTCATGAAGGCTTTGTTGCGTTTCCACAAAAATTGCATCAGTTGTTCTTCGGCTTTTGATAATTGCATGCGTATTCAGTTTTATGCTCTACAAATATAGAACAAATATTTTTAATTCTACAATTGTAGAGTTAAAAAAGTGTTAAGGGATTAGTTTGTTAGGTAGTTTTGGATTTCGTAGTAACTATTAAAGCTCGCCTCAATGGTACCGTCACTTTCCACCAGATAGTAGGTAGGGAAAATATTGATCATGAGATCATCAGACATTGAATTTTCATAACTAGACTGACGGTAATTCTTCCATGGATAGGAATTTTTATTCACAAATTTCACCCATTTTTCTTGGTCATCGTCTATTGAAAGACCAATGATTTCAATATTCTTTTTTGAAAGGAGCTCTGGATTTTTCTTAAATTCTTTGTGGTCCTTTATACAAGGTGGGCAAGCCATAAACCAAAGATCGAATAAGTATTTTTTATTGGGTTCTAAAGTAATCTTTGTTGATTTCCCAGCAACAGATGTGAACGCATATTTACTGATATCAATTTTCTCTAAGGAGAGTATTTTCTCGATTTTTTTGTGCGGTTGAAAAATGGCATGTTGTCGAAGCGACTCATCTTGATCTTTTATAATTTCCTTTAATTGCTTTATTTTTTCTCGATCGTTTCCATTATTACTGATGTAAAAACCTGAAGACTGTAACGAAAGTACATTGTCTAGATTTTCCTTAGTGAAGTTCAATAGGTATTGATTAACCTCTTCTCCTGTTTTCTGATTTTGGGAGACTTGGGCATATCCTTTTTGAAATTCGAGACTTTTGTAATACAAATCAGAACCGATTAAGGTATCCAAGACGAATCCATTGTCGAAAGTTCCTTTAATCGTTATTTGATTACCACTTAACCAAAACTGATTCGCTCCGCGAGAATATTGTTTTCCACCTGAATACATCCAAACATTGTAGAGATCATTAATGCTATCTTTCAGAGTGACTTCAATGGTATCTTTAAAAGGCAAGAACATGAAATCACGATCCTGAGCCATGTTTGAAATAAAGACACTGTCAATCTTTTGTTTGGCTGTGATGTGAAGTGTGAGATTGACTTCTTCATCTTTTGTTGAATTTCCAGAACAAGAAATGAGAGCTGTTAATAGAAATAGGGAAAGAATTTTTTTAAGCATAGACATTAATTTTCCACAAACATAGAATAAAAATTTATATTCTACAAATGTAGAGCAAAAAATACTGTGATGTTTATCACAGGTCATTGAGATTTAAAATTGAAATCCTTCTGCGGGTTTTGCATTGAGCAAATGGGTCACAAAATAGTCCCAACGTTTTCTAGTCATGTACTTGGTCATATTTCCGTAACCGTGTCGTTTGTTCGGGAAAATAATCATGTCGAAGTCTTTGTTTGCTTCAATTAATGCTTCTACCACCAACATGGTGTTGGATGGAGGCACATTATCATCCATGGAACCGTGAGTGATTAATAATTTTCCTTTTAGATTTTTCGCAATTAACTGATTTGCTTGGTTGTCATAATTGGTAGTACCATCGCCTTGACCTTCCAAATCGCCTTCCACCAAAAGACCTTGCCATTTTTCTCCCCAGTCAGCTTCATAGTTTCTATTGTCATGATTTCCAGCTCCAGAAACTGCCACATCGTAAAAATCTGGATATGCAAAAACTGCTCTTGTAGAGGCAAATCCACCTCCGGAATGTCCCCAAATTCCAACACGTTCTATGTCCATTCCCTTGTATCGTTTGGCGAGTTGTTTGATGGCTGTAATATTATCAGGAAGACCATTGTCACCCATATTTCCATAATATGCATCGTGAAAAGACTTGGATCTCATAGGAGTTCCCATGGCATCCACAGCAACCACCACAAAACCTAATTCTGCGACTGCTTGAAAATCTCTACTCATAGGTCTGAATCCATAGTAACCTACACTACCAGATTGAGGTCCAGGATAGATATAGTTAAGTACGGGATATTTTTTAGATTCATCATAATGACTCGGAAGATGCATAATTCCGTAAAGGTCAGTTTTGTTATCTCTTGCTTTCACAGAGAATTCTATGGGTTGTTGCCAATCTCTTTCTTTTAAGGCACTAATATCTGCTTCTTCGATGTCCATGATTTTCTCTCCATTAGCATTTCTAAGCACCGTAATTGGAGGCTGAGCTGTAGACGAATACGTATCTACAAACAGCGAATAATCATTTGATGCTTTGACTCTATGTACACCTTGACTCGGAGTGAGGTGAACAAGGCTAGAACCATCGAAATTTACTCGGTAATAGTGCGTGTGATAAGGATTGCCTTCTTCCTTTCCTCCAGCAATAAAATAAATCTGTCTATTTTTTTCATCTATGTTGGTGGCTTCATGCACGATCCAATCTCCTGATGTGATTTGATTCTTTAATTTCTTGGTCCCTAAATCATACAAGTACATATGACCC
>CAZTFN010000356.1:0-3556 GCA_964612905.1 uncultured Flavobacterium sp. | reverse complement strand
CTTTATGCAGAGACCATTGTGCTAATGAAAATTTATATTTTGGTTGTTCTACAGAAGAACCAAAATATAAATTTTCATTAGCACAATGGTCTCTGCATAAAGACCTTTTTGCAGGCAAAAAAGATCCTATGAATTTTGCGCAGGATGCAAAAGATTTAGGATTTACCGGATTGGAATATGTGAGTCAATTGTATGTAAGTGATGCCATGAATTTTCCAATGAAAGATGCTGGTCTAGATGCCATCCTAAAAGAATTGAAAAAAAGAAGCGATAGTTTAGGCATGGAGAACCTAATCATCATGATTGATCGTGAAGGTGATCTTTCGTTTTCTGACGAAGCAGAAACACAAAAAGCCATTGAAAATCATAAAAAATGGATCGATGCCGCTGCATTCTTAGGATGTCATTCCATTCGAATTAATTTATTTGGAGATCCAGACCCAGAAACTTGGGTAAAAAACTCCGTTCGTTCTTTGAAAGCACTAGGTGAATATGGTGCGACCAAAAATGTAAATATCTTAGTAGAAAATCACGGTGGATTGTCAAGTGATGCCGCACTTCTTGCACGAGTAATGAAAGAAGTGGGTATGGACAACTGCGGAACATTACCTGATTTTGGAAACTTCTGCGTAAAAAGAGAAGGTGGAGAAAGATGGGGTGCTCCTTGTATTGAAGAATACGACAAGTACAAAGGAATCGCTGAATTGATGCCTTTCGCCAAAGGAGTGTCTGCGAAATCTTACGATTTTGATGAGAACGGTGATGAAACTACTATTGACTACTATAAAATGATGGGCATCGTAGCGAAGTCAAACTTCCAAGGTTACGTGGGCGTGGAATACGAAGGTGAAGATCCGATTCCTGGAATCAAAGCAACCAAAGCATTGGTAGAAAAAGCAATCAACAAATAAAATACCAACATGAAAAAATCAATCTACGCCAAACTATCGATCATGATGTTCCTCGAATTCTTTATTTGGGGAGGATGGTTTGTAACCATGGGAACTTTTTTGGGAAATAATTTATCTGCTTCAGGTGCTGAAGGTGCAATGGCCTACTCTACACAATCTTGGGGCGCCATTATTGCACCATTCATTATTGGTTTGATTGCAGATCGTTTCTTTAACGCGGAACGTATTTTAGGAATTCTTCACTTGGTAGGTGCAGTTTTAATGTACCAAATGTATCAGGCGGAAGATTTTAGCACCTTCTACCCATATGTTCTTGGGTATATGATTGCCTATATGCCCACATTAGCATTGGTAAATTCTGTTTCTTTCAACCAAATGAAAGATCCAACCAAGGAATTCTCATACATCCGAGTTTGGGGTACTGTTGGTTGGGTTGCAGCTGGTATTATTATCAGTCTTTTTGCATGGGATTTAACAGAATCTATAGAAAAAGGGTTGTTAGCGAATACCTTTTTAATGACTGCTATTGCCTCTGCAGTACTAGGGGTATTCAGCTTCTTACTACCGAAAACCCCTCCAAGTGGAAAGAATGAAAAAATAGGAGTTTCTGATATTCTGGGATTGGACGCATTAAAACTCTTAAAAGATCGAAACTTCTTAGTATTTTTCCTATCATCTGTACTTATTTGTATTCCTTTAGCTTTTTATTATTCAAATGCGAATCCATTTTTGGCAGAAATAGAAGCGAAAATCAATCTTTTTGGGAAAGATATTGGACCAGCAGGAATGATGACCATTGGGCAAATCTCGGAAGTTTTATTCATGCTTCTATTACCAATTTTCTTTAAAAAATATGGATTTAAAAAGACCATTCTTATTGGAATGTTAGCATGGGTAATTCGATATTTTTTATTCGCTTACGGTAACTCAGGAGAATTACTATTTATGCTACTAATAGGAATTGCATTGCATGGAATCTGTTATGACTTCTTCTTTGTTTCTGGACAGATTTATACCGATTCTAAAGCAGGAGAAAAAGTAAAAAGTGCAGCACAAGGTTTGATTACCTTGGCTACATACGGAGTGGGTATGTTAATTGGTTTCTGGGTAGCTGGGAAAATTACAGACACCTATTTAGAATCAGAAGGAGTGCATAATTGGCAAGACATATGGATCTTCCCAGCATTATTCGCTGCAGGAGTTTTTGTGTTATTTGCCATTTTCTTTAAAAACGAAAAAATAGAGTACAAAGAATAAGGATGAGTAAAAAAATAAGATGGGGAGTCCTCGGTGGTGGAGGCGATTCCCTTATTGGTGTATTACATAGAGTCGCTGCTAGTATGTTCGATGCATACGAGCTTCGAGGAGGAGTTTTCAATGTGAAACATGAAGAGAGTTTAAAGTTCGCAGAACAACTTGGAATTCCAACCAATCAAGTCTATTCCGATTTGGATGCTATGATTGAAAAGGAGCTTGCCTTATCTGAATCAGAAAGAATTCAGGTAGTCTCGGTTTTAACTCCAAACTTCTTGCATTTTCCTATGGCGAAGAAACTTTTGGAAAACGGTTTTCATGTGATCTGCGAAAAGCCAATGACCATGACCTATGCAGAAGCATTGGAATTGCAAGAAACACAAGAAAAGAACAAGGCATATTTCGCTTTAACGCACACCTACACAGGGTACCCTATGGTTCGTCAGATGAAAAAGATGATTCAAGAAGGAGTGATTGGTGAAATTCAAAAAATCGATGCGCAATACTATCAGGGTTGGATCAATCCAATTATCCACGATCCAGAGCAACGAAAATCAACATGGCGATTGGATCCAGAGAAATCTGGAATCAGTTGTTGTATGGGCGACATTGGAGTCCACGCATATCAAATGTTGGAATACGTAACTGGACATGAAATCAAGAGCATTCTTGCTGATTTGAATCACTTGTATGATGACAATCAAATGGACATTGATGGAACTGTTTTACTCCGTCTTGATGGTCATAAAAAAGGAGTCCTAAGAGCAAGTCAAATTGCGACAGGTGAAGAGAACAACTTTACGGTAGCGGTCTATGGTAAAAAAGCTGGATTGAAATGGGAACAAGAAAATCCTAATTATCTATATCTTCTAGAAGACGGACAGCCTTTGCGCATTTTAAAACCGGGACATGGGTATAATAGCGATCTTTCTTTGGACGGAACCAAATTGCCTCCCGGACATCCTGAAGGTATCTTTGATGCCATGGGGAACATCTATAAAGGAATGTCTAAAGCGGTGAAAGGTGTAGCATATGATGATGCCGAGTTCCCAACCATTGTAGATGGTGTAAGAGGAATGCGTTTTATCGAACAGAGTGTCGATTCGCACAAACAAGGCAATGTTTGGGTGGAACTTTAAAAATTAACACATGAAAACAATTAAAGGACCTGCTGTCTTTTTAGCTCAATTTATGGACGATAAAGCGCCATTCAATTCATTGGATGGATTGTGTCAATGGGCAGCAGATTTAGGATATAAAGGAATTCAAATTCCTACTTGGGAAGATCGATTGATCGACTTAAAATTAGCAGGAGAAAGCAAAACCTATTGCGATGAACTTAAAGGGAAGATCAATGATTATGGATTGGAGATTACAGAGCTTTCTACACA
>CAZTFN010000355.1:0-3565 GCA_964612905.1 uncultured Flavobacterium sp. | reverse complement strand
AAACGTAACAGATTGATCAAACAATCGTTTGACTTAGCAAAGCTCTCTCAGAACTTGCTGCATGGTGAAGAACTCACAAACTTTATCAAACGCAGCTACGGTCTGATCAAGTAGTTTTGACGTGTCCGAATCGTGACACAATTTATATATATCTCCAAACCTCTCTGCAAATGCAGGGAGGTTTTTTCTTTTTATTAAATTTGAAAGGTTCGTTCGCTCTTTGAAAGTAGGGGTTTACTCAATCAAACTTTCATTCAGGGAATTTTCAACTTAGTTTTACTCAAAATGAAAAATTATGAAAACACTAATTACATTCAACGAAAAGTTCCTTGGTAAAGGACAAAAGTTAGGAACATTAATGGTGCTAGCATTTTTGATGTTAGTTGCCACACCAACCTTCGCACAGAAGAAGAAATTGAGAAAGATCGACAAAGTCGAAATGCAAAAGAGGAAAGCCGAAGGCCGAATCATCAAAGGAAACGTGAGTTTTAACAATCAAGCACTTCCAGAGGCAAGTATTTTCTTGAAAGGCACGAATCAAGGTGAGTACACGAATTCGAAAGGAGATTTTACATTTCCAATTGAGTTGATGAATGGAGACATCTTAGTCATCGATTTTTTAGGGTTTGAAAAACAAGAGGTAAAAATCACTTCTCGAACAACTTTCTTAAATATCGAAATGAAAGAAGAACAAGAATCTTTGGACATGGTTGTTTTGGGTAAAAGTGGCTCAAAGAAGCTATTCAAATCCAAGAAAAAGAACTAGAACTTCTTCGTTATGAAAAATGAGCTAAAACTATCTATAAATTCTCCGTGTGGAGAAACCTTTGAAAATTTCACACCTACCACAAGAGGAGGGTTCTGCTCCTCTTGTTCAAAGGAGGTGGTCGATTTTACTTCCATGACAGATCAAGAAATTGTCAACTTTTTTGACCATAATAATGGAAAAGCCTGTGGACGTTTCCATGAATCTCAACTGAAATCGTATCAACTGAACGACACTATCAATCCGACTTACAAAAATTATGCGGCCATAGGTGTTATTGGACTGTCACTAGCTTCTTTTCTTGCCTCAAGTCCAGCCAATGCTCAGGATAAAAAACCTCCGCAAATAAAAGTTTGGAATCAAGCGAAAGATTCTGCAAAAGTGCTGGATGTTTCAAAAAACAAGTCTGCCATTGTAGAAGGCATTGTCAGCGACTCCAATGGTGGATTGCCTGGAGCAAGTGTTCTTTTGAAAGGGACCATTTTAGGTACAGATACTGATTTTGATGGGAAGTTTAAATTTCCCAAACCCCTGAAAGCAGGAGATGTCCTAGTCATTTCTTATTTGGGTTATGAAACGGTGGAAATTACCATTGGTGAATGGACAAAAAACCCATTAAAGGTAACTATGAAAGAAGGAATGGAACTATACAATTGTGTTGTCCTAGGTGAAGTTCAGGTAGAGAAATTATTCAAGTCAAAAAAATCTCGATTGAAGAAAAAAGGATGAAAAGAATAGGCTTCGTATTTTTCTTTCTTTGCTCTCTTTCAATCTATTCACAGATTGAAGATTTTGAGCATGTGAGTTTTTACAAAGCAGACAGCATTGCCGATGCCTACTTTCGCGCTGATTTGAAGAGTGTTCCTAAACTTTCCTTGCAACTCACACAAGACCTAAATACAGATGTAGAAAAACTGCGATCCATTTTCATGTGGATTACCAAGAACATATCGAGCGACAATGGAGTTTATGAACGTAACAAAAGAAAGAGACGAAAGTTTAAAAATGATTCTGTAAAACTCATCGAATGGAATCACCAGATTCGAAGAAAAACGATTGCTAGACTTTTAAAAAAGAAAAGAACTGTTTGTACTGGCTACGCTTACTTATTGAAAGAGATGTGTCGCTACGCAGGCATTCAAGCAAAAATTGTGAATGGATTTAGCAGAACAGCTGACACGGAATATGAAGATGTACCAGAGCCCAATCACTCTTGGAATGTTGTTCTTTTGAATGGCAAGTGGTATTTGTGCGATCCCACTTGGGCAACGGGTCTCTTTGATCCTAACACGTTTAAGTTCGACTTTGAATACCAAGAAGGATTCTTCTTAGGGAAACCAGAACTCTTTATTAAAAACCACTATCCTTTAGACATACAATGGACTTTACTCGGTGATCGAACACCTACCTTTGAAGAGTTCTTGGAGGGGCCACTTTTTTACAATGCTGCCTTTGATTATGGAATCATCTATCAAGGAGCTTTGAAGATGAACAATACTGTTTCAAAAAAAGAAACCATTCCTTTTCACTTTGATCAATTAAACCCCAAAGAAGTTGAATCCATTCACCTTGTCGTAAGTGGTCTCAGAAAAGATATCAGGAAGGAGCCTCTAGATTTGATCATTCATAAAGATAGCATCAGTTTTAACTATCAATTCTTACACAAAGGTCGATACGATCTTCATTTGATGCTGAATGACGAGGCCATTATGACATATACTTTTCATGTAAAAAAATAGGATAGAAATTTTAATTTCTTACCTTAGAAGCAGCTAACTAAACACTATGCTATTCTCCCATAAAAAGAGTCGTCTTGAAGCGCTAAGTGATGGAGTTTTTGCCTTTGCTGCGACCTTAATGGTTGTGGACCTAGGAAACTCTAATGAATTCATTTCGTTTTCAGAAGAATTGCCCAATTTCATCTCTTTTGGTGCCAGTTTCTTCATCATGATGGCACTCTGGAAATTACATTATAATTTTTTCAGACGAACCAAACATGTAGATGATTGGATCATCACATTCAACATGTTGTTGCTATTTACCGTTCTATTTTACATTTTCCCAGTAAAATCACTGCTCGATTCTATGCTACAGCAGAAAGGAATGACTATGAACGAGCTTGCTCAACTCTTTCAAATCTATAGCCTTGGATTTTCAACCATGTTCTTAAGCTTCGTGCTCATGTATTTCAGAGCCTATAAAAAAGATGAAAAAATTGAAAACCCATACGTCTTGCTATTTTATGCGAGACACTTTTCATTTTTCGTACTTGTAGGAATTATTTCTGCGGTCATGGCATATTTCCGCATTGGAGTTCAGTTTGGTGCTCCTGGATTTGTATATGTAATATTGGGATTACTGTGCTCTGTGCATTCTCACCAATTTCAAAAAAAATATTCCTTAGATTAACTAATACCTTCTATGAAAAAATTTCTTTACCTCGTCTTGTTTTCTGGTTTTACTACACTTGCACAAACGCCCGACGATCCCGGTATTTCATCGGCTCGAGCTCTTCCGGCAGCAGCGGACGGCCGAACCAGTAGTCCTGCTGGCCGTGACCCAAGGGGAATTCGATGCGCTGCTCCAGCGGCTCCACGGGCAACCCGCCCGTGAAGCGCACGGGCACGATGGGTGCGCCGTTTTTCATGGCCATGTCGATGAACGACCCGCTCAAGAGCTCCACCGGCTTGCGGCAGGTGAGCGAACGGGTGCCTTCGCTATGTACCATGACGGCGCGTTCGCCTTCGCCCATGCGCTCGCCCAGCTTGCGGATGAGCTTGGGCAGGCTGCGGGGGTTGT
>CAZTFN010000354.1:0-3577 GCA_964612905.1 uncultured Flavobacterium sp. | reverse complement strand
TCAGAAATTCCGCAGTATGCAATACAGCATGATGCTCAATCTTAGAGGTGATGATTCTTTTCACACCAAGATTGTTCACAGCATTGTACAGGATCAAATTATCAGCTTCTGTACCTCCAGCGGTGAAAATAATTTCAGATGCACTTACATTAAAAACCTTTGCAATATTCTTTCGAGCATTTTCAACACCATTCTTAGCCTTTCTACCAAATTGATGTGTAGAAGACGGGTTTCCAAAATTGGATTGCATAGATTCTTGCATCACCCGAATCACTTGCGGATCAATCGGTGTTGTAGCTGCATTGTCTAGATAAATTACTTTCATGAGGCTAAAGTACTCAATTAAGATTTTGGATTTTGATAAATGTATACTTCGGTTGCGCCCAATCCGTATTTCTGATAGGAAGCATCGTAATAATCCACGGGATATTTATTCAAGAGAGATTGAAGTTCTTTTTTTAATACTCCTTCTCCTACTCCATGAATAAAGACGACTTTAGAAAAGCGTTGTACAATGGCGTATTCTAACTTTCTCTTAGCAGTATTCAACTGAAGATTCAGCATATCGTAATTATCGAGATTTCTCGTGCTGTTTACCAACTGATTGATGTGAAGATCTACCTCAAAAACAACTTCATTCTTATCCTTCTTAAAGAAACTCTCTTTCTTACTGCTTTCCAATTGAGATTTTTCCTTTAAAAGAGGATTGTTGATATCAGAGAACTTTGCCAATTCATACTGATCCGTATTCACCAAGACAAGTTCGCTTTGATGATAGGTATACACCATGCCATCATCGTCTACAATTTCAACCATTTCATCTTTGATAGCAGTGACTTTCCCTTGGAAAACATCATCGATTAAAGACACTAAAGAACCAATTTCAAAACGCATTCTTAACTATTCGTTAATACCTTAATTTTCACCTAAATCCTAACTTTGTCACAAAATTAAGAAGATGATCAAGACTGATGCTACGAAAGCAAAGAATTTCTTTGAAAATAGTCGTAGAAATGTTGTTCTAGATGAAAATAGAAAAAGTTTGTTGACACGTATTTCCGACACCATTAAGGAAATCTATGTCGATAACAACGAACATATAAGCATTAACTTTATCTGTACACACAACTCCAGACGAAGTCAATTAGGACAAGTGTGGACCTTCTTTGCATCTCACTATTTTGGTCTAAACATCTCTTCATTCTCTGGAGGAACCGAAGTCACTGCATTTCACAGAAATACGGTAAAAACCTTAAAAGATGTGGGCTTCTCTTTCCAAGTAGAAGAATTCTCTCATCAAAATCCGGTCTATCAGGTTTCTTTTGAAGGAACAAGAGATTATGTCTTAGGGTTCTCAAAGACATTTAATCATGAAATGAACAAAGCTCCTTATGTGGCCATTACCACTTGTGATAGTGCCGATGAGAATTGTCCCTACATTGCGGAAGCAGTGAAAAGATTCCACCTTCCATATATCGATCCAAAAGGGTCAGATGGTACTCCAGAGCAAGCAGCAGCTTATTTAAGAACCAATGAAATGGTGGCTTATGAGATGTACTTTATCTTCGATCGAATTAAGAAAAGTCTGTAATTAAATTTCGATGTTTTTGTCGTAAGGAATGTTTTTCAGAATGTGATTCAGAGCATTCACTCTGGCTTCTGTTTTCCGATTGGCTTTAATAACCTTCCAAGGTGATTTCTCCGTATTCGTCTTTTCAAACATAGCATCTTTGTAGGTGGTGTATTGATCCCACAATTCTTGGGCTTTCTCATCTACAGGCGACATTTTCCACTGCTTCAACGGATCGTTCTTGATTTCCTCAAAACGTTTTGCTTGTTCTCTTTTTGAGATGGACATGTAAATCTTCACTAGGTAAATTCCAGAATCTAAGATCATGCGTTCAAAATCATTTACTTGCGTCATGAATATCTCATATTCCTTCTGAGTACAGAATCCATTTACAGGCTCAACTACAGCTCTGTTGTACCAGCTACGATCAAAAAACACAATTTCTCCTGACTTGGGTAACTGTTGAATGTATCGCTGAAAATACCATTGCGATTGCTCGTCTTCCGTAGGTTTGGGAAGTGCCACAATACGCATGTGACGTGGATTGATTCGTTCTGTAATTCTTCGAATGGCACCACCTTTTCCTGCGGCATCTCTTCCTTCAAAGATTACGACAATACGCTCTCCGTTTTCAATAGCCCAAGTTTGCAAACGAATCATCTCCGTTTGTAATTTTTTTAGTTTGCGCTCATAGTCGATATAACGTAATGCTCGATCAATATTGATGGGCTCTTTAGACAACAAGGCTTGTAATCCTTTGTTTGAATTGAGTTTTTTTAATTCTAATGGTGTGAGTTCTCTATGCATTTCAATTTTTTAGTAGGCTGATCTATAGTAACGCATCACAACGTTTGGATCTGGAATTAGTGTCACGGATGTATCGTCTTTTCCTTCGTAATCGAAATTGGAGAGTACATAACGAATGGCTTCCAAACGAGCCGTTTTCTTATTGTTGGTTCTGATGATCATCCACGGACAATACGGTGTATGAGTTTTACTAAACATTTCGTCTTTAAAGTGCGTATAACGATCCCATAGTTCCTGTCCTTTCTTATCCACTGGGCTGAATTTCCATCGTTTTAATGGATTGGCATTTCGACTGTCGAATCGCTTCATCTGCTCATCTTTAGAGATCGATAGCCAAAACTTAATCACGATCAAACCATCTTCATATAACATGTGTTCGAACTCAGGAACCTGTACCATAAACTCTTTGTATTCCTGATCTGTACAAAACCCCATCACAGGTTCTACCACTGCCCTATTGTACCAGCTACGATCAAAGAACACAATTTCACCTGGATTGGGAAGCTCTTTGATATAGCGTTGAAAATACCATTGACCTCTTTCTTCTTTGGTAGGCTTATTCAAAGCTACTAGTCTACTAGAACGTGGATTTAGATGCTCCATAAAACGTCTGATGTTCCCACCTTTTCCAGCAGCATCTCTGCCTTCAAAAATCACAGCAACACGCTTATTTTCCTTTAATATCCATTGCTGCAACTTTACCAACTCTACTTGTAGGAGTCTGAGTTGTCTTTCATAAGCAACGTTTTCTGCAATTTTTCCATGCGGAATTCCTTTTGCTTTCATAATGGCAATGAGTTCCTTTGCATTGGATGCATTTTGAAAATCATTGAGGTCAAGCATAGGTTTTGATTCGGCCATAGTATTTTGAGTATCTAAGGTCTAAAAATATTACTTTTTTTTAACACATTTGCGAACTTCCAGTTTTCTTAACATACACTATATTTGCCGTCATGAGAATATTTTCGCTCGTCCTTGCATTTCTTTTGTCGATATCTGTGTTCTCCCAACAAAAATTTTCAAAAGAATTTAGTTTTACAAATGACAATGATCTGTATGCTTCTATTTCTAGAGATCAGTATTATTCCAACGGACTTTTCTTTAAGTATCGTTATCTAGCTTCGGATTTTAAGAAGTTCAGCAAGAAAATTTATGAGTTGGAATTGGGGTGCCTCTGACGCTTATAGAGCAACTAGGACG
>CAZTFN010000353.1:0-3584 GCA_964612905.1 uncultured Flavobacterium sp. | reverse complement strand
CAGACTTGCGGGATGCCAACGAAAAGTGGATAAAAAATGGCTATAACAAAATCGAATTGCTAAATTCAAATAGCTTCTAAGTAGGGATCAAATTAATATTGTTCACCTATTTGTAATAAGCCAATTTACAAACACATAGCTATGAAAAAAATCACCCTATCTCTGGTTACTTGCCTGTGCGTATCCGTCATTGCCTTTGCTCAAAGTGGCCTTGAAGGCACCTGGAAAGGGACCATGGTTGCTGCTATGATTGCAAAAGCAATAGCGCTTACCCATTCACCCAATCCACTTCGTGGTTTTAAACTTCTATCTTTTATGTATTTGGCATCTGTTCCGTAATTAATGTAGAATAGATAAAGTCCTAAGGTTAGAACTACCAATATGGTATCCTTTCGTTTGTTGAATCCAAAACTTCTTGCGGTCTCAATCCAAAAGACAGGGAACATCAATTGGTTCACAATAGGGAAAAAGAGTAAAATCACCCACCATCTTGGTCGGTTTATGATTTTGGCTAAAACAACCGCGTTGTATACGGGAATTGCTGCTTCCCAAGCTTTTCTTCCAGCTCTTTCATACAATTTCCAAGTTCCTGCAACGTGAATAACTTGTATTGCAAGAAAAAATAGGATCCACTCAGTAAAGTTCATGTTCAGTATTGTTTTAGCTATTCGTTACAAATAAAAGAAATTGTTACGGCATTTAACCTATGTTTAACACATCTTTCATAGTGTAAACTCCTGTTTTGCCAACGATCCATTCTGCCGCAATGATGGCGCCCAAAGCAAACCCTTTTCTATTGTGAGCAGTATGTTTAATCTCTATGGTGTCAATTTCAGAAGTGTAATTAATGATATGTGTTCCAGGAACATCAGGAATTCTTTTCGCTTCGATGGGAATCTTATTTTCAGACGCTTTTCCCTCTGAAGTCAGCTCCCAGTCTGTTTTTTCTGTATTATCTATGATTCCTTCAGCCAGTGTAATTGCTGTTCCGCTAGGTGCATCCAGTTTTTTTGTATGATGAATTTCCTCCACCGAAATGTTGTAGTCTTTCCACTGACTCATCATATTTGCCAACTGTTTGTTGAGTTCAAAGAAGATGTTCACTCCCAAGCTAAAGTTAGAAGCATAGATAAAACCTCCATCGTTTTGATGGCAGATATCAACGGCTTCATCGTATTGATCCAACCAACCTGTCGTTCCTGAAATCACAGGAACCTTATTTTGAAAGCAATTGGTAATATTTTCAAAAGCAGCATCAGGAATGCTAAAATCTATGGCTACATCTGCTAGTTTGATGTCATAATCTTCCTTTTCAGCAACCTTTAAGACAACCTCATGTCCTCGTTGCAAAGCTAATTTTTCAATTTCTTTGCCCATTCTACCATAACCTAGTAATGCTATTTTCATCTAGAAGGAATATTTGAGTCGCAAACCTACAGTGGGTGCTTCAACTCGGATTGGGTCTGGAACCATCACAGGTTTTACAGATAAGTTTTTGTCAGTATCGAACTGCAATAAATGCGCATTTACACTGGCTTCAACAATCTGTAAGACGTAAATAAGAACCGTTGCTAGCAGTGATAAATCTCTATTGTTTCGCAAAGTTCTTTGTGCACTAATCAATCCGTCTCTTGAAATGACTTCTGTACCATTGTCTAGGGTAAATTCGTCTTGTATACCAGATTCTCTTTGACGGAATGCTCGTCGGTACCTTTTGTATTCTGTATTGTTGAACAAGTAAATAGATGTACTCGTTGCCATAGCACCCCAAACCAATGGTGCTTTCCAATATTTCTTATTATAAATTTGTCCCATTCCTGGAAAAACAGCTGAATAAAAAGCCGCCTTTGATGGTGATAGTGCGTTGTATTCGTCTTGAGGAACCATCAAGGTTTTCTCAGCTTTTACATTGATAGAATCTTTCTGTGCAAAACTCTGAATAGAGAATAGCACAACAAACAGAACTGATATAGTAAGCTTATGCAACACTTATTTGAGTAAGTTTTTGATTCTTTCGAAGTCTTCTTGTGAGTGAAAAGGAATAGAAATTTTTCCTTTTCCTCTAGAGTTGACAGTTACATCGATTTTGTGTCCAAGGAAAGAACTCATATCAGATAAACTATCTTGAATATAATTAGGAAGAACTTTTCTTTTTGGTTTTGATGTTGCGTTCCCTGTCTTTAGATTTTTTACCAGTTCTTCGGTTTGACGAACAGATAATTTTTCTCTCAAAATCTTTTCGTAGATATTGAGTTGCTCTTCAGAACTCTCAACGTTAATCAAGGCTCTTCCATGTCCCATGGTGATAAAACCGTCACGCATTCCTGTTTGAAGAATAGGGTCTAGCTTCAACAAACGCAAATAGTTTGTTACCGTTGATCTTTTCTTTCCTACACGAACACTTAATTCCTCTTGGGTCAATTGAATTTCTTCAATCAATCGTTGATAAGACAAAGCGACCTCTATTGGATCAAGATTTTTTCGCTGAATATTCTCAACCAAGGCCATCTCCAGCATCTCTTGGTCGTTGGCAATTCGAATGTATGCAGGGATTGTCTTGTTACCAATGAGTTTAGAAGCTCTAAAACGTCGCTCTCCAGAAACCAATTGAAACGCATTTCCAATCTTACGAACGGTAATGGGTTGAATTACGCCCAATTCTCGAATGGAACTCGCCAATTCACGCAGCGCCTCTTCATCAAAATAGGTTCTTGGCTGATATGGATTTACCTCAATACTTTCCAAATCAATTTCAATAATGTTTCCAACAACCTTATCGGCATTTTTGTCGGCGGCAGAATTGATTTCCGTGGTATCTTTGAGTAAGGCTGAAAGTCCTCTTCCTAAAGCTTGTTTCTTGTTGGCTTTTGCCATATTACTTATTCTTTTTTAAGAGTTCGTGCGCCAAATTTAAATAATTTACGGCACCTTTACTGGTGGCGTCGTAAGCAATGATGCTTTCACCATAACTTGGTGCTTCTCCTAAACGTGTATTTCTTCTAATAATTGTGTCGAAAACCATGGTGCTAAAGTGCTTTTGTACTTCATCTACCACTTGATTAGAAAGTCGTAATCTTGAATCAAACATGGTCAATAAAAGCCCTTCAATATCCAATTTAGGATTGTGAAGTTTTTGCACACTCTTGATGGTATTCAGAAGCTTTCCTAATCCCTCTAGTGCGAAATATTCACATTGAATAGGGATGATGACAGAATCTGCTGCAACCAGAGAGTTCAACGTGATCAATCCTAAAGATGGAGCACAATCAATAATGATATAATCATAATCATATTTGATCTTTTCTAGAGAATTTTTCAACATATATTCTCTTTGCTCTTTATCCACCAATTCAATCTCAATGGCAACCAAATCGATATGAGCAGCAATGATATCTACATTGGGAGAACTGGTTGACTGAATGGCTTCTTTGGCATTCGCAGTATGCTCCAATACTTGATATGTCCCAGTAGTAACCGACTCCACATCGATTCCAAGTCCAGAGGAAGCATTCGCTTGAGGATCAGCATCGATCAACAAAACTTTCTTCTCCATCCTCAGCCTCCTTATCTTTGTTTCGAACTCG
>CAZTFN010000352.1:0-3594 GCA_964612905.1 uncultured Flavobacterium sp. | reverse complement strand
GGGTATAATACATCCGAAGATAGATCAGATAAAGTAATTGAAAAAACGATTCAGGAGTTCAAAGACAATCTTCCCAACGAAGAAGATTAAGAAACCACTTTAAAGATTACCGAAGCATACAGGGCGAATCTCGCAAAACGGAACAAACCGAAAAGAATCACACCTTTAATTGGATACTTGATCATTCCTGCGGCAATACAGGTCATTGAAAATGGCACAGGAAGCAGCGCTCCAACAATAATTAAAAAACCACCCCATTTGCTAGTATTCTTTAAATGCTTTGCCATTTTACCTTCCAAATAGTTCTTGATTCTTGGAATTCTCAAAGCAGCTTTTCCGATGTAATAGGAGAGTACCCCTCCAACATATGACAAGGTTGCCAAGATGGAAAGATTCAGAATTGGATCTGCAGTTTTCTTCGACCAACCAATGAAAATCTCTGGTGGAATCAAACCAAGTAAGGTTTCCGAAATGAAAAAGGTAATCAGTACACCAAGTCTCGAAAAAGAAGTCGTAAGCAGTTCAAGACCGTCATCAATTGTAAAAACATACTTGTTAATCACGAATAAGGCAACAACAATCAGGATGATTGGTAGTGCGGCTTTTTTCAGACTATTTCCCACAAAGGTATAGAACCCAGTGTAGGTATAGTACTGGTGTAACAAACGAGTTCTTGATTTCTTTTTGGATTTCGTTTTCATAACGTTTCTTACAGAAACGCAAAAATACATCAGAAAATTATGATGACCCAGTAAAAGTTCATTATTAACTTTTCTTTAATTTAGTCAACAAATCGTCTTTCATGAAGATCACCAAAGCCATTGAAAATATCTTTCAGAAGTATTTACCATCCCCTTTTACCATTGCTATTTTACTGACCTTAGTTACCATTGTATTGGCTGTATTCTTCACCAGACCTGTTGATACCTCTTTTGTCGATTATACCTTTGATGTTTTCAGTTTTTGGGAAAGTGGTATTTGGACCAATGGTTTGTTGGTTTTTGCCTACCAAATGATGCTGATTTTGATTCTAGGGCATGTATTGGTTTTGAGTAAACCCGTGAGCAATGCCATTTTGAAAGTAACCCGATTTTGTAAAGATACCGCAACCAGCGCGGCTATTGTAGCTTCGACTACCATGCTAGTTGCCTTTTTTAATTGGGGATTGGGACTCATCTTTGGAGCTTTATTAGCGAGAAAAGTAGCTGAGCATGCACAGAAAAATGGAATCAAACTCAACTACCCAATCATTGGGGCTGCGGGTTATACAGGTTTGATGGTTTGGCATGGAGGTATTTCGGGTTCGGCACCTATTAAGATCAATGAAGATGGACATATAGCAAGCATTATGAAGGATGTGTCTTCACCAGAGATGTTGGCTCAGATTCCTGATATTATCGACTTTAGCGATACGATTTTTAGTTTATCCAATCTATTGATTTTTGCAGCTGTGGTAGTGGTAATTTCTGGGTTGTTCTATTGGCTTGGAAAGAAGTCGAATCCTACGAAGATGAATCTGCCAGAATATGTGATGAATCCCGATGAAAAAGCATCAAGTCAAGCTGAGAAATTAGACAGCTCAAAAATACTTGCCATTCTATTCGGAGGACTCATTATCGTCACATTCTTTATTCGATATTTTGACGATATCAAAGTATTAAAGATCACGCCTAACTTGATCAACTTTTTGATGCTAGGATTGGGCATTATGTTACATGGAAGTTTCAAGCGATTCATCAATGCGGTAGGTGAATCAATCTCTGATGTTTCGGGGATTCTGATTCAATTTCCGTTGTATTTTGGAATTATGGGAATCATGAGTAGTTCGGGAATGGTGACTCAAATTTCGGATTTCTTTGTCTCTATTTCGAACGAAACAACACTACCAATTTTTACGTTTTTTAGTGCGGGATTGGTGAATGTTTTTGTGCCAAGTGGTGGTGGACAATGGGTGGTGCAAGGTCCAATCGTAGTCGAGTCGGCATTGAAATTAGGAGTGCCCTTAAACAAAGCAATCATGGCTTTGGCCTATGGCGATCAAGTCACAAATATGCTACAACCTTTCTGGGCATTACCTTTGTTAGGAATCACAAAATTGAAGGCGAAAGAGATACTGCCTTACACGCTTATTGCTATGGTAGTTGGAAGTTCGATTTATATCATTGGATTGTTACTCTTCTAAATTGACCACTGAAAACTGAACATGCTCTGGTTATCACATAAAATCGAATTTCCCCCTTACGAAGATGCTTCCCCTGAAGGGATCATTGCCATCGGTGGAGATTTAGCTCCAGATCGCTTGATGCACGCCTATGAACGAGGAATCTTTCCTTGGTATTCGGAAGAGTACCCCATCTTATGGCATTGCCCTCCCGAACGTATGGTGTTGTTTCCAGAAGACTTGAAAATTTCAAAATCGATGAAACAGGTATTGAAGAAAGGTCGATTTACGGTGACAGAAAATCTGGCTTTTGAAGAGGTAATCCATCATTGCAAACACATCCAAAGAAACCAAGAAGAAGGCCTAGAAGGAACTTGGATTACCAACGATATGGAAAGAGCTTACCTAAGATTACATCGATTAGGACATGCAAGATCTTTGGAGGTTTGGTGCTTAAACGATGCACAGGAACCCGAATTAGTTGGAGGATTGTACGGAGTAGAAGTAGGAAATATTTTCTGTGGCGAAAGCATGTTTTCCAAAGTGTCCAATGCTTCTAAAGTTGCCTTTATTCATTTGGTACGGTCCAACAAATACAAACTCATCGACTGCCAAGTATACAACGATCATTTGGCTAGTTTAGGAGCGAAGGAAATTCCGAGAGAGGAGTTTTTAAAATTACTTTCCTAACAATTCATTCAATTTTCTGATGGAGAACTTTTGATCTGGTTTCATCTCCAAAGCCTTTTGATACCACTTGATGGCAACTTGAGTGCTGTCCATTGCACGATACGCATCGGCAACACTGTCTACCCAACCTGCGTGATTTGGTTCCAATTCTGTATTGAACATGAACACGTCCAAAGCCTGAGTTAAATGACCTCGATTTAATAATTCATAGCCTAAATCATCTAGCAAACCATTTTCCACCAGATATTCTGATTCCGTATTTTCCTTTTCTTGCTGATAAACTTCTTTTACTTTTTCAATGCCATCCGTTAGAATGTGTTTTCTGAGTTTATGAGAAATGGGTGTTTTCCAGATAATTGAGTCGTTGTAAATTGTGTTCTTGAGGATTACATTAGATGCATCTGACGACCAAAATGGATTTACATTTGCCATGAGCACAATAGCAGATTTTTTCTCGGGGATAAAGGCAAAATAGCTTCGAAACCCAGTATCCCCTCCACTATGAGCAACCTTAGTATCGCCATTAAATTTGGATACAAACCAACTCAATCCACCATATGATGTATCACTAAACTTCCATTGAGAACTTGTCAATAAATCATAAGACGCTTCACTATAAATTCTTTTTCCATTGATGATTCCCTTGTTCAAATTGACTTCTGCCCAGAGCAACATATCGTCAACATTAGAATTGAATGTAGAACTTCCTGGGATGAGTATTTTCCAGTTTGTTTTAAAGTTCG
>CAZTFN010000351.1:0-3609 GCA_964612905.1 uncultured Flavobacterium sp. | reverse complement strand
TGTATTAGTTTACAGCATCATTCAATCCAGCTCCAGCTTTGAACTTCGCTACATTTTTAGCAGCAATTTGAATTTCAGCACCAGTTTGTGGGTTTCTTCCCGTTCTTGCAGATCTCGCAGATACAGAGAAAGTTCCGAATCCTACTAGGGCAACTTTACCACCACCTTTTAAAGTGCTAGTTACGCTTCCCATGAATGATTCTAATGCCGCTTTAGCAGCCGCTTTTGAAATTCCTGCGTCTGCAGCCATAGCGTCGATTAAATCTGATTTGTTCATAATAAAATAGAATTTTTAATTAATTGATAATTTTAGCTCAAAAAGCTAAACAAATATAGACGGAATAAGGGTTCATGCAAGTTTAGCCCTGTAAAAACGGGCTATTTGTTAATAAATGATAGCAAATTGTTAATAAAGGTTGGATTTTTACATTGGAATCCATACATCCTTTGCCTGTAAAGGCTTTAGAGCGCTTTTGCATCCGAAGAAAAAGAGAAGCCATTTAGAAGACTTCTAGCGTCCATTTTTTTCTTTCCAGAAAGCTTTAATTCATTAATAATAATATAACCTCCTTGAACAGCAACTTTGATTTCTTTTTTGGAAGTAACGATCGAACCATTGTCATGCTCATGAGCTTCCTCGGATTTTCTCACGGCATAAATTTTTGCCGAAATGATTTCGTTATTGGTGTGTATTTCTGTCCATGCGGCAGGAAACGGATTCAACCCTCTAATGTGATTGTATATGCTGTCTAAAGTATCGTTCCAATTCACTTTGCAATTGTTAGGAAATAATTTTGGTGCCGATTTTGTCTCCGCCACGGGTTGATTCGTTGTGGAAACAGTATCATTTTGAATTAAAGTCAGCGTCTCAGAAACGGCTTGTGCCCCTAATTTCATCAATCGATCATGAAGCTTACCAACAGTTTCATTCTTTCCAATTTCCACTGCTTTCTTTAGAATCATAGCTCCCGTATCAATTTTTTCATCAATAAAGAAGGTAGTCACCCCAGTTTTTTCCTCTCCATTAATAATAGCCCAATGAATAGGAGCAGCGCCTCTATAATCGGGTAATAAGGAAGCATGAAGATTAAAGGTTCCATATTCTGGAAGACTCCAAACCGATTTGGGTAACATACGAAAGGCAACAACTACTTGAAGGTTTGCATTTAGCGATTCTAATTCAGCTTGAAAGTCAGGAGATTTTAAGTTCTTAGGTTGAAGAAGGTTCAATCCTTTACTCACGACATACTTTTTCACCGCTGATTCATTCAGCTTACGACCTCTACCCGCAGGCTTGTCTGGAGCGGTAATGACTCCCACAACTTGGTGCCCATCTTCTAATATTCGATCTAGAATGGCTACTGCGAAGTCTGGAGTACCCATAAAAACTATCCGTAAATCTCTCATTTCAAGTACAATTTGCTGTCTGTGGTAAGGTCAATAATATCCTTTCTTAAAAGGTTTCGCAAATGTATCAAAATAGTATCTTCAGAAGCATCTACTTGCGTGAATATTTCTTCTTTTGACAATTCTTGTTGCTCTTTGAATAAGGAAATAAGCTCTTCTGATATGTCTTCTTTCTTCTTGCTACGCTTTCTTCTTATACAGACATCACACATCCCACAGGGTTTTTCAAAAGATTCTCCAAAGTAGGAGAGTACTTGCTGACTCCTACAAACCTCGTCATTTCGAATGAATTGAATGAGTCTCTTGGCCTTCATTTGCTGAAGTCCGATATACTTTTTGATGCTTTTGGAATGTCGATTGATTGTTTTATCATCTTCTCTTGGCATCAAGAAAAATAGATCGTGATTGGAATTCACTTCTTTGTATTCAATGATCTCTTTGTCATGAAGCTTCTTCAAGATTTTCTTCACCTTTGTGGAAGTGGTCTTTAACTTCTTTGCCAAAATGAACTCACTAATCTTTACTTTTTGATAAAAGATGCTCCCATAACTTCGTAAGAGTAATTCAATCAATTGCATGGTGAGTTGATTCTTACTGCTAAAATTGATCAACTCGTTACTGGATATACTTATTTGAATGGTGGATTTTGTGTCAAATCGATGATTGATATCAATGATTCCATGATTCTTTAAAATATGCAATATGGAGGTTGTATTGCGAGACTTAAACCCATAACGTTCGCAAAACTCCTGTAAATTAAAATCGAATGAGGTCTCAACTTTTTCACCTTTGGCAATATGGAAATACTTGTACAACCTTTTATGGACTTCTTTTACCTCTTCAATACTAGGTGTTTTTTCAATGGTGTTTCTCTTAAAAGTGAGAATGTCATTTTCGTTTTGAAGTACTACCGAAAACGCTTTGTTTCCGTCTCGTCCTCCTCGTCCTGCTTCCTGAATATAATTTTCTATACTATAAGGTAGATCCATATGAATTACCACTCTCACATTGGGCTTGTCAATTCCCATTCCAAAAGCATTGGTGGCAACCATAATAGGTCTTTCTTCAGACATCCATAGATCGAAAGAACTTTGCTTATCTTCAGAGGACATGCCACCGTGATATGAAACCGTATTAAACCCTTTGGTATTGATGTAATTCGCGAGTTCTTCGGTTTTTTTTCGTGAGCCTACATATATAATGGTAGAAGATGGGTTCTTGTTCAGGATCCGTAACAATCGATCTAATTTACTTTCCAAGGTATAGACCTGATAGGCCAAATTATCTCTAAAAAAAGACTTTTTGAAGATCTGACACTCTTTCATTTCCAAATTTTTGCGAATGTCTTTAATGACCCTTTTCGTTGCTGTGGCGGTCAGTGCAATGATGTTAGTATCGGGAAAGTACTCTCGAATGTTTTTAATCTGTCGATAAGACGGTCTAAAATCATGTCCCCATTCTGAAATACAATGAGCTTCATCTACAGCAATACAATTGATGTGGAGTTCTTTGATTTTTTGAATGATCAATGGTGATTGCAATCGTTCTGGTGAAAGATAGAGGAACTTCGCATTCCCAAACTTTAGATTGTCAAAAAGTGCTACAATTTCATCTACAGACAGTTTACTTTGCAGTGCAATAGCACGGATGCCTTTTTTATTCAAACTTGCTACTTGGTCTCGCATCAAAGAAATTAGAGGCGAAATGACCACACAAATACCATCTAAGAGAATTCCAGGGATCTGATAACACAAAGATTTCCCGCCACCTGTAGGTAAAAGTGCGATGGTATCTTGTCCAGACAAAACAGCATTGATAACCTCCTCTTGTGGAGGTCTAAAAGATTCATAGCCCCAGTATTTCTTTAAAATGTCTTTGGGTTGGGTCATGTATTGAGGTTGAGCCAATTGATAATAAAATCACTTCGTTCTTTTACCGATCCAAAGGGAACTTGAATAATCTTGTATCCGAGTTCTTCATACGCCTTCCGAATATGTTGATCAATGATGACAGACTCTTCGTAGCTCTCATATCGCTCGTTATCGGATGTGTAAATCTTTTTCCACGGTGCAAAAGCAAAGATGTGATTGTATTTGTACTGTTCGCTTTTTTCTTTAAAGTAACCCGGATATGGATCATTAGAATAGTCCAAATAGGCAAATACATCAGGTAAGCCTCTATCAAAAAACACCCATTCCGCCT
>CAZTFN010000350.1:0-3611 GCA_964612905.1 uncultured Flavobacterium sp. | reverse complement strand
TCGCCAATTCCTTACCTAATTCTACACCAAATTGATCATAACTAAAGATGTTCCAAAGTACTCCTTGAACGAAAATCTTATGTTCGTACATAGAAATCAATTCTCCCAAGGACTCTGGAGTAAGTTTTTTGAATAAAATGGCGTTGCTAGGTTGGTTTCCTTCAAAGACTTTAAAAGGCAATAAGGTAGCAATCTGATCTATTTGCCCAGCTGTTTTTAATTCCAGATGTACTTGTTCTTTGGATTTTCCATAGGCCAATGCATCCATTTGGGCGAAATAGTTTGCCATGAGTTTTTTGTGATGGTCGGAAAGCCCATATAAGGACTCTTCAAAACCGATAAAGTCGGCAGGAATCAATTTGGTTCCTTGATGTACCAATTGCATAAAGGCATGTTGCATGTTGGTTCCCGTACTTCCCCAAACAATCGTTCCTGTTTGGTAATCTACTCTATTTCCATCTCTGTCTACGCTTTTCCCATTACTTTCCATGATGGCTTGTTGTAAGTAAGGTGCCAACTTGGTTAAATATTGAGTGTAGGGCAAAATGGCTTCAGATTCGGCATTGTAAAAGTTATTATACCAAATACTGATGAGCGCCAAAACGACAGGGATGTTTTTGTCAAAATCAGCGTCTTTAAAATGAAGGTCCATTTTTTCTGCACCATTCAATAGCGATCGGTAATTATCGAAACCAACGGACAAACTGATAGAAAGTCCTACTGCAGACCACAATGAGAATCGACCTCCCACCCAGTTCCACATTGGGAATACGTTTTTAGGATCAATTCCAAAAGCATCGATGGCATCCAAGTTGGTAGAAACTGCGACAAAATGCTTGGCAATGTCGAATTGCGATGCAGATTTAAGGAACCAATTTTTGATGGTATTGGCATTTGAAATTGTTTCCTGTGTGGTAAAAGTTTTGGAAACGATCACAAACAAGGTGGTTTCTGGATTCAATTTTTTTAGAATTTCAGAAACATGATCTCCATCTACATTCGATACAAAATGAGTATTCAGATGGTTGGTGTAGAATTGTAATGCTTCTACCACCATATCTGGACCTAAGTCAGATCCTCCAATTCCGATATTCACAACATCTGTGATCTTTTTTCCGGTATATCCTTTCCAGTCTCCAGAAATCACTTTGTTTGAAAAAATTCGAATCTTTCTAAGAGTTCTTTTAATATCTGGTTTGATGTCTTTCCCATTCACCAAAATAGGATTCTCAGAAGTGCTTCTTAAAGCGGTATGTAAAACAGCTCTTCCTTCAGTGACATTAATTTCATCTCCCGAAAAGTATTTTTCTATGGCATCTTGCAGATTTAGTTCGTTGGCTAAGTCTACCAGTAAATCCATAGTTTTCTCATCAACTCTGTTTTTAGAATAATCAACCAAAAGATCGTTCATTTGAATTGAAAAATCTTCTTTCCTGTTGGTGTTTTCTTCAAAAGCTCTTTCAATAGAAAATGAACTCATCTCTTCAAAATGAGCAGATAGTTTTTTCCAAGCTTCTGTTTGGGTTGGGTTGTTATTCAATAAAGGCATGTTCAGTTAGTTTTGAGCAATAATTTCTACAGGTTCTTGTTCATTCTCAGGAAAAGGGATGTTTTCCAATTGCTTCTTAAGTGGCTTGATAAACTCTAAGTATCTTGGTTTGATGCTTTTTTTCAAAGGTTTGGCGGAAGGAAGCTTTTGCTTAAATGGATCTACTTGTTTTCCATACTTCCAAAAACGATAACATACGTGCGGTCCACTGGTATTTCCTGTCATTCCAACAGTTCCAATAATATCACCTTGTTTTACGTATTGCCCTTTTTTGACCTTTCTCCTCTTCATATGCAAATACTGAGTGGAGTAAATGTTGTTATGTCGAATCTTTACGTAATTACCATTTCCGCCTCTTCGGGTAGACTCTACAACGGTTCCGCTGGCAGTTGCCATAATAGGTGTTCCAACAGCTGCGGCAAAATCAGTTCCTTTGTGCGGTCTTATGCGATTTCCGTAGTAGGCAATTCGTCTTTTTAGATTGTATCTAGAAGAAACGCGATATCTGAATTTGATGGGTGATCGTAAAAATTGACTTCGGAGCATGTTTCCTTCTTCGTCATAATATTCTGGAATCCCTTTGATAGAATCTGCAATGAATCGATAGGCGTATAGATTCTTTTTTTTGTGATCGAACAAGGCTGCTTTTACTTTTCCGTAGCCTACAAAAACAGAATCGTCAATAAACTTTTCTTCATAAATCAGTTTGAATTGATCTCCTTTTTGCAACTTGTAAAAGTCTAAGGTCCATGCATAGATATCGGCAACATCGTAGGTGAGATTTGGATTTAAATGCAAACTATCCATGGCTTCAGAAAGTGTTGAATAAATCCTTCCTGAAACTTCTTTCTCTATGACCTTAATAGGTTTTCTGTACTTGTATGCTTGTATAATGGAATCTTGAAAATCAATGATGGTTGCAGTTGCTTTATTATCCTTGTAGATAAAGACCTGTGCTTTTTCCGTAGAATCCTTTTTCGCCAGGATCATGTAAGGTTTTCCTGCTCTCACTCTTCTTACATCAAAAGTATCTTTGATGGTTTTGGCAATCTTGTTGATTTTTGGATAAAAAACGTGGTGTCTGTCTAAGATAATTCCAAAGCTTTCTCCATTTTCAATGGTATCTTTAATGACTTTGTAGTCATTCAATCGGAATCCGTATTCGAAAATTTCTTTCGGAGGTTGCTTTTTTTCAATGGGAGGGTCGAGGTCCTTTTTCTTGTCTTCTCCACAAGAGACGAATAGCATGAAGCTAAGAAATAAGAAACATAGTTTTTTCAACAGAACCTACCTTTATCAGAAATAATTTGCGGTAAAAATACAATTAAACCTGTATTATGCAATGGAAAACGATGGGATAATCAAGAATAATTAGCACTTAATCAAATACGATTTCGAACGAATTTGCCAAACCTTTAAAAGCTTTTAATTCAGCTCTTAAAGAACCTACCGCAAGAGAAGCTTTTAATTTGATAGGGACTTTGTTATCATCAGCGGTTACCCAAATGGTCACACTTTCACTTTCTTTAAAAACTCGACCTGATTGTACAAGGGGTCTAAACATTAAGGTTTTGACTTTTCCGAACTTCGTTCGAATGGTTTCCCTTCCTAAGAACTTTAATTTGAACGGAAAGGTTTTTGAATCGAAGAACATATCCAAATCAAGTTCTTGCCCTACTTTAAGTGTATCAGTATTGGTTTTTCTCAAATAGTAAAACGAAGAGATCATGTCTTGAACATCTCCTATTTCAACGTCTTTTACCGTACTGTGTTTATGATCTTCTACTCTGGCAAGATTCTTATCGTAATCAAACTTGGTATCTCTTTTAATGGTATAGCCACCTTCATAAACATCTCTTTTGAATAAATATGGTTTAGAATCGTCTACGCCAAAGTAAGATTCATAGGTGTCTCGTACCTTAAAGAACCAACCAATGACACTGCTCGTCTTTCCAAATCCCTTGGCATAGAAGACTTTCTTACCATCCAATTCAGTTTCCTTTAATTCCAATGTAGCCGTGCCAGCTCTCAGAAAGCCACTGTAGCTCATTTTGTATTCAAG
>CAZTFN010000349.1:0-3650 GCA_964612905.1 uncultured Flavobacterium sp. | reverse complement strand
ATGAAAGAAGTGGGTTATGGAAGAATTATCAATGTGATTTCCACTTCTGTAAAACAACCATTGGATGGTCTGGGTGTCTCCAATACGATTCGGGGAGCAGTGGCGAACTGGTCCAAAACCATGGCCAATGAATTGGGCCAATTTGGAATTACTGTCAACAATGTACTCCCTGGAGCCACTGAAACAGAACGATTGAATGAAATCATTCAGAACAAAGCGAATAAAACAGGAAAAAATACGGAAGAAATTTCTCAGAATATGAAGAATGCTTCACCTGCCAAACGATTTGCTAAACCCCAAGAAACAGCGGCAGCTATTACTTTCTTGGCAAGTGAAAAAGCAGCCTTCATCAATGGGATTAACCTTCCTGTAGATGGTGGGAGGACCAAATCACTTTAGTGATGAACGGCATAGAACAATCTTTAAGAAAGGCAAGTATAAGTTTGCATACAGATGCAAAAAGACTTTTGATAAAATCTGAATTCTATTTTTGGAACAAAGGAAATATCGGAATGTTATTGATTGGGCTTTTGGGATTGGTAGCAATTATATTGTCAATACTAAAAGTTAAAGATACTTTTTCAATGGTGTTCGTAATTGTATTGGGTACGGCATTCATAATTTTTACCTTCTTAGGAGTTTTGAAACAAGTATCTGACTTTGTAGAATTTTCAGGAGGGAAAATAAGGTTCTCTAATAGTTTAAAGAAACAAGAGTTTTTGATAAGACCTGAGTTTAAAATTAAGGTCAAATCATCAACAATGAAAGTGAAGAGAAGAAATAGTCCAGCATCTTATTTTCGTATTGTAGAGTTATTTTTGAAGACGGATGACAATAAAATTAGGATCTTGGATTTTCAGATGGATGATAAGGATTCTACAGAAGCCGACAAACTAGGAAAAGAAATTAAACGAATGATGAAAGAAAGATTAAACAAGGTCTAATTTTTCAATTATCTTTATATGCAAACAACTTAAATCAGTCTTATCATGAGTATGCTTGTACAACCTATCAACTTCAAAAAGTGGATCGATGAACATCGTCATTTGTTAAAACCACCCGTTGGGAATAAATGTGTTTGGGATAATGGAGAATACATTGTGATGGTGGTTGGTGGACCCAACAGTCGAAAAGATTATCATTACAACGAAACTCCAGAATTCTTTTACCAAGTGGAGGGAGATATGATCCTTAAAATTATCAATGAGAAAGGGGAAAAAGTAGACGTAGAAATTAAAGAAGGAGATATCTATTTGCTTCCTGCGAAAGTACCTCACTCGCCGCAAAGAAAAGCCAATACGGTTGGTTTGGTGATTGAATACCCTAGACCAAAAGGAGTCAAAGATGCGCTAGAATGGTATTCTGAAGAATCTGGGAACTTATTGTATAGAGAAGAGTTCGAATTGAAGAATATTGAAACAGATATGCCTGCCATATTTGATCGATTCTATTCAGACATCGACAAAAGAACCGATGCAGAGACGGGTGAAGTGATGGAGCCACCAGCAGGATGGACACCTAATTAATGGAAAAACCTTCTTACATGATTGAAGAAGCCAGGAAGAGTTTTGACCGTCAAGGGTTTATGAAAACCTTGGGCGCAGAGATCATTGCTATTGAAAAAGGAATGGTTAAAATTGCTTGTTCCAAAAAAGACAGTTTGACGCAACAACATGGCTTTTTTCACGCTGGCGTCATCACAAGCATTGCAGATGTTGCCTGCGGGTATGCGGCCATGACAACGATGCCAGAAGGTTCAGAAGTATTAAGCGTTGAATTTAAAACCAATTTGATGAAGGCGGCAACAGCCGATAAAATCATAGCCACGGGAAAAGTGATCAAATCGGGAAGAACTCTGGTGTTTTGTGAGGCCACAATCACTGACGAAAAAGAAGAAGTTATTTTCGCAACTTTACAAGGAACCATGTTCTGTGTACAAAACAAACCAAATCAATGACACGCAAATTAAGAATTAACGGGCACTCACACCTACTTCCATACCCAGAAGAAATTCCTCAATACATGAAGGACAAAGGGATCTTTTGGGTGGACAAAGATCGAAAGTTCATGCTGCAGAAAGATTGGAGTCGACCTGTTACGGATTCCAGTTTTTTTCTCGATGAAAAGTTAGCATGGATGGAGAAGTTCAATATAGATCATGCGGTTGTTTTGAACTTATCACAACTCTATGGAAATGGTCTTAGAGTCGAGGAGATGAAACAAGCTTTACGATTCCAAAACGATTTTAATGCCAGAATTCAACGTGACAATCCATCAAAGTTTACCTGTGGATTTGTAGTACACCCTGGATTTGTGCGAGGTGCTTGTTGGGAAATAGAACGTTGTGTAGAGCAATTAGATATGAGACTACTCTGTTTGCCAACACACTATATGGATACCATTGGAACATGGAGATGCATCTTCGATGAAGAAAACGAACGAATCTTTGAACTGGCTAATAAGTATAATCTAGCGGTGGAGATTCATCCTTATGACGGTGAAAAATTCATCAAACTACAAAATACCTCTTGGCGTTTTCACTTGATTTGGATGTTGGCGCAATGCGCAGATGCCTATCATTTCTTAACACTGAATGGTTACTACGAGAAGTATCCGAACATGCGTGTTTGCTTCGCTCATGGAGGACAATTGGCACAAATGAATTTGGGAAGACGCATTCAAGGTTTTGATGGACGACCTGATTTATTCGAAGGCAAAGAGCATCCAAGAAAAGCTGTAGGTCATAAGAACATCTTCTTTGATACTTTGGTACATGATACCGGTTCACTGGAGTTATTGGTGAAGAATCAGGGATCAGATCAAGTCATCATGGGATTGGACGATCCTTATCCATTGGGAGAAATGGAAAGTGCTCCTCAATCTTCATACCCTGGAAAGATTCTCGATTTAGCCGTCAAAAGAGAAATTATCAACTCTCAACAATACGATGAAATTTGGGAAGACAACGTATTACAATGGTTGTTTGGAGACGACGAAAAAGGAAAGCAAGAACTCATCAATAAAATCTTAGGGTAAAGTAATTTATGGATCATCAGTTCCGAAAAGCAACACAAAGGGATGCAGATATCATCTGGAAAATCCTTCAAGAAGCAATTCAAAAGAGAAAGGAAGAAGGAAGTGATCAGTGGCAAGATGGGTATCCAAATCCTGGTGTTATTGCCAGTGATATTTCAAAAGGTATCGGATTTGTTTTAGAAGTTAATAACCAAATCGCAGGGTATACTGCAATAGCGATTAATGATGAGCCTTCCTACGATGACATTGAAGGAACTTGGCTGACCAACGATGATTTTGTTGTTTTCCATAGGGCCGCAATTTCTAAAGACTTTGTGGGAAGAGGTTTAGCCAACCTTTTGTTTGGATGTATTGAAAATTATGCGCGAGAAAATCAAATTTACAGTGTAAAAGCTGATACCAACTTTGATAATGACCCTATGCTATATCTCTTTAAAAAGTTAGGCTATACGTATTGTGGTGAAGTTTATTTCAGAGGAGCAGCACGTAAGGCCTATGAGAAAATACTTGACAATTCTCAATGATCAATTACCAATTACCAATGGTCTTTCTGAACTTTGATAACTGATAACTGATAACTGATAACTGATAACTGATAATTGAGACTGTCCACT
>CAZTFN010000348.1:0-3681 GCA_964612905.1 uncultured Flavobacterium sp. | reverse complement strand
TGAACCTGATCTAGTTCCTCCTACCCCACCTGAAAAGGAAAACAAAGCAAAAGCTGTGATGGGAATTAAAAATAAAAATGGTTTAAAAAAGTAGTTTTTTTTCATGTTGATTGAATTAGAGATTGTGATTGTAGTCGTAAAATATTGACAATCATTGCATAAATTTAGTTATTTATTTGAATCTTCGCCCCACTTCTGGTCAGATTTCTTGTTTTTTAATAATTAGCTCAAAGATAGTTTCGACTTATAAAAAGAGAAACTTTATCTCTTTCAGAGGGAAAAAAAGAGGCTAAAAAGGAATAAAAGCGCTTAAAGTGACCCTACAATTCTGGGTACTTTAGGTTTTATTTAACACTATACATCAGGCCATAGGTCTAATTTTGCATTTTAGTACTCTAACCAACCAACATGAGAAGACTTTTACAGATACTACTTGGAGCTCTTGTTATCGTAGTAGCAGTCTATTCGGCAGGGAAAATTGCCGGTAATAGAAATAAAAAAAGACCTACACCTAAGAAGGTGGTAAAAACCGTCTTTATTGACACCGTTAAAAACGAAACAATTCCAATCGTAATTCCGGCAAACGGGAATTTAACCGCCAAAAGAAGAGTAGAAATTTATTCTGAAGTTCAAGGTATTTTTAGACCTGGAGCGAAACTTTTTAAGCCTGGTCAAAACTATTCTAAAGGACAAGCTTTCATTCGAATAGATGACACCGAGCATTTCGCAAATGTACAATCTGCAAAAAGTAATCTATACAATTCCATTGCGGCAATCATGCCCGATTTACGATTGGACTTTCCAGATGTATTTCAAAAGTGGCAAACCTATTTGAGTAACTTCGACTTAAACCAATCAACTCCTAAACTTCCCAAAATGACTAATGAAAAAGAAAACTATTTCATTACGGGAAGAGGAATTGTTTCCAATTATTACAATGTGAAAAATCTAGAACAACGATTATCCAAATACAATATTTCAGCACCTTTCAATGGAATTCTGGTGGAAGCTTTGGTGACGGAAGGAACGCTCATTAGGAATGGTCAGAAGTTAGGTGAATTTATTGATCCAAGTTCTTTTGAAATGGAAGTAGCCATCAGTAAAACCTATTCTGATTTGTTGAAAGTTGGTGAAAAGGTAACATTGAACAACATAGAAAACACAAAAAGTTATCTTGGAACTGTCACCAGAATTAATGGAAATATTGACGCGACTACACAAACTGTTACTGCCTTTATTGAGGTTAAAGACAAAACTTTGAAAGAAGGGATTTATTTAGAAGCAAAACTGAATGCTAGAAACGAAGACAACGCCATTGAAGTAAATAGAAGTCTTTTGCTAGACAATGATCAAATCTTTGTTGTGAAAGACAGTGTGTTGGATATCATTACAGCAAAACCGGTATATTTTTCTGACGCCAAAGTTGTTCTGAAAGACGTTCCAAATGGAACGATTATGTTATCCAAACCTGTTCCTGGTGCCTATGCCGGCATGTTGGTAAAGCCTTTGACTTCTCAAAATAAGTAACCATGAGAAAAGTAGTTGCTTATTTTATTCGACATAGTGTTGCTGTTAACGTAGTGATTATTATGTTCATCATCTTTGGTGCTGTTGGAGCATTAAAATTAAAGTCGTCTTTCTTTCCTTTAGTCGACTCAAAAAACATTAGCATCACCATTACCTACCCTGGTGCTTCGCCTCAAGAAGTAGAAGAAGGTATTGTATTGAAGATTGAAGACAACCTAAAAGGGTTGAATGGTGTCGAACGTGTCACCTCGACCTCAAGAGAAAATAGTGGGAGTATTAATGTTGAGATTGAAAAAGGAAAAGACATTGACTTTATGTTATTGGAGGTCAAAAATGCTGTAGACAGAGTCCCCTCTTTTCCCGTAGGTATGGAGCCATTGATTGTTGCAAAGCAAGAGGCCCTGCGTCCTACCATCACATTTTCGATTAGTGGAGAACGCATTCCATTGGCAACGTTGAAACAAATTGGACGACAGGTTGAAAACGATCTTCGTGGAATTGATGGCATCTCTCAAATACAAATTTCTGGATATCCTGATGAAGAGATTGAAATAGCCATTAGTGAGGCCAGCTTGTTGGCCTATAATTTGTCCTTTGCTGAAGTTTCTCAAGCTGTGAATCAATCCAGTTTAATCACTACAGGAGGAACGATCAAAACTAGCGCAGAAGAATATTTAATTCGTGCAAATTCAAGGTCCTATTACGCAGATGAGCTTTCCAATTTGATTGTCAAATCAGACCCTTCTGGACGTATCATACGATTGAAAGATGTAGCGGAGGTCAAAGATCAGTTTTCAGAAACTCCGAATGCCAATTATTTCAACAGGAATCTTGCTATCAATGTGACCATTACGAGTACCAATACAGAAGACCTTATTTCTTCTGCTAAAAAGGCAAAAGAATACATTGAAGACTTCAATCAGAAATATGAAAATGTTCAATTAAATGTAGTTCGAGATCTTTCGATAACACTAGAGCAAAGAACAAAGTTATTGAGAGAAAATGCCATTATCGGTATGATCTTGGTTTTGGCATTTTTATCCTTATTTCTGAATACGCGATTGGCCTTTTGGGTAGCGTTTGGGTTGCCTGTTGCCTTCTTAGGAATGTTCATGTTTGCCGGATATTTTAATGTCACCATCAACGTATTGTCCCTATTTGGGATGATCATCGTGATTGGAATTCTGGTGGATGATGGAATCGTAATTGCGGAAAATATCTATCAGCAATATGAAAAAGGGAAATCTCCTGAGCAAGCCGCCATTGATGGTGTCATGGAAGTGCTTCCTGCGATACTTTCAGCAATTATCACAACCATTTTAGCCTTTTCTATTTTCCTTTTCTTGGATGGCCGAATTGGTGAATTCTTCGGAGAAGTGTCTGTGGTTGTAATGCTCACTTTAATTGTCTCTTTAGTGGAAGCATTGATCATATTACCAGCGCATTTAGCACATTCCAAAGCCTTAAGAAAGCAGAACAACACTCCAAAACAGGGAGTTGCTGGAATTTTTCAAAAAATATTTTCAGAACTACGTCATATTAACGCGTTTGGCGATAAAATTATGAGTTGGTTACGAGACGAAGTGTATAGTCCAGCTTTGCGCTTTTCATTAAAAAATAAATTTCTCACTTTCACATTATTTCTGGCGTTCGTGATTATTACTGGAGGAAGTTTCGCAGGAGGAATTATTCGCGGAGCCTTCTTCCCTCAAATTGCTAGTGATCAGGTAACCATCACCTTGAATATGCCGAATGGGACCAATGAAAAGGTCACTGACAGTATCATTTCTTTTATTGAAGACAAAGCAATAGAAGTGACCAATGAAATCAATAAAGAATTTCTCGGAGAGAATTCAGAAAAGCATCTGGTTGAAAACATGATTCGAAATATTCCGCAAAATCTGCTGTTGCTGTTGCAAAACCTCCTGGTGATTCGAAATCTTGGTCCTGGTTCATCTACAGCTTCCTTGCGAATTAACTTATTACCTGGAGAAGAACGCCCTAATGAGATTACATCTCGACTCGTTACACGAAAGATTCAAGAACGTGTAGGTTCTGTATTCGGCGTAGAAAGTTTGGTCTTTGGTAGTGGTGGAAACTTTGGAGGAAGCCCTGTCTCAGTATCTCTACTAGGAAACAACATTGAAGAGTTGA
>CAZTFN010000347.1:0-3705 GCA_964612905.1 uncultured Flavobacterium sp. | reverse complement strand
CTCTCAAATTCGTAAAAATGGCGTAATTTTGTAGGACAAATCAAATCAAAACCCTGAATTAAATTTAGGGACAAAAACAAACTAAATGAGTCAAAAAGAAGTCGTAATTGTATCCGTAGCACGTACTCCTATCGGAAGTTTTATGGGGAGCTTATCAACCGTTCCCGCACCAAAGTTAGGTGCAACTGCCATCAAAGGCGCATTGAATAAAATCAACTTAGATCCAAGCTTAGTCGAAGAAGTTTTCATGGGGAACGTCGTATCCGCTGGTTTAGGTCAAGCTCCTGCAAGACAAGCAGCAATGTTTGCTGGGATTCCAGATACCGTTCCTTGTACCACTGTGAATAAGGTCTGTGCCTCGGGAATGAAGTCGATTATGCTAGCAGCTCAAACCATTGAATTGGGACATGCTGATATTGTCGTTGCCGGTGGAATGGAAAACATGAGTTCTATTCCTCACTATTACCATGCGAGAACAGCTGCCAAATTTGGCCCTGTAAAGATGGAAGATGGAATGCAAAAAGATGGATTGGTTGATGTTTATGATCAGGTAGCTATGGGAGTTTGTGCTGATGCTTGTGCTGCAGAATATGAATTCTCAAGAGAAGATCAAGATGCGTATGCGATTCAATCATACAATCGCTCTGCCGATGCTTGGAACGCGGGTAAATTTGCTGATGAAGTAGTACCAGTAGAAGTTCCTCAAAGACGTGGAGAACCTGTGATCTTTTCTCACGATGAAGAATATAAGAATGTAAAAATGGAGAAGATTCCTGCTTTGCGTGCTGCATTCACCAAAGACGGAACTGTAACAGCTGCAAATGCTTCTACTATTAATGATGGTGGCGCTGCCTTGGTTTTGATGTCCGCTGAAAAAGCTGCTGAACTAGGGATCACTCCAATCGCAAAAATTAAGAGTTATGCAGATGCTGCTCACGAACCAAAATGGTTTACAACGGCTCCTGCAAAGGCTTTACCAAAAGCTTTGGATAGAGCTGGAATTACATTGAATGATGTAGATTATTTCGAATTGAACGAAGCTTTTTCTGTAGTCGGATTGGCCAATATGAAAATCTTAGGATTGGATAATGATAAGGTTAATGTAAATGGAGGAGCTGTATCATTAGGACATCCATTGGGAGTTTCAGGAGCAAGAATCGTGATTGCCTTGACTTCGATTTTAAAGCAAAACGATGCTAAAATTGGAGCTGCCGGAATCTGTAACGGAGGTGGTGGTGCCAGTGCAATGGTGATCGAAAGAATTTAATCAAATCAAATTCATAAATTAGAACCAAAATTTAAAACTTGTCCTACGGCATTTGTCATTTAAGTATTGTTCCTCTCAGAGCTGAACCTAGCGATGCATCAGAAATGGTATCTCAAGTTTTGTTCGGTGAGCATTTGACTGTACTTGAAAAGGCCAAGAAATGGAGTAAGATTCAAGTTCACTTCGACGGCTACGAAGGTTATATCGACAATAAACAGTATCTAGAAATCAACCAAGAATTGTTTGATGAATTGTCTCAATCAGATTACCATTACTCTTCTGAAATTTTGGATTATATCACAGACAACAACCGCCATTTGAGTACCATTTCTATTGGGTCGAGATTGCCATTTTTAAATGACGGTCAGTTTAAGATTCATGATAACGAATTCCAATATGAAGGCGCTACCTATCAAGGAAAACTTGAGAAAAATGAAATCGTTCACAAGGCGTTTCTATTCTTAAATACACCTTATTTATGGGGTGGTAAAACTCCATTTGGCATCGATTGTTCAGGATTCGTTCAAATGGTGTATAAGCTATGTGGATATTCCCTTTTAAGAGATGCCAAAGATCAGGCAACGCAGGGTGAAGTACTTAGCTTTATCGAAGAAAGTGAACCAGGTGATTTAGCCTTTTTTGACAATGACGAAGGAGTCATTACTCATGTTGGGATTATCATGCAAGATTACAATATTATTCATGCCCATGGAAAGGTAAGAATTGATGTATTGGATCATTATGGCATCTACAATACCGACACCAAAATGCATACGCATAAGTTACGAGTCATTAAAAAGATTATATAAAAAACCCTCCTTCGCACAAAGCTTCGGAGGGTTTTCTTTTTATATTAAATAAGAAACTCTTATTGATCTCTCATCTTTTTATACAATTGAGCAAACTCTTTCTCTTTGTCTGTCATTTCAAGAGTTGCATAGATGTTCATTAAAGTTTGAACTGTATTCAAGCTTCTTCCATGCTCATCTGCTTTTTCAAGGTAAGGCAACGCTCTTTTGTAAACGTCCTTTTGCTTAGCTTGTAACTCATCATATTTATCAAAGTCAGATAAGTTTTTGTTCATTTCTTCAACAATAGCTTTTTCATCATCTAAAATAGCTACGGCTAAGTTCATATAAGCATCACCATAATCTGGCTTAATCTCTACAGCCTTCTTGTAGTATTCTTTTGCCTTGTCTTTATTTCCTTGATCGTAGTTGATTACTCCAAGGTTAAAGTATAGCTGTGGATTGTTTGGATCTTCTTGAATTGCCAATTGCATTAACTCACCAAACTTCTCAGTTTCATTTAACTGGAAATAGATGTCCGCTTGCGTTAAGATTAAATTCAAATCTTTTGGGAACATTTCTCTTGCTTTCTGAACTGCTGCTAAAGCCTCTTCAGTCTTCCCTTGCTCTTTCAGAATGTAAGCAATATTCTTGGTGATATCTCCCATTTTAGATTTTGAACTTTCATCTACTGGATTGTTGTAAGACCCAGACTTCACCATGATATCACGGTTTCCTTTGCTTCCTAGGTTCTCTTTTACTCCAGTTTCTTTGTTCGTTGCGAAATACATGGTTGTGATTCCAGTATATCCCATATCCTGAAGTTCTTGATAATACTTTAAAGCACCATCATAATCTTTTACCAATGTACAGCTTACTGCCGCGTTGTAAATAAAAGTGGTATCCTGAGGGCTTAATTTATAAGTCAAGTAGAAATTCTTCGCTGCGTTCGCATAATCCTTTCCTTGATATTGATCAGTGGCCATCTTGTACACTTCCTGAACCATTTGATTTTTCATAGGCCCAGCTTCCGCTGTATACTTCTTCTTTCCAGAAGCTTTCTCTGTCTCTTCTAATGCGTCAAAGGCGTCAGCCGCAGTTTGGAATTGCTTCTTCCCCATGTAAGCTCGACCTTTCAAAAAGTAGAATTTCGCTTTGGTCTTTGCATCCATGCTTTGCAAGAAAGATTCTGCTGCATCTACTGAAGACACTGCAGTCGCATAATCTTGTTTTTTGAGTGCTTTATCTGCAGCTTTTAATTCATTTTTTTGCGCAAAAGTAGCTAGTGAAGCCAATCCTAAAAAAAGCGCGATTACTTTAGTTTTCATTACTAGTTTATTTAATTCTAAGTTTTATTCTTGATTCTCGTTGCTTTCGTTTTCAATTTCTGTGCCATTTTCATCGGCAACTTCTTCTTCCTCTTTTTCTTGCTTAACTTTGGCAACAGCAGCAATGCTATCACTTTCTTTAATGTTGATTAGCTTTACACCTTGGGTAGCTCTTCCCATTACGCGTAAGTCTTCCACAGCCATTCTAATGGTAATTCCTGATTTGTTGATGATCATCAAATCGTTGGAATCATCCACATTTTTTATGGCGACTAAATTACCTGTTTTTTCCGAAATATTCAATGTTTTTACACCTTTCCCT
>CAZTFN010000346.1:0-3735 GCA_964612905.1 uncultured Flavobacterium sp. | reverse complement strand
TTATCAGTTATCAGTTATCAGTTATCAGTTATCAGTTATCAGTTATCAGTTATTAAGTTTACTAATAATAATTGATCATTGATAATTACTCATTGTTACAGGTATCGTTCTTGAAAAACTTTGAGATGATGTGCGAGATGTCCTGAAGTCAAATAGCCTAAAGCTCTTACCGACATGGGATTGTCTGAAGCGGTTCCAATGCGTTTGATAGCATCATCGTTAAAACTTTGATACATGATAATCGTGGAAGTTCGCACTGCATTAAACTCATTCAGAATCTCTTGAAAGTTCCGATCATTTGCATAAGCTTCTTCGTTGTAGCCATCTTGTTCAAATCCTTGTAAGGGCGCTTTGTCATTTCGTGCAAATCGCAACGCTCTGTAATTGAAAATTCGTTCTGTATCAATACAATGCTGCATCAACTCTTTGATCGTCCATTTTCCATCAGCATAGCGGTAGTCATGCTTCTCCTCTGAAAGATTTGATAATGCCGAGTTTACTTCTTGTTGATTCTCAATGAGTACTTGCACAATGGATTTCCCACTTGCCGCCAAATCTGCGATGTAGGATTTGTAATAAGGATGATATTCGTTTTCTGGAACCATCAGTTTTGATTTTTAGTGTATGTTTGTCATAAGTTTCTCAACGAAAATACTCAATTCTATTGACAACCTTATTCACCAATATCAAACAACTTTTACAGGTTCGTGAAACCGCTACCGAAAAAGTTTCGGGAAAGGAGATGGCAACGCTTCCCATCTTGGAAAATGCTTTTTTATTGATTGAAGACGAACGTATTATCGACTTCGGATTGATGGAGCATCTGCCTGATACGAAAGTCGATAAAACCATCGATGCGAGTGGCAAAATAATCCTTCCTGCTTGGTGCGATAGTCATACCCATTTGGTATTTGCTGCAACTCGTGAAGGTGAATTTGTAGATCGAATTCATGGATTGACTTATGAAGAAATTGCTGCTAAAGGCGGTGGAATCCTCAACTCGGCGAAAAAACTTCAAGGCACTTCTGAAGAAAATTTGTATTCGGATGCAGCGGTTCGACTTCAAGAAGTAATGAAAATGGGAACAGGAGCTATTGAGATCAAATCTGGGTATGGTCTGAGTGTAGAAGGCGAATTAAAAATGCTTCGTGTCATCAAAAAATTGAAAGAGAATTTTTCCATTCCTATCAAATCGACCTTCTTAGGTGCACATGCCATTCCATCAGCATACAAAGAAAATAGAAGAGCATATATTGATTTGATCATCAATGAAATGCTTCCTAAAATTGGTGAGGAAGGATTAGCAAATTACATTGATGTGTTTTGTGAAAAAGGATATTTTACTCCAAAAGAAACCGATGAAATTCTCAAAGCTGGAAAGCAATATGGATTGACCCCGAAAGTACACGTGAATCAATTCAATGCCATTGGTGGAGTTCAAGTGAGCGTTGCTAATGAGGCTTTGTCTGCAGATCATTTGGAAGTGATTGAAGATAGCGATATCGAGAGTTTAAAAGCTTCTCATACCATGCCTGTCGCACTTCCCTCCTGCTCCTTCTTTTTAGGGATTCCATATACCAACGGTCGTAAGATAATTGAGAATCATCTTCCTTTGGCGCTGGCCACAGATTACAATCCAGGTTCTACACCTTCTGGAAATATGAATTTTGTGATTTCTCTTGCGTGTATTAAGATGAAACTTACTCCTGAGGAAGCCATCAATGCCGCAACCATTAATGGAGCCTATGCCATGAATCTGTCAGACGAACTAGGAAGTATTACCAAAGGAAAGTTGGCCAATCTTATCATGACCAAACCCATTACCAGTTACAATTTCATTCCTTACAATTTTGGAAATCATTGTATCGATAAGACATTCATTAAAGGGGAAGAAATCTGACTATCGTTTAGGTTTGATAAAGTCAACGATTTTACCGAGTAGTGTCTTCGGTTCATCATCATTTTCATGATAACCGTTTCCATATTTACCATAACCGTAGCCATAGCCATAACCATAGCCATAACCATAGCCGTAGCCATATCCGTACTTGCTTCGAACGGTGAAGTCATTGAATAGGTAGCTAATATTGGTGACCTCCTTGTTCTTATACTTATCATCAATCATTTTCATCATTCCTTTTTCAGAATAATTTTGACGAATCACATAACAAATAGCGTCAGAATATTTAAAGAGCTCCAAGGCATCAGAAACCAATCCTACGGGAGGTGTGTCAATAACCACATAATCATATTTTTTCTCAAGCTCCTTGATTAGGTGGTCACATTTTTCACTCAATAGTAACTCCGATGGATTCGGTGGAATAGGTCCAGATAGAATGATATCTAAGTTTGGAATTTTAGAAGCTGTAATGACCTCTTCAATCGTTTTTTGATTGATCAAATAGTTCACTACTCCAACATCATTTTTCAATTCAAAATCATTGTAAATTTTAGGTTTCCTCAAGTCCAATCCTACTAAAACTGTCTTCTTTCCTCCCAATGCGAAAACGGTTGCCATGTTGATAGAAATCATTGTCTTTCCTTCCCCACTTACAGAAGAAGTCAGTACCAACGTTTTAGCGCGCTTGTTCTCATTGTTCTTAAATAAGAATTGAATGTTGGAGCGTAGAGCTCTAAAGGATTCCGCTACGGATGATTTGGGTCTTTCAAAAACTGCCAAGTTATTCACCCCGCTATTTCTTCCGACAACTCCTAAAATTGGGATTCTATAGCGCTTCTCAATTTCATCAACTGTATGCACCTTATTGTCGAGTAATTCCTTAACGATGATGTAAAAGAGCGGGAAAATAATTCCAAGCATGATCCCCACCAAGTAGTTGAAAGATGGTGTAGGGTAAATAGGGCCTTGACCTAAATCAATAGCACTATCAATCACTTTTACATCCTCAACACTCGCCTCTATTGCCGTTCCCGCTTCATAACTCTTTTGCTTCAAATAGGTATAAATGAATTCTGAGAAGTTGTAGTTTCTTTCTAACTTGATCAAAGTTTGCTCCTTCTCTGGTAACTCTTGAAGCTGTCTATCAAAGGCAGCAAGCTCTTTTTCCAATCTACTTTGATCTTTTAAGAGCGCTCTTTTGTTATTTGCAATATTCTCGAAAAGATTCTGCTTCACCTGATTGATCTGCTTTTCCAGTTTGATAAAGTCAGGGTGTATTTCTCTTACGCTTTGACGCAATAACTCCTTGGTGGTTGACTTTGCAATTAAATCTTGAACAAGAAGTGTGATCTTATTATCGGGCACATCAAAATAAGCTGGAACCGGGACATTGGAATCATAAACTGTGTTAGATCTAATATAGATTTCCAAGGCGCCAAGGTCGTCAATTGTTCTTTTGATTTTTCCGATCCCATTGTTCAGTTCTCTAGATTCATTAAGAATCGTAGCTCCCTCACTAGAGATATTATTGTAGATACCATTCTCCTTTTTGTAATCTCCGATACTCTTTTCTATTCTGTTCAGACTATCAGATTCCTGTTTAAAAAGTCTATCAATATAATTCTTAGTTTTCCTAGCGTAGCGAATCTTTTGCTCTTGTTTGTCTTCGGTTAAAATACGTACCGAAGTATTCAGGTAATCAACCAATCGGTCTTTGTTGATTCCTTCTTTTTGCAAACGCATTAAAGAAGATCCGTTGGTAAGGTTTACAATTCGAATGTTTCTGTTACTTGCAACAGTTCCATTAAAATCATTAAAACGGACATAAAATGTTC
>CAZTFN010000345.1:0-3736 GCA_964612905.1 uncultured Flavobacterium sp. | reverse complement strand
CAATGCCAATTCCAATGACAAACCTGAAGGAAGTCTTTTCATATCATCATTGTCAAGATAATGGACAACTCCACGACTTCTGGCGGGCTTGATAAACTTCCCATCGGGATCTCTGAACACCATGTTCACGGCTTCTTGAATGGGAATGATCTCAGGTTTATTCTCGTATACTTTCGCCTTGATGACAATGTCCTCCAACTGATTGACATCCTCGGTCATTTTGATATTCAATACATTCGTAACGTCTTCCACAATAATGGTCATTGTCTTCAATCCGACAAAGGAGTAGGTGATCTCATCACCTACTTTGGCTGGAATCTCATAATTCCCTTGACCATCTGATTTGGTCAAGACTTTGCTAGTAGCATTTACGACATGAACACTCGCCAATGCTTTGGCATCATAGGTAATCTTTCCTTTGATGATTTTTTGTTCTTGTGCCCATGTATATTGAGCAGTGAAACAAATAACAAACAGGAATAATAAGGCGATACTTTTTTTCATTTTTTGGTTTAGTTTTTAGCAACTTTTTGGAACACTTCAAATTCTCGATCGAATTTTAATAGTGATGCTTTTTGATTTTGAATTTCGAGTTTATATACATTGACGTCTTTTTTCTCATTGGGTTTCCCCCAGTTATAGTAGGTAGTGAGTTTTAAGAACGTAGGATCCGTTTTCTTATTTCCTTTATAGGTTAGATTTACCAACCACTCTCCCTCTCCTAAATCCTCAACCACAAACATTTTACTTGAGTATCCAATTTTTTTCTCTTGATGAATCAAATCCTTATTTGCAAAAAGGCTATGATCAAATGTGTAGGTTCTTCTGTCTGGACTCACGAATTCTAACTCGAACTCTGCTTCAGAAGTGTTCCACTCAAAAACCATTCGTACATCTCGTTTGAATTCTTTTGCGTTTCTATGAATGGGTATGAAATTTCTCTTTACTTGAGTTTGATGAGCGCGTTGGTAAAACAGCCATTCCATGTCGTTATACATGAGCTCTCCTATACCTTCTTCACTGGTTACTTTTTCTTTGATCATATAGGCATAGTACAATTTCCAAGCTTTGTCATACAAATCATAGTCTACATAGGCATTTGCCAAATCTCTAAACGATTGGGCATGTTGAGGACGTAATTTAAACACTCGTTCATATGACGTGATCGCTGCCCTTTTGTTACCTAATAATTGGTAGTAATAGGCTATTGACTTCAAAATTTCAGGATTTCGATTGTGAGTGATGGCCAACTCATTCAATACCTTTGACGCCAATCTTTGGTCTTGGTAAAATTCAAAAAATTGCATTGCTACACTAATATGATCCCCATAATTTTCGATTTTACCCTTCAGCTCTTCTTGATAGAATTTATAGGCTTTGAATTTGTTTTTATAAACCTTTAGAGACTGAGCGTACTTATTTTGTTCTTTCAGTTCTAAGCTTGAAATGGCAGCGTCGTTTTGATAAAATTCGGAATTGGCAAACTCCGCCAAGAAGGAACTCTTTTGAGTTTGACCAGGTCTAAAATTACCAAAAGTAGTCTCTATAATGATCACTCCACCAGCAGCCTGGGAACCATATCTATTTGTTGCTCCTAAAGATTTCAAAACTCTTACGGATTTAATTTGACTTAAATCCAATGGCGGAGGATTGGTCATAAAAAGTCCATCAACTTCCCAAGACATTGGATAGTCTCCATTAATGGTCATAGACCTAGCTCTTGTTGAATACACCTTTTCAGTTTCTTTATCATACATCAATCCAGGAATCTTACCTACCACTGCTTGTTGAATATTTTCATAGACATTTGATAGGTTTTCTCCATCGGTAAAGTTTTGAACAAATCCTGATTTTTTTGGATCGAATTCTCCCTTCGAGGTAGTATATTTCTCGTCTCTTTTCTCCTTTTTTGACGTAACAACTCCTTTGGTATTATTGGCTTGTACAGATACCTCTTCTAGTTCTATGATATTTTCTATCATTTCTATATTAAGCTCTTCAGTGACATCTTCCACAAAAATAGAAAGAGGCTCATAGCTGGCATGTGAGAATTGAAGGATGTCTCCAATTTTCACTTTTAAGCTATACTTTCCTTCTTGATCACTGTATATTTGAATATTGCCCTTTCCTGCAACAGTAATCAGTACATCCGAAACTGGATAATTCTCAAAGCTTACTTTTCCATATATTTCTTTTTCTTTTCCTAAATCAACCAAGAGGTCATTTTGAGAAAAGTCAAGCTCGGCGGCAACAGAATTAGGGTCATAAAAGTCTTGATTGCGATGTTTTTCAGCAATTCTTTCTTTTTTCCTCTTAATATAATCTGGATGATTTCTTGTTCTTATGACAATGAGATTTTTTTTCTTGATGATGAACAAATGTTCGACTTCTGCAAAGTTAATAGGAGGAGCAACTTCCGAGAAAAAGCCATCGTAATCGATAGTCATGGGGTATACATCATTAAACCTCTTGTATATTAGTATATCTTCTCCAATAGCATTCTTCGACATCCAAATACCAGAAAACCGACCGTTTAAAGCCTGCTCCAAAGAATATCCAGCAGGAAGCGTTTTCATTTTCTCATTGTCCATATAATGCACTGCACCTCCACTTCTAGCAGGTTTATATCGTTTGCCAAATGGATCTACCATTTCCATATTCATAGCTTCCTCCACTGGCATTTTGGGTGGTCTATTGTTTTTGAGCTTCGCAGTTACAACAACGTCATCCAATTCATTGATCTCTTCCGTCATTTCTATGTTTAAGATTGACGTAACATCTTCAATCAAAATGGTCATGGTCTTCAAACCTACATAAGAAAAGGAGATTTCTTCACCAGTTTTTGCGGTTATTTTATAGTTACCATTGTCGTCCGATTTCACGGCTACTTTGCTACTCTGATTTACAATATGGACATTAGTTAAAGCTACTGATCCATAGCTCACCTTCCCTGAAATAGTTTTAGACTCTTGCCCAAATGTATGTTGAGTCATGATACCCAACATACAAATGAACAGCATAGCAATTTTTTTAATCATGTTTTTTTAGTTTAGTTCTTGGCAACTTTGTCGAACACTTCAAACTCGCTGTCAAACTTCAACAAGGAAGCTTTTTGATTTTGAATATCTAGCTTGTAAACATTGATATCACGCTTTTCACTCGGTTTTCCCCAATTGAAATAAGTCGTTAATTTTAAGAATGTAGGAACGGTTTTCTTGTTTCCTTTGTACGTAATGTTTACCAACCAATCTCCTTTGCCTAGGTCTTCAATCACGAACATCTTGCTTGAATATCCTAACTTTTTCTCTTGAACAATTAGATCATTGTTTGCTTCTAAGCTGTGATCAAATGTGTAAACTCTTCTATCTGGACTTACAAATTCCAATTCGAATTCAGCTTCCGAGGTATTCCATTCGAAAACCATTCGAACATCTCTTTTGAATTCTGTTTCATTCTTATGAATCGGAACAAAGTTTCTCTTAAACTTCATTTGATTTGCTCTGCGGTAGAACAACCATTCCATATCATTGTACATTAATTCTCCAATTCCCTCTTCGCTGGTTACTTTCCCTTTGATCATGTAGGCCCAATAAAGTTTCCAAGCCTTTCTATACATATCATAATCAACATAGGCATTGGACAAATCTCTAAAGGATTGTGCGTGTTTCGGACGAAGTTTGAAGACACGTTCATACATGGCAATAGCACCTCTTTGGTTGCCTAATAATTGATAATA
>CAZTFN010000344.1:0-3740 GCA_964612905.1 uncultured Flavobacterium sp. | reverse complement strand
AAAGCCATTACAGAAGCAACTTACAAGATTATTGATAAAAAAATCCATGACCATATAGAATCGTGTAAAGATGAATTTCCCGTTGATAGAGTAACGCTCTTAGGTGGAATTATTATCAATACGGATTATGGACTGGATGATTACTTCGCTCCAAGAAATTTTGAAGTAATTGATTTGAGAACAATCTAATTATCAGCGAGATATAGAAACAAAAAGGAACTGAAAATTCAGTTCCTTTTTCTATGTAATGTTGTAAATAGTTATCATTTCCAATGTCCTAAAGGAGACCATCAGTTTATATCAAGAAGTAGTGAGTAAGCCTTATCTTTTGTACCTCAAATCTCTTGCTTTGATCTCTTTCGTCCAAACTTCCTTACCTGTCTTGTCATGAATCGTAATCTTCAAAACACGATCTGTTCTTGGTCCACTCACATTCATCATTCCGAAGTTATGCTTCCCAAACAAGGTTTCTTTTAATTTGAAAACATTGGCTTCTTCTTTGTCTGGATAGGCCCCAGAAGTTAATGGAGAACAGGTCAAATCATACAAAGGATATACATATTTATTTTCTTGCATTTTACTCAATCCTGTGTGGTGTCTATCTCCATCTAAGAAGATCACGCCTTCAATTCTTGCCTCTCGAATCTTATTCAATAAATACTGACGCTCTTCTGGAAAGGTCGCATAATTTTCATGTCCAGCTTCAGAACTCAATACTTGTCCACCAATGGCAATAAACTTGAAGGGAGCTTTGCTAGATGCCAAAGCATTAATCAACCAATCAATCTGTTCTTTCCCAAGCATTTGACGCTTGCCCGTGAAATTCTTATTGGAGGTTCTGTAATATCGATTATCTAGTAAGAAAAATTGCAAATCAGCCCATTCAAAGGAACCTGTGATTCCCCCTTTATCAATGGCATCATAATTGGGGTTTCCCCAAAATAATTTAAACATTTCAGTAGCTGTTTTCTTCATGACAAAACTTCCATCAGAATCATTCGGACCAAAATCATGGTCGTCCCAAATCGCATAATGATGTGTTGATGCCAATAAAGGCTGCAATTCCTTTAACGAACGAGTATGTGTATATCTATGCAAAAATCCCGTTCTCGAATTCCAATCGGCTTCTCTCAAATATGTGTTATCACCTAACCATAGCATAAAATCAGGGTTTTGCTCATGAATGGTTTCGAAGATTTCATACCCGCTGCCGTAAGGTTTTCCAGATCGATCAAAGCGCTCTTCATTGACAAAAGCACAACTTCCCACGACAAAGTTTACTTCAGGTGGATCTGTTCGCCATTGCCATAAAGTTTGCGATTGAAACTCCATAGGATAATCACGTTTTACTTTCTTTCCATTGATATACAACTCGTAGGTATACGTATTTCCTGGTAAAATTTGATCTGCAATCAATTGGGCCACAAAACCTTGGTCTGCTTGCGTTCTTACCTTCTTAGTTTTAAAACGCTCTTTGCGATTTTGTTTGTTGAAGTATTCAAAGTGAACTTCTGAAGATTGGGTCGTTTGAACCCAAAGAAATGCCTCACGCATGGTAGAATAACCAACCATAGGGCCAGATTGTACAAGATCCTGTGCCAAAAGTATAGCTACTTGAAATAACAAGATAATGAGCGAAAGTCCTTTTTTCATAAAAGATCGATTTGTAGTTGATGTTTCGAGAAGTAAATATACGGTGGTAAATTGTGTTAGGATTTGAATCAACGTAAATAAATTATGAACTTCTTTCACAAGAATACTTGATTAAAAAAGGTTTCACAATGAAAAGCAACTGACAATCCTTATCTTTAAGGCTCTTATTAAACTACTAATTCAATGAAAAGATTTACCATCTACTTTTTGTTTGTAGCGATGGCTACAATGACATCTTGTCAAAAAGAACTTCCTGTCAAAGTAAAAGGAATGGAAGTTACTTATGCGACCGACTCTACCAACTTAAAAGGATACATCGCCTTTGATGAAAATAAAAAGGGAAAACGTCCAGCTATTCTGATTGTTCACGAATGGTGGGGACATAACAACTATGTGAGAGAAAGGGCAGATTCGCTTGCCAAATTAGGATATACTGCCTTTGCTGTAGACATGTACGGTGATGGAAAACAAGCGGATCATCCAAGCGACGCAGGAAAATTTGCAGGAGCTGTATTCTCCAATATGGACGAAGCCCAAGCTCGTTTTCAAGCTGCAATTGATCTCTTAAAAGAGCAAGAATCTGTGGATGCCGACAAATTAGCTGCTATTGGATATTGCTTCGGAGGAAGTGTTGCCTTAACCATGGCCAATAGTGGAATGGATTTAGATGCGGTTGCAGCATTTCATAGTGGAGTAGGACTTCCTGTACCACCCAATAAAAATCTAAAAGCCAAAGTGTTGGTTTGTAATGGTGCCGATGACCCATTCATTAGCCCCGAATCGATTACTGCATTTAAATCAGCTATGGATTCTATTGGAGCTAGTTACGAATATATCGCTTATCCTGGAGTTGTACACAGCTTCACGTCCAAAGAAGCAGATGCGAATGGTGAAAAGTTTAATCTGCCATTAAAGTACGATGCTGATGCCGATCAAAAATCTTGGGCAAGCCTTCAAAAGCTATTGACAGAAGCTTTTAAAGACGAAACAGGAGACTAATACGGTACACAGAATAAAGTTCACCCCAAATAACAAACAACATCAATAAATCTTAATTCACACAATGAGAAAAATACTTGTCATATTTCTAAGTCTTTGCTTAGGACTCAGCACAATGGCTGACGCCCAGCGAAAATCAAAAAAGAAGAAAACAAAAGATAAAGCTCCTTTAGAGAGCATTTCCATTTCAGGTTTGAAATGGCGTAATGTAGGTCCTGCATTAACTTCGGGACGTATTTCTGATTTCGCATTCAATCCCAATAATCCCTTCGAATATTATGTAGCTACATCTTCAGGTGGTGTATGGAAAACAGTTAACTCAGGTGTTACCTATGAGCCGATCTTTGACTCGCAAGGTTCTTATTCGATTGGTTGTGTAACTATGGATCCTAACAATCCCAATGTAATTTGGGTAGGAACTGGAGAGAATAACAATCAACGTTCTGTTGCCTATGGAGATGGAGTATATAAATCGGAAGATGGTGGGAAGTCTTGGAAACATATGGGATTAAAAAACTCTGAACACATCGGAAAGATCATTGTGCATCCAGAGAATTCAGATGTCGTATATGTTGCTGCTATTGGTCCCTTATGGAGCAAAGGCGGTGACCGCGGACTTTACAAAACAGAAGATGGAGGAGAAACATGGAAATCAGTAATTTCTGTTGATGAGCATACTGGAGTGAATGATATAGTGATGGACCCACGAAATCCAGATGTATTGTATGCTTCTACTTTGCAGCGTAGACGTCATGTATACACCTATGTGGGTGGTGGACCAGGTTCTGGAATGCACAAAAGTACTAATGGAGGAGAAACATGGAAAAAGATCAATAAAGGTTTGCCTAGTGCAGAATTAGGAAGAATTGGTTTGGCGATTTCTCCAGCGAATCCCGAAATTATTTATGCGATTGTAGAAGCTGCCAATAGAAAAGGTGGCTTTTTTGCTTCTACTAACAGAGGAGCGAGTTGGGAAAAACGAAGCAAATACAAGACTTCTGGGAATTATTATCAAGAAATATATTGCGATCCGCAGGATGTGGATAAGGTATTCAGCATGAATACCTGGTTGCACCATACTGAAAATG
>CAZTFN010000343.1:0-3740 GCA_964612905.1 uncultured Flavobacterium sp. | reverse complement strand
ACATCGCCATCATTATTGGCTTTCTCTGCTTTATTATGATCGGTGGACGCTCTATGAAATATGGTAACCACTCTATTGGTTATAACCATTCTACTGAGTTTTACCTATACTTATTACTATTCTATTTAGTAAGTCCAGTTGTCGGCTTTCTTTTGATAAGATGGGGAATAAAGGTTTTGAACAGATCTTTTAAAGATCGAGATCGTCAAAACGAATAACCAAAAGCGGGTAAGGTGCTTAGTATCTATACACCACCGCATTGATATTCATTCCAGCTCCTACCGAAGCTAAAATAATCACATCGCCTTTCTTAACTTCTTGGTCTTTGATGTTTCCTTTCAGTACCAAATCCAATAAAGTTGGAACCGTAGCTACAGAGCTATTTCCTAATTTATGAATACTCATCGGCATGATCCCTTCAGGCGCTTGCATTTTATACAATCGGAAGAAACGCTTGATAATGGCTTCATCCATTTTTTCATTGGCCTGATGAATGAATACTTTTTTCACCTCTTCAATAGGAATTGCACTTTTGTCCAAAGCAGCTTTCATGGCTTTTGGAACATGTGTTAAGGCAAACTCATAAATCTTTCTTCCATGCATTTTGATGTATCGCACATCAGGGTGTTCATTTTTATCGTAAGAATTTCCGAAGAATAAGAAGTAAGCTTCTTCAGCAGTAAAGGTTTGTGTGGCATGACTGATAATTCCAGAAGCTTGCCCGTTTCCTTTTTCAACAATACAGGCTCCAGCTCCATCACTGTAAATCATGGAATCACGATCATGTTTGTCTACAACTCTCGATAAAGTTTCAGCTCCGATGACCAGTACTTTTTTGGCTATTTCAGATTTGATAAAAGCCTGTGCTTGAATCACACCTTCTACCCAACCAGGACACCCAAATAAAATATCATAGGCAACGCAATTAGGGTTTTGGATTCCCAAACGGTATTTGACACGTGTAGCCAAACTAGGTAAAATATCACTTTGAATGGCCGCTGATTTTACGTCGCCAAAGTTGTGTGCAAGAATGATATAATCCAGTTCTTCGCGATCAACTCCAGCATCTTTAATGGCTTTTTCAGCAGCAAAGTACCCCAAATCAGAGGTATTGTATTTGTCTTCTGCATAACGTCTTTCTTCGATTCCGGTAATGGACTTGAACTTGTCGATGATCACATCATTTGGATTGGCAATCGCCGTCCCATCTGCATTTAAAAACCGATTCTCTAAAAACTTGTCATTTTCTTTTTTAATAGTAGGAATGTAGGACCCTGTCCCCGTAATGATAGAAGATATCATAAATGTTGTCTCGATTTGTTGTACAAATCGCAAGAAACAATAATTGTTCGTATTTCAATTTTTGTTTCCTTCAACTTTACGATGTTCAACAAATCAACTTGTGTACAAATTCATTTTGGTTTGCATCACCATGGCAATAGAAATGGCTCTCGCTTTCATTCGATCAGAAATAGGTCCTTGAAAATCACTATCTATGCTGTCATTCAAATATGATAACCATCGTTGAAAGTGTTCTTTGCTGAACTTCATTTTTTTATGAAAGTCAAGATGCTTTTTCATAGGATTGTTTCGATATTTATAGGTCTGGAATAAGATATCTTCCCAAAAATCGACAATAATTGAAAGGTGCGATGCTAAGGTCTTTTCAGCAACGATTTCTTCAAAAAATGGATACATGGACTCATCTTGAATGAGTTTTTGATAAAAAAGTGAAATGATTTTTTCTAGGTCGTCTCTTGACTGAATATCTTTCATCATGGCAAATAAGAACCATCAAAAGAAAATGGTAGCATTGCTGCAATGGATTCAACCTTTACAACTTGCCCTACATCACCCATAAATAAGATTTCCATGGGCTCTTCTTGTTTGACTTCATACTCGAGTAAGGCTTGTCTGCAAGCACCACAAGGTCCCACAGGTTTATCTACTGTTTTATCAGGTGAGTTTGCCGCGATGGCAATCTTTTTAACTTTTTTATTGGGATACGTTGCACCTGCTGTCCAAATAGCAACTCGTTCTGCACACATTCCAGAAGGATAGGCAGCATTTTCTTGGTTGCTCCCAAGGATAATAGAATTATCTTCCAATAAAATGGCAGCACCTACTCTGAAATTTGAATACGGTGAATAGGAATTCTTTGTTGCTTTTATTGCTTCCTCCATCAGTCTTTTATCTTCAGGAGACAGTTGTTCTAGGCTATCGTATACATAGCCCGAAGTGGCAATATTAATTTTCTTCATAGGACTCCTTTTATTTTAGAGGAGTTTCAAGATACTAATAATCGTTGTAAATCTCTCCTAAATCGAAAGACAATGAAAAACGCAATGAGTTTTCAAGTGGATTATTTACATCAGAAGAATTGATTAGGTACGAAAGGTCAATGTTTAAGGCATTCGTTTTGAATCCTGCTCCAATAGTAAAGAACTGTCTATTCCCTTTGTCTGGACTCTCGTGAAAATACCCTGCTCTTAAAGCAAAAGCATTGTTATATAAGTATTCAGCTCCTAAGGCATAGGTTACCTCTTGCAATTCTTCACTGAATCCTCCTTCGGCATCCCCAAATGAACTAAAGATTCCTGAGATGAATCCTTTGTCTTGGTCAGAACCATCGGTTTGTGGACTCGGTACTAAAAGTTTCGTAAACTCCGTATTTACGCTTACTACGTTGAAGTCGTCAAGAATAAAATCAAAACCTCCACCAAATTTCAAATTTGTTGGGATGAAATCTTCTTCACCTGGAACATAAGATACTTTTGGACCAATATTTGCGATGTTAAAACCAATTCTATATCTACCGTTAAAAGTTCCATAGTTTTCTTCAGGAGATTGATAATAACCTGATACGTCTACAGCAAAGGAATTAATCGGTTGTAAAGTTGAGTTGGTTCCAACAAAAGCCAAATTTGATCTGAAATAACGACCACTTACACCCATTGAGAAGGTTTCACTTAATTTCAATGCATAAGTTCCTGCAAGGGAAAATTCATTGGGGTTAATAGTTCCTGTTGGGTTTCCTAAATTGTCTGTCAAATCTACTTGACCTAATGAGAAATAACGGAATTCTACTCCGTACGCTGCATTCTCCTTAAATCGCTTGATATAAGATGCACTACCCACAAAAATATCATCAGTTAAGTTTCTTAGCCATGGTGAGTAGTTGATTCCAATTAAAACTTCTCTTCCCGCGAATGCAATTTTTGATGGGTTATGAAATAGTGAATTGGCATCGGCAGAAGTTGACACTCCCACATCTCCCATTGCTCCTGCTCTTGCATCTGGAATGATCAACAGAAAAGGTGTTGCTGTTGTAATTCCTCCGTTTGTCTGTGCCGAGATTCCGCTTATGCTCAAAAAACATAATGCGAATACTAATCCTAATTTTTTCATATAGTTGCTTTGCTTCTTAAACGCAAATATCGACAAATATTATAGTATTACTAGTTTTTCATACTTTTCTGTCGAGATATTGCTAACAGTTGATTTTACTTTTAGTTTGTACACATATACCCCTTTTCCAATTTTATTCCCGAAATCATCCAGCCCATTCCAGCTAATATTACGTGACAGATTACCTGTGGTAACCACTTGCTGATTGATGGTTTTGATGAGTTTTCCAGAAATCGTGAAAATTTGTACCTGAACTTCAAGGGACTCGTTCGGCTTATTATGGTTGAACCAAAATTCGGTGTAATTTACAAATGGATTCGGATAATTCAAAA
>CAZTFN010000342.1:0-3757 GCA_964612905.1 uncultured Flavobacterium sp. | reverse complement strand
CTCCTGGCTGCTGAACACGGCCATATCCATTTCGATTAACTCAATTTCTAAGTTCTTAAGCTTTTGGCTGCTGAACACCATAAAATCTATTTCGATTATGGAACTGCAACCTTGGATGCGATGTACCTAAAGTATCAAGATAAAGTTTCTAAAGTGATTGGAAAGAAAGGTCATACCATCAATCGAAAATTTGAAGGAGCCGATCATTCTGAAAACTCTTGGAATCAGCGTTTGGATATTCCTTTGACATTTTTGTTAGGATCAAAGAAGTAACCTCTTCTCTTTCCAATTATTTCGAGTTCTTTTTGATCTGTTGAGAACTACAACGTTATCGTTAATAAATCATCGGTAATCACGTGATTCTGTGCATTTTTTTACCGATTTTTACTCGTCGAAAAATAATGTCGTATGATTACCAACACCGAACTGGAATACAAAGGGAATCAGTTTCCCACTCATATTGTAAACTACTCCAAAGACGTTGACACACTTTTTTTTACCGCTCATAACGGAGTGGTGTTGCAACTAACTGTAGTTAGAGATAGCGTAATTCGCTTTCGTTATGCAACAACAGGAAAGTTTGAAAAGGATTTTTCTTATGGGGTCACCATCCATGCTAGCAGAGGATACAATAAACTAGAAGTCACAGAAGAAGAAGAGTTTTATGTTGTTACAACTTCTAAACTCATCTGTAAAGTCACCAAAGCAAACATGCGTGTGAGTCTATTTGACGTGAATGACGGAAAGGTGATTAGCGAAGATGAACTCGGTTTCCATTGGGAGGAAAGTTATCAATACGGTGGAGACATTGTAAAAATGAGCAAGGTCTCTCATAGAACAGAAAACTATTATGGCTTGGGTGACAAACCTGTTCAAGTGAGTTTGAAAGGACGTCGATTTGAAAACTGGGCAACCGATTCTTATGCTTACGGAAAAGAAACCGATCCAATTTACAAAGCCATTCCATTTTATACTGGAATTAGCGATAACAAAGCCTACGGAATCTTTTTTGACAACACCTTTAGAAGTCACTTTGATTTCGCGCACGAAAGACGTAATGTAACCAGTTTCTGGGCTGATGGCGGTGAGATGAATTACTATTTTATTTATGGGCCGAAAATGTCGGATGTGGTTGTGAATTACACCGATTTGACAGGAAAACCCCATTCCATTCCTCCCCTTTGGGCATTAGGGTTTCACCAATGTAAATGGAGTTACTATCCTGAAGCTGAAGTAAAAGAAGTCACTCAGAAATTTAGAGATTTACAAATTCCATGTGATGCCATTTATTTGGACATCGATTATATGGATGGATTCCGATGTTTTACATGGGATAAAAATCATTTCCCAGATCCTAAACGAATGGTGAAAGAACTAGAAGATGATGGATTCAAAACGGTAGTGATTATTGATCCAGGAATCAAGATCGATCCTGACTATGATATTTTCAAAGAAGCACTTGAAAAAGACTACTTCTGTAAGCGTGCTGATGGTCCTTATATGAAAGGAAAAGTATGGCCAGGAGAATGTTATTTCCCAGACTTTACAGATCCTGAAGTACGTGACTGGTGGTCTGGGTTATTCAAAGAACTCATCGAAGAGATAGGTGTAAAAGGAGTTTGGAACGATATGAACGAACCTGCCGTGATGGAAGTACCTAATAAGACCTTCCCAGATGATGTTCGTCATGACTATGATGGAAACAGATGCAGCCATAGAAAAGCACATAATATTTATGGAACTCAAATGGCTCGTGCTACCTATCACGGGTTGAAAAAATACTGTTATCCAAAACGTCCATTTGTTATTACTCGTTCCGCTTATGCTGGAGCACAGCGTTATTCGTCTACATGGACAGGAGATAACGTAGCTACTTGGGAACATTTGTGGGTTGCCAATGTACAAGCGCAACGTTTGGCCATGTCAGGATACTCTTTCGCGGGAAGTGATATTGGTGGATTTGCAGAGCAACCTCAAGGAGAATTGTTCGCAAGGTGGATTCAACTAGGAGTCTTCCACACCTTCTGTAGAGTGCATTCATCCGGTGATCATGGAGATCAAGAACCATGGGAATTTGGAGATGATATTACAGACATCGTCCGAAAGTTTATCGAGCTTCGTTACCAATTGTTGCCTTATTTATATACTGCCTTCTGGAAGTATGCAAGCGAAGGAATTCCAATTATCAAATCGCTCGTATTGTATGATCAAGAAGACATTCATACTCATTACAGAAGTGATGAGTTTGTTTATGGAGATCATATCTTGGTATGTCCAATTATTGAACCAAATGCCAAAGGAAGAAGAATGTATGTTCCTAGGGGAAGATGGTATAATATGTGGACCGATGATGTAGTTGAAGGAGGAAAAGAAATGTGGGTGGATGCCGATATTGATGCCATTCCAGTATTCATCAAAGAAGGAGCGGTGATTCCAAAATATCCAGTGCAACAATATGTAGGTGAGAAAGATTTTGACGAGATTACTTTAGATATTTACTACAAAAAAGGAAAAGAGACTTCTCAATTGTTTGACGATGCGCATGACGGATTGGATTATAAGAAAGGTCGATATAGCTTGAGAACCTTTAAAGTTACAGGTAAGACCAAAGAATTCATCTTACAACAACACAAAGAAGGGAAGTTCAACGCACCTTATAGCAAGTTTAACTTGGTATTCCATAATTTACCATTTGCCATCAAGTCGATTCAAATAGACAACGTGGAAATTGATTTGAAGAACTTAAAAGTAAACGGAAAGAATTCCATTACTATTGATAAAGAGTTTACTGAACTGCATTTGTTTGGGAAGTAATCAATGACCTTTAAACATATTGAGATTCCTCCACTTCGGTCGGAATGACAGAATTGAAAATAAAAAAACCGAGCTGCTTAGCTCGGTTTTTTTAAATAGACATTAAAGCCTCTAATTCTTTGTAATCTTTTTCTAAGAAAATCTTTAGGTATTCGACGGCGTCTTCTTTGGAGAATCTTCTCTTGTCAATCACTTGCATTTTTTCCTTTTCACCCAACAACCCAAAGAAAGGTTTGTAGGTTACTTTTCTATTGAACCACAAAGAGAACTCCAAGTCCTTTTGTTTATTTCTAGTCGCAGTAAGACAAAAGCTGTATTTATCCTCTGTACAAGTAAAATCTAAAGACGGATTGTAGCAGATATCGCCTTCCAACAGACTTTCTAAAAGAGTTAACTTCTCGTTCCAAGGGAAGCCTTCGACCACTTTCAAGACATCAGCTTTTCCCAAAACATCCGAAACGTATTCGATTTCCTCTTGTTCTGGGTGACAAATGGAATACGTATAACTCATAACTTAAATCGTTTCTCCTAGTTCCTTAAGTTTGTTGGTGTTTTCTGCCAACATCAATTCGTCAATAATTTTTTGAATATCACCATTTACAATGTTTTGCAAATCGTATAAAGTCAATCCAATTCTATGGTCGGTTACACGACCTTGTGGATAATTGTAGGTTCTAATTTTAGCAGATCGATCTCCTGAGGTCACCATACTTCCTCTTTTGGCAGCATCTTCTGCTTGCTTCTTCGCCAACTCCAAATCATATAGACGAGAACGCAATACTTTGAAAGCTTTTTCTTTGTTCTTATGTTGCGACTTTTGATCTTGACATTGAGCTACCAATCCTGTTGGAATATGTGTCAAACGAACCGCTGAATAGGTTGTATTTACGGACTGACCTCCAGGTCCTGATGAACAGAAATAATCAATACGAACATCTTTTGG
>CAZTFN010000341.1:0-3800 GCA_964612905.1 uncultured Flavobacterium sp. | reverse complement strand
GTGTTGTTGTAGATTCACAGATGCCCACCTGTAAACCTGATTGTTATAACGACTTTGATTCAATGAGCTGACACTCAATAAAAATCGCGGCAAAAGTACATGAATTTTTTCATTTACAGGTTGATTAACCCAAATGAAAAAATTTATGGATTAACGAAGTGGTTCTTGAAGTACATGTAAATTTTATAGACTATGTCTAAGAAAATTTAGTATTTACTGAAAAAAGGTAGGTTAAATAAAATGGAAACGAGGAGAAAAGAAATTAGTTTTTCTCTAACTGAGCAATTTGTTGGTAGATGTTTCTTGAAGAAAGTGAAGCATAACCGTTGGTTACCACTCCTTTTTTATTGATCAACACCGTTCTCGGCATTTTGCTTGTCAAGAATTCATGAGCACCACTTTCGTCATTGATATAGTACTGAGTTTTGATATCAATCTTCTTAATCCTGTCTTTTCCTTTGCCATCAATCTTAACACCAATAAAATTGATATCTGGATACTCTCTAGTTAAGAAGTTGATTCTAGCAGCGATATAGTCCTTTGATACATAACTCGGATTCCAGAAGTATATCACAGAATTTTTTCCTTTGATTAAAGATTTGATAGATCTCTCAGTTTTGTTATAGTCCGTAATATGGAAGTTGTGAATCTTTTTGCCCTTGTGGATTTTTTTAGAATCACTCAACAGCATTTTTACTTGCTTTTTGTCTTCTTCATTTGTAGTCAAACTAAAGAAGGTTTCAAAGGCTTCATTATTTACATTACAACTAGATTTTCTGTAGAAGTGACCAATTACTGTTTGTCGAAGAATAGCATTTCTAGTCTCTTCATTCTTCAGTTCATTTGCAATTGTTCTCAGTAAACTCACGGTAAATTCATCGGATTCGTAACTATGCCCAGCTGTTGTTACCTTGTTGTACAAATGGCTTAACACTAGGTCTCTATATGCATAGAAATACATAATAGAGTCGTTATCCAAGTTGATAATATCCCTGTGTTTGTAAAAATCTCTATTAAGGTTGACATGATCGTGATCTTTTGCCATTGCTGTATGAGCAATTGGATAACTCTCCACTTTAGCATAGAGTGGATATGTCAATGCTATTTTTAGAATGTCTTTGTATTCGTCAGATTCCTGAGGGTGTTTTGCATCGTAATCTTCAAAGGTTTCCAAACGCTCCTTTTCAATGGAATCAACCTTCGCTCTAAAATCGGAAGGAGTTTTCTCATAATAGGAATAGAACAGCTGATCATCCTTTTCAGCTTCCAAGAAACAATCAATCAATAAATTATTCCTTTCGGCACCTCTTCCGCTAAAAACTAATGATTCATCAAAATCCCAAGTGTTCAAGCGAATGAGAACACTGTCCATGGGTTCTAAGTAAATATATTGGTGTTCGTTACCGTGTTTGAAGTAATAGAGACCTTCATCTAAATATTCAATTCCTCCTAGGAAAGTATTATTCTTATCGAGATAAAGTGTATCAAGAACAACTTCGTTGTCATAGAGAACCACGAATTTCGCCTTTGGATTGATAATTTTCCCTCCAAAGTACGTAATGTTTTTCTCCGATGTTCCAGCACAGCCTACCAGCGCTGAAACGAATAAAAGTGCTATCAGTTTGCTAATTCGTTCTATCATTGTTCAATCTCAGTCTCTTCTCGTCGTAACAAAAATACATATCTCATATATTGATGCTTGTTAACAGCCTGTTAAAAAGGAGTAATTTAACTTTTGACTTTTCACGAAAGCCGAGCTAAAATATGGAATTGAAATCAAAAAATAAAATTTCCTTGTCAACACTAGAAAACAACTCGTTTTTACCCTTAAAATTCTAACTCAATTTCATACTTTTGCACGAAATTAAAAGCATCAAAGTCAATGTTAACAGTATCTAACCTATCGGTACAATTTGGAAAGCGTGTCTTATTTGACGAAGTGAACACGAAGTTCGTTCAAGGAAATTGTTACGGAATCATTGGAGCCAATGGAGCAGGGAAATCTACTTTTTTGAAGATTCTTTCTGGAAAGATGGATCCTACTTCTGGTCATGTACATTTAGAACCTGGAAAAAGAATGTCTGTCCTAACGCAGGACCATTATGCATTTGACGATCATCCAGTTCTAGAAACTGTAGTGATGGGAAACAAGGAACTGTTCAAAATCAAAACAGAGATTGATGCTTTGTACGCCGATTACTCAGATGAAAACATGGAGAAAATTGGTGAACTTCAAGTTCAGTTTGAAGAAATGGATGGCTGGAATGCTGAATCCGATGCTGCCGCGATGCTTTCGAACTTGGGAATCAAAGAAGATCTTCATTACAGTATGATGAACGAGTTGGATGGAAAGCAGAAGGTACGTGTTTTGTTAGCACAAGCGCTGTTTGGAAATCCTGATGTATTGATCATGGATGAGCCTACCAACGACTTGGACTTTGAAACCATTGCTTGGTTGGAAAATTTCTTGGCGAATTATGACAACACCGTAATCGTTGTTTCACACGACCGTCACTTCTTAGATGCGGTTTGTACGCATATTTCAGATATTGATTTTGGAAAGATTAATCATTATTCAGGAAACTATACTTTCTGGTATGAGTCTAGTCAGCTGGCAGCAAAACAAAGAGCACAGCAGAATAAGAAAGCCGAAGACAAGAAAAAAGAATTGGAAGAATTCATTCGTCGTTTCTCTGCAAACGTTGCAAAATCGAAGCAAGCAACGAGTCGTAAGAAGATGATCGAAAAATTGAATGTGGATGAGATCAAACCATCCAGCAGAAGATATCCAGCAATCATCTTTAAAGCCGAAAGAGAAGCAGGTGATCAGATTTTGAATGTTGAAGGATTGTCCAAAGCCACTGAAGAGGAAGTTTTATTCAAGAATATTGATATCAATTTGAATCGCGGTGATAAGGTTGCGATCATTTCTAAAAACTCCAAAGCTGTTTCTGCTTTTTATCAAATTATCACCGATAATGAAAAAGCAGATTCAGGAAAATACAGTTGGGGAGTAACTACAACTCAGTCTTACTTACCTTTAGATAACTCAGAATTCTTCCAAGATGGGAGTTTAAACTTGGTAGATTGGTTGCGTCAATATGCTCAAACTGAAGAGGAAAGAGAAGAAGTATTCTTGAGAGGTTTCTTAGGGAAAATGATCTTTTCTGGTGAGGAGGCTCTAAAAAAGAGTAATGTATTATCTGGAGGAGAAAAAGTACGTTGTATGCTGTCTCGTATGATGATGAAGAGAGCAAACATTTTATTGTTAGACGAACCTACAAACCACTTGGATCTGGAATCTATTCAAGCGTTGAACAATTCATTGATCAACTTCCAAGGAACTGTTTTGTTTACAACACATGACCACGAATTTGCACAGACGGTTGCCAACAGAATTATCGAGTTAACTCCAAATGGAATCATAGACAGATACGCTACTTTTGATGAGTACTTAGGTGATCCTAAAGTCAAAGAGTTACGTGAGAAGATGTATTCTTAGGTTGTCACTCCTTGCTTTGCTCGGGGTTCGAGGTGCAAAGATGCAAAGGTTCAGAGCCGCAAAGTTTGAAGGTCTCATAGTGGCAAAGCGGTAAGGTGTTAAAGTTGAAGTGTTCTACCGCTTCATTTTATCAAAGGTTGTTAGCTTGAATAATTCTAAAGTATCTTAGCTCAATTAAGGAGTTATTAGATGATTGAATTATTTCTTATTTAGTTATTGAGGAATAAATCTATTTACGAAATTTCTTTAGCCTTTAGCCTTTAGCCTTTAGCCTTTAGCCTTTAGCCTTTAGCCTTTA
>CAZTFN010000340.1:0-3837 GCA_964612905.1 uncultured Flavobacterium sp. | reverse complement strand
TATGCATTGCTGTTAACATCAAATGATTTGTTGATGTTAACAGTAATGCATCCCTTGATGTTAACAGCAACAAATCATTTGATGTTAACAGCAATGCATCCCTTGAGATCTACAACAAATACGGAGATATTAATGTAACTTCTTGGGATCAAAACACTGTTGAAATTGATGTAAAAATCACCGTAAAAGGAAACGATTTGGACGATGTTGAAGATCGATTAGAAAAAATACGAGTAGAGTTTAATTCCTCAAAAAGTTTGGTTGAAGCAAGAACCTACATTGGTAGCAAAAGTAGCAATTGGGGGTTCTGGAAGAAAAGCAAAAACATTTCTTACAAGATCAACTATACGGTGAAAATGCCGGTAACCAACAATGTTAAACTCAACAACGATTATGGAAGCATCCGATTGGATGAAGTAGAAGGAAATGCAGAAATTAACTGTGATTACGGTAAAGTGACTTTAGGAGATCTTAAAGGAAATGACTCCACAGTGAATTTGGATTATTGTTCTTCTTCTTCAATCGATTCTATGAAAGATGGAGACATCAATGTAGATTACTCAAAAATTACCATTGATAAAGCTGGTACTGTTGATTTAAGCACCGACTACTCCACTGTGAAATTCAGAGATGTGGATGACTTAACTTGTAGTGCAGACTACGGTGGTGTGGAAGCTGAGAATGTGAATAGTGCAACAGTCTCTGGAGACTATACAGGTTTCCGATTTGGAACCGTCACTAGAAAGCTGAAATTAAGATCAGACTATGGATCTATTCGCGTAAAAAACTTAGCAAACGGATTTGAACTGGTAGACATTAACAGCGAATATGCAGGAATTAAGATAGGCATTGAACCTGGAAACAATTTCGATTTTGTAATCGATCTTCAATATGCAGGTTTCAAAAGAAGCGACAGCAATGTAGAGCTTTATAAGAGTATCGTAAAGAACTCAAAGAAATATTATGAAGGTATCTACGGAAAAGGAGATTCAAATTCAAAAGTTATCATCAAATCAGAATATGGTAGCGTATCATTCTACGAAAATTAATCAAAACTTATAAAACCGAAAAATCATGAGAAAATTATTAATCACAGCCATTGTACTAATGCTTACTCTAAGTGTAGATGCACAGAGTTGGTGGGGCAATAAAAGAGTAAAAGGAAACGGTAACGTAACTACAGTTACGAGAGACACTGGAGACTATGATGGAGTGAGTGTTGGAGGATTCTTCGACGTCATTCTAGTAGGAGGAAAAGAAGGAAAAGTAACCATCGAAGGTGAAGAAAACTTAATGGAATACATTATTACAGAAGTTTCAAGAGGAACGTTGAAGATCAAAGTTGAAAAAGGAATCAACATGAGAACAACACGTAAATTAACGGTAACAGTTCCTGTCAGAGATATTGATAGAGTTTCGTTGGGAGGTTCAGGAAACGTAAAAAGTGAAACTATCATCAAAACGAACGATCTAGATGTAAGTCTTGGAGGTTCTGGGAATATTACTTTAGAAGTAGACGCGTCAAAATTGAAAAGCTCAATCGGAGGTTCTGGAAACATCAAATTGTCTGGAAACGCTGAATACATGAGAAGCTCAATTGCAGGATCTGGAACGATCAAAGCTTATGAACTTCAAGTAAATGAAATCAAAGCAAGCATCGCTGGATCAGGAGATATTCGTGTAAGTGTAAAAGATGAGATTGATGCTACTGTCGCTGGATCTGGAAGTATTTACTACAAAGGAAATCCTCCAAAGATCAACACAAAATCTGTAGGCTCAGGAAGCGTACGAAGCAGAAATTAAAAGAGATAACTATCAACCAAAAAATGAAAACCCTCCTGAATCTGTCTTGGAGGGTTTTTTATTGATTAAAAGTTTCTGTATTCTTTGGTAAGTTCAAAAACAGCCTCTAGAATATTCTGATCTGCTACCGACAAAGAAGTACCCCTACGTTTCATGACCGCATTGGCCACTTCAACTACCTTCCGCATTTGATAGGTTTTAAATGAAGCTCCTCCCCAGCTATAGGACGGTACAAAATTACGTTGATAACCACCACCGTAAATATTAGCACTCACACCAACTACTGTTCCTGTATTGAACATGGTATTGATTCCACACTTAGAGTGATCACCCATCATCAAACCACAAAACTGCAATCCTGTTTTGGCAAATCTACCCGTTTCATAACTCCACAGTTTTACTTCAGCGTAGTTATTCTTTAAATTTGAAGTATTGGTATCAGCTCCTAAGTTGCACCACTCGCCTAGAACAGAATTCCCTAGGAAACCTTCATGCCCTTTGCTAGAATAGCCAAACAGAACAGAGTTGTTCACCTCTCCTCCTACTTTGCAATATGGTCCCAAAGTTGTAGGTCCGTAAATTTTTGCTCCTATTTTCAAGACTGCATTCTCACACATGGCAAAAGGTCCTCTAACAATACTTCCTTCCATTATGGACGCATCTTTACCAATGTAAATAGGTCCAGTGGATGCATTCAAAATAGAGAATGAAATCTCAGCTCCTTCTTCTATAAAGATGTTCTCTTTGTTAACGTATTGAACACTCTCTGGGATGGGTTGCGATTTTCTACCATCGGTGAGCAATTCAAAATCTTCTTGAAGAGCTTGACCGTTTAATGAAAAAATATCCCAAGTATTGTTGATTTTCAAAAGTTCCTTTTCAAATTCGATTTGCTCGTAGGTATCAAAATTGACTTCCTCTTGCGTATCAGTTGTATAAAACGCAATAACCTCTTCACCTTTGAAAATTGCTTGATCCTTAGAAAGGGATTTCACTTGATCTACCAGACTTTTTGTGGGTAAAAAAGAAGCGTTGATCAGAACATTCTCTGGCATTTCCACCATCGGGTACTTTTCTTCTAGATATTCTTCGGTCACCGTTGTTGTAGTTAATCCCAATCGACGTTCCCATTTCTCACGGATGGTTAAAATTCCTATTCGTATATCAGCCACAGGCCTTGTGTAGGTGAAAGGCAATAATGCATTTCGAACTTCTCCGTCAAACAATATGTAATTCATGATAAATTCTTGCGTAAGATTTGTACAAACTTAATTGAAAAAAGGCACAAAAAAAACCCTGACGATTACTGTCAGGGTTAAATTTATTTATTGAGGATGTATTTACCTTTTAACAAAACGTTGTGCTCCTAATTTATCGTCAGCCGATACGCGAATGATATACATTCCTGTAGCTAGACTTGTTACGTCTAATTGATTATCGTTGATCGTAACCTTCTTAGAATTCACTTGTCTTCCTGTATAATCGAAGACACCCACTTGAGCTTCTGTGGTTCCAGTTGGAAGTTGAATATTTAAGATATCTGTAGCTGGATTTGGGAACATTTCAAATGCAAGTAATTTGGCATCTGAAGTACTCAAAGCATCTAACACGTTAGAAGATGTGGTTACTACTTGGTCACCTCCATTGCTTCCGTTATTATTTACTGCATTTACTGAAGCATAAAAACGAACTTGTCCTTGCAAAGTCGAAGGAGACCTCCAAGTAAAAGTCCAAGTATCATTATTTCTATTGGAATGAGAAATTCTAGCCCCGCTATCATGAGTGACCGATCCTGAACCTGCTGTGAAATTTCCAATTTTACCATTATCACTCAAACGCTCAGCAGTCAATTGAAATCCATGACCTGGTGCCGAAGATGTTGCTGTTAATGTAATCGTGTAATCTGTATCGACATCATATCCTTCCGCAGGAATATTCGTTGTAATAAGTGCCGAAGCACCAAAATCAGCTCCTGGGGCATGACATATGGTACAAGTTGTTCCACCATCACCAGGTGAACCTGATCTAGTTCCT
>CAZTFN010000339.1:0-3850 GCA_964612905.1 uncultured Flavobacterium sp. | reverse complement strand
TGTTAGGACATTTACTACTTTTTTCATCGTTGTTATAATTAATTTTTAATAGTTAACGGGTTAAAGATATAAATTCTAAGCAACAAGAATCGGACCTTTTTTCTTGTCTGAGAAAAGTCCTACCCCTTATTGCGGACAGCAAGTAACAAAAAATAGTTGGTTTCTTAAAAAATTTTATTCAGTATTTCGGAGCGATACACCCAAAAACAAAAAGATTTAACATAATCCACTTTAATTTGAGATTTCACCTCTCAAGCACTCTTGAAAATATTGGGTAAATTTTTCTTTTGAAAGCCCAATACCTAATAAATACATGATCTTTGCCACGGCAGATTCTGTGGTCATATCTTTTGCTCCGATAACTCCGATACTTTTCAACTTCGTACTTGTTTCATAATGCCCCATCATGACAGAACCTCCTGCACATTGAGTTACATTTACGATACGAATATCATTTTGTATCGCTTCTGAAAGCAAGTTAATGAACCAATCGTCTGTTGGTGCATTCCCAGCTCCGTAGGTTTCTAAAACCACTCCTTTTAAATCGGGAATGCTGAGAATACTCTTAACGACGTTTTGTGAGATGCCTGGAAAGAGTTTTAATATTGCAATGTCCGTGATTAAGTCTTTCCGAACAATAAGTTTTTCTTCTTTGGATCGTAACAATAATTCTTCATTAAACTGCAAGTAAACGCCACTTTCCGCCAAAGGTGGGTAATTCATAGACGTGAAAGCTTCAAACTGCTCTGCACTTAACTTTGTTGTTCTATTGGCTCGATATAGTTTGTACTCAAAATACAAACAAACCTCACTAATGATTGGTTGATCATTTACATGAGCACTGGCAATCTCAATGGAGGTAATTAAGTTCTCCTTGGCATCTGTACGAAGGTATCCAATAGGTAATTGTGACCCTGTGAAAACCACGGGTTTTTGCAAGTTCTCCAGCATAAAACTGATCGCAGAAGAAGTGTAGGACATGGTGTCAGAACCTGTTAATACTACAAAACCATCATAGACTTCATAATGGGATTCAATAGTATCAGCAATCTGAATATAATAATCCTTGTTCATGTTGGATGAGTCAATCGGTTCATCAAATGAAATCGATTCGATTTGACAATCGAGCTGATTCAATTCAGGAATGTTCTCCAAGATTTGAGAGAAGTTGAAGGCCTTTAATGCATTGGAATTATAATCTTTGATCATTCCGATCGTCCCTCCAGTATAGATCAGTAAAATATTGCGTTTGTTTGTCATTTTGTCATAAATTTTATCCTGAAAATGGTCTCAGGAACTAAAAAACCCAAATGGAATAATTTATGCTATATCTTTATCAGACAAAAATCGAATAAAAATTTTAAAATAGTATAGATGATATCAGGATATTATATAATCATTGGAGCCATTGCGTTATTCAGTTGGCTCGTAAGCAATACGCTCAAACGAAAGTTTAAGAAATACTCAGAGGTACAATTAAGAAATGGCATGAGCGGAGCAGAAATTGCAGAAAAAATGTTAGCGGACCATGGAATTCGAGATGTCAAAGTGATCTCTACTCCAGGAATGCTTACCGATCATTACAATCCAACAAACAAAACCGTGAATTTAAGTGCAGGAGTTTACAATCAACGCAATGCTGCTGCGGCTGCTGTTGCAGCTCACGAAGTAGGGCATGCCGTGCAACATGCACAAGCCTATCAATGGTTAACTATGAGAACCCGATTGGTTCCTGTGGTCAGCATTTCATCACGATTTTCTACTTGGTTGGTGATTGGTGGTATTATTTTAGGGGCAGCCACTTCCAATACAGGACTTGGGTTTAACATTGCAATCATAGGTCTCGTAATGATGGCCATGGCAACGGTTTTTAGCTTTATCACACTGCCCGTAGAATACGACGCAAGCAACAGAGCATTGGCATGGTTAAAGAATAAAAACATGGTAAGTCAAGAGGAATTTGCAGGCTCAAAAGATGCTTTAAAATGGGCTGCTAGAACTTATCTTGTAGCTGCACTCGGTTCACTAGCGATGCTATTGTATTGGGGAATGCAAATTCTAGCCAGTAGAGATTAAGAATAACTTCAGAACAGAACACATCAAAAAGCAAGCTTCATATCCTTACGAAACTTGCTTTTTTGTTTTCTTCCTATAAAAGACAAAGGAGATCAATGATAGTATTCCAAGGATTGCCAATAAATACAAGAGCATATTTGAGGAAATATCTATAGTTCCTGCATCACCAATCAAAATAAAAGACGACCAATAGTAGGGAGACTGCTCTGATAATGAGTGAGAGGACAAGTAAGTTCTCTTTGCATTGTTAATAGCCTCTGACTTGGTTTGCCCCTCTTTTAAATTCTTGTAGAAACTCGTCATAATCTCAGAAGTAGATTTGTCATTCACTTCCCACAAGGAAGATACTACCGATTTCGACCCAGAATAGAAAAATCCTCTTGCCAAACTGAGCACACCTTCTCCTTTGGCCAATTCCCCTAGAGAGGTGTTACAGGCACTTAAGGTCACTAAATCTGCATTATTTCTATAGGTATATAGCTCGTGAAGCTCTAATTTTTCATCTGAGAATGCAATCCATGGATTGTTTCCCACATCAGCATGAGTGGCTAGATGGATAATTTTCGAATTGCCACTATGCTGCAAAAAATCCTCTTTTGTCGCAGAATCTTGCAATCTGATTATACCCTCCAATTCTGAATTAATCGCTTGAACCTCTACCTCAGTATTGGTCAAATTAGATAAGGACAGTTCTTCAAAATTACTCGGTGAATATCCAATGAAAAGACCATCCGTTTTCCTTTGGACTTTCTCATTATGTTTCAGAAAAGAATAGGAATAGGAATAATTCACATTTCCATTTAAAATCAAATATTGATTTGAGTTTGCTTCAGTAATAAGCGATTCAAAAGGAATGTTTTGCAGGTCTCCATCGGGAATGATCGTCAGATTCTTATTCTGTGCCATTGTTCTAAGCTCCTCATTAGGCAGTAAATTGAAAAATAACTGATGTGCTACCTTTTGAAAACTCACACGTTCTTCTTCAGTAGTGAATGGCTCTGAAATCAGTTTTCGATAATATTTGAGCTGCTCTCTAACTTCCTGAGTATTCTGAATCTTAAAAGTCTTCGCTTGATCCTTAGTTGAAATTAGTCCGATAATAAGCTCAGTATCTCGGTCAAAATCATTCCAAACATAGGAAAGAATTGCATCTTTTTCACCCAACTCTTGCTGAACCTTTGCCAGCGATATTTGATCAACATTCGTTTTTCGAGCGAAGTACTTAGGATAAACTGATTTTAAAGAATCGATGTATTGGTTATACCGTTGTTTCGCCATAAATAATGAATCCTGTAATACTGTATTGTCCTCGTCTTTAACAAGTTTACTTTCTAGTTGGTAGATTTTCTTTTGGTAAGTAGTCTCTTGAAGCGAGATCTTCCGTGGCAAATTGGCAAATTCGGTATTCCTGAGAACTCCTTCGCTCAGTAATAAGGCCTTATTTTTTTCCATAAAGATGAACGCCTTCCCCGAATCTCCAAGTAGATGAGCCGCATAGGCTCCATATAAATAGGCCTGCGAAGCTTCTTTCCGCCAAAACAACTTTGTGGACTCCTCTAAATTGTTATTCAGCACATTAATTAAGTTATCATAAAGCACAAGTTCTTTAATAGACAACTCAAGAAACTTTTGATTTTCAGTCTTTCTATAAATTTCCAGATAACTTTGAACTTTTTCCTTCAATAATAGTAAGAGAATAGTTTTGTTGGTAGTTTCAAAGAGTTCAAGTTTGGATATAGAATTCTCCGAAATATTCAAAGAATTCATCTTCAGA
>CAZTFN010000338.1:0-3870 GCA_964612905.1 uncultured Flavobacterium sp. | reverse complement strand
ACAGTGCATCATGTTGAGATGGTGAGTGATCTTGAGAATTTTCCAGTGGTCAATACAGGAAGAAAATTACGATATGAGCTATATGGTGAGCCCGGAAGCAACATCAATTTTATAGAGCAAAAAGATGCAAACACCTTTCGCATTCGGACCTATGAAAAAGGAGTTGAAGATGAAACATTAGCATGTGGAACAGGTGTTACTGCCGCAGCCATTGCCATGCATAAGATTGGAAAAACAACGGATAATTCTGTAAACTTAATTGCCGAAGGCGGAAATCTTTCGGTGGATTTTAATGTGGTTGATGGCGTTTATAAAAATGTTGTACTAACAGGTCCTGCTGATTTTATTTACCAAGGTTCAATAGAGGTTTCATAATGCTTTTACAAGGGAAATACATTTCATTACGTGCCTTAGAACCAGAGGATTTGGAGTTTCTATATCGAATTGAAAATGATTCTCAGTTTTGGGAGGTAAGTCATACACAAACGCCTTTCTCAAAGTTTCTATTGAAACAGTACTTAGAAAATTCGCATCAAGACATTTACGAATCAAAGCAACTGCGATTGATGATTGTAGATAAAGAGAATGAGCAATCATTAGGAATGATTGATTTGTTCGATTTTAATCCGCAGCATCAAAGAGCTGGAATTGGCATATTGATTGACGCCGATTTTCAACAGAAAGGATATGCAGGAGATGCTTTGAACACCCTAGTTCAGTATTGCTTTTCAGTCTTACATTTGCATCAATTATACGCCAATATTACACCCGACAACACAAAGAGCATTCAATTATTTGAGAAAATCGGTTTTCAATTGACCGGAGAAAAAAAAGATTGGTTGCTGGTTGATGGAGCCTATAAAAATGAACTTATATTTCAGTTAATTCATGAATAAGAAAATACTTTTAGGGATTATTTTGCTGGTCATTGTAGTGGCTGGGGTTTTCGGATTTAGCTATTACCAAAAGGTGTTCGGGGAAAGTGTCACCAAAGCTGGATTTATTTACATCAAATCTACAGATCAACTTGAAGATCTTACGAGTTCACTTAGAGATTTTGTGAGCAGTGAAGACGACTTCTTATGGGTGGCTGACAAGAAAAAATTCTCAAAAGTAAAAGCTGGGAAATACCAGCTCAAGGAAGGCATGTCTAATAATGATTTGGTCAACCTCTTAAGAAGTGGCAACCAAACACCTGTAAAGGTTTCTTTTAATAATCAGAATACCTTACAAGATTTGGCGGGAAGAATCGCCGTACAAATTGAAGCGGATTCTACCTCTTTGTTAAAGGCATTTACAAACACGGACTTCCTAAAAGAAAAAGGAATTAGCGAAGCACAAATGCTGGGCTATTTTATTCCGAATACTTACGAACTTTTCTGGAATACATCGGCAGAAAAATTCAGAGATCGAATGTTCAAAGAATACAATCGTTTTTGGAACGAAAACCGATTGAAAAAAGCCAAAGTTTTGAAGATGACTCCAAGCGAAGTCATGACCTTGGCCTCTATTGTCATGAAAGAAACTCCGAAAGCTGTGGAGCAACCTCGTGTTGCAGGATTGTATTTGAATCGCATGAAGATTGGAATGCCTTTGCAAGCAGATCCCACCATTATCTATATTCTCAAACAAATTCACGGTCAAGATTTTGTGGTGAAAAGAGTGTTGAAAAAAGACTTAAAATTAAAATCCCCATACAATACCTATCTAAATAGAGGCGTTCCTCCAAGTTTAATTGCCATGCCAGATATTTCCGCAATCGACGCTGTGCTGAATTACGAGCGACATGATTATTTGTACATGTGTGTGAATGTAGATAACTTAGGCTATCATGCATTTGCAAGTTCTCTGAAACAGCACGGTAAAAATGCTCGAAAGTATCAGCGTTGGTTGAATCAACAAGGGATTAGAAGGTAATAAAGACGCATTATTGTCACTTCGCTTGATCACTCGAAGTGAAGATTGTATCGAGAAGTCTTTCGTAACGAATCGTTCTCGATACAAATTTAAATTTTTAATAAAATTGAAATTTACTCGAACTGACATCTACATACTTTTCATTGGTCTTTTGATCACTACGACCTCTATTGCACAACAAACTTCGAATTTCTGGGTAAAATCAGACACCCTAAACAAATCTCGAAGAAATGCCTTGATCATTGGGGAAACAACCGCTGCTGGTTTGACATTGGTAGCTTTGGATCGTTTGTGGTATGCAGATTATCCTAGATCTGGATTTCATTTTACCAATGACAACAACCAATGGTTGCAAATGGACAAAGTGGGACATGTCATGTCTACCTATTATGTTGGACTGGTGGGAATGGAGCTTTTGGATTGGGCTGGAGTCAGCAAAAAAAATCAATTGATCTATGGAGCAACAGCCGGTTTTACCTTCGCAACCGCAGTGGAAGTTTTGGATGGATTTTCCGATGAATGGGGGTTTTCATGGGGAGATTTTGCTGCCAACGCAGCGGGCCCAGGATTGTTAATTGGTCAAGAACTCTTATGGCAAGAACAACGAATTACCTTAAAGTACTCTTTCCATCGAACGGATTTTGCCAAAGTTCGACCCGAAACTTTAGGATCTGGATTGTTAGAAGAAGCTTTTAAAGATTATAACGGTCAAACCTATTGGCTCTCTGCCAACATTTGGTCTTTTGCCAAAGAGAGTAATTTTCCGAAATGGCTGAATGTAGCCTTTGGCTATGGAGCGGAAGGAATGTTGTACGGTGAGAACCTTCCAACGAATCAATTTAACCAAAATCCATACCGTCAATTTTACTTGAGTTTCGATATCGATTTAGTAAAAATTCCGACAAAATCGAAATTTCTCAAATCTGTCTTTTCTGTTATTAACTTCATAAAGATTCCTGCTCCAACCTTAGAATTTCGCAGTAAAGGTGGTATAAAATTCCATTATTTGTATTTCTAAACAAATTCAAACTCACTGACTACCAGTTAATTAATTTTTTATTCGTAAATTTGCGCCGCTAAACGAAAAGCGAATATTTATTAGACGATTTTTAATTTTAGTAGCCCTATTTCTAGTGTTTGTAAACGCGATTGAAGCACCAGAAAGTTTTGAAGAAAAAGAAGAAGTATCAGAACCGATGCCAGTTGAAGCTTCAACTGAATCATTTTCTATTCCCTTTCTTCAAAATGACTTTATGGGATTTAAGGAAGCTTTGGCTTTTAAAGAATCTCAAGGAAAGTATCGAGCCATCAATACCCTCGGGTATTTAGGCAAATATCAGTTTGGTAAGACCACCTTAGAGCGATTCCGAATTTACAATACGGATGCCTTTCTAAAAAATCCTGAGCTACAAGAACGAACGTTCATGGCTTACTGTAAAGTGAACAAGTGGATCTTACGAAAAGATATTCAGAGAAGTGTAGGAAAAGTCATCAACGGAGTGAAGATTACCGAGTCTGGAATTTTGGCAGCAGCACATTTAAGTGGTGCAGGAAATGTCAAGAAATACTTAAGAACCAACGGTAAAAATAACAAGTCCGATGCATACGGCGCTACCATCGCATTGTATATAAAAAAATTTGCAGGTTATGACGTTTCAATTATTGAAGCAGAAAGACTAGCAAAGGTTTAAGGTTGATAAGTAAAGTTGTAATCCTCCGTCGCTAAAGCTTCGGAGGATTTTTTTATGTTTTAAATTGTCAGATTGAGTTCGTCAAAGTCAAATATAAACTCTAAATGTTCGACTTAGCTCAAGGTCCATTCAGCATAACGTGTTCTTAACCCTATGAAGCCTCTGGCGAAGAAGGGTTATTTTTGGATAATAAAAATAGCTGGTCTTTTGTGCAAATCTGGATGTTGCTTTTTCCAGTCTGCAATTGTATGCGTTTTGATAT
>CAZTFN010000337.1:0-3894 GCA_964612905.1 uncultured Flavobacterium sp. | reverse complement strand
ATTGCAGCGTACTGGGATTCGCTCTTTCAACCCATGGTTGATTCCGTACCGTCTATGTTGATGGTAATTCTGTAAACACCTTGGACAATCTGGAAATTAGGGTTGGTAAACTGCACTCTGTAGCGAAGTCTAGAACTATTGTTTCCTGTGTCTTGGGTATATTCAAACGAAATAAGTTCAGAGGTTACTTCTTGTAAACCTGAGCTCGTTTGAGGGTCATCATCATTGTTGCTGCAACTTGTTAAAAAAAGGCAGCAAAAAATGAAGGTATAGGATAGTAATTTTCTCATGATTTAATTTTGAGTAAAAATAGCATTTTAATTCAGGTTAAAAATATTGATAATAACTTAGATACCTATTGATTTGTAAAAGAATTTTGTACATTTGCACCCGCTTATCACGAGATGGTAAGATTTTAATAACCAAGGTCGAGTACCTTATAAATTAATCATTATGCCTGTAAAAATTAGATTACAAAGACACGGTAAAAAAGGAAAGCCATTTTATTGGATCGTTGCTGCTGACTCAAGAGCAAAGAGAGATGGTCGTTTCTTAGAAAAATTAGGAACCTACAATCCTAACACGAATCCAGCAACTATCAACTTAGACGTAGACGGATCTGTAAAGTGGTTACAGAACGGAGCGCAACCTACAGATACTGCAAGAGCAATCTTGTCTTACAAAGGAGCAATGTTGAAGAATCACTTAGCTGGTGGTGTAAAGAAAGGAGCGTTCACAGAAGAAGAAGCTGAGAAGAAATTCCAAGCTTGGTTGGATGAGAAAGCTGGAAAAGTTTCTGCAAAAGAAGAAGGATTGGCAAAAGCACAAGCAGACGCTAAAGCAAAAGCTTTGGAAGCTGAAAAAGCTGTAAACGAAGCTAGAATCGCTGCAGCGCAACCTGAGCCAGAAGTTGAAGAAGAAGCTGCTGAAGAGCCAGTAGCAGAGGCAGAAGCTCCTGAAACTACAGAAGAAGAAACTAAAGAAGAGGCTGCAGAGTAGTCTTTCTGAACGAGGATGCGTAAAGAAGAGTGTTTTTATTTAGGCAAAATCGTTAAAAAACACAGTTTTAAGGGGGAAGTTGTGATCAAGTTAGACACAGACGAACCTGAGCTGTATGGAAATATGGAATCGGTCTTTGTTGATTTAGGCAACAATCTGGTTCCATTTTTCATTGAAAAAAGTTCATTGAGCAAAGGGACAATGCTTCGTGTGAAGTTTGAAGACGTAAATTCTGAAGACGACGCAGATGCCATTGTAAGATCGGGAATCTATTTACCGTTGGCTTTGTTGCCGAAGTTGGAAGGAAACAAGTTTTACTTTCATGAGGTAATTGGTTTCAAGGTGATTGATGCAAATCATGGTGAAGTAGGAGTGATTACGAATATCAATGATAAAGCTGCCCAACCTTTGTTTGAGATTGAACCTGCCTCGACGTCAGGCGGGCGAGAAGACAAAGAGATCTTCATTCCGCTGATTGATGATTTTATTAAGAAGGTGGACAGAGAAAATAAAGAAGTACATGTAGAGACGCCAGAAGGGCTGATTGACTTGTATTTATAGTGAGGTGGCCGAGTGGTCGAAGGCGCACGCCTGGAAAGTGTGTATACCTCAAAAGGGTATCGAGGGTTCGAATCCCTTCCTCACTGCAAACGGAAAACCGCTCCAAATAGGAGCGGTTTCTTATTTTAAAGAAAATCCCAAAGCTCGCTTTAAGGGGTTTTCTTTAAAATAAGAAACATCATGCCGATGGCATGAGTTTTCCTTCCTACGCCAAGGCTTCGGATTGCAGGCACTTTGTTTATGCGGGTTTTCGTTTGCCCGAGTTTCCCTTTTGGGATCACCGAAGGTAATCCAATGAGGTTTACCGCAAAAAAATAATAGGAATTATTGTATTTTTAAATTTGAAGTAAAAGAAAAAGAAGAAGCATGTTCAACTTAGGAAATGTAAATGAATTACATAAAGACCTCAAAGGAGTATTAATATGGTGTTTATTGATGCCATTTTGGTATATAGCCTTATACTTATTTCATCCATTATTTTTTGCTAATAACTCTGTTCTTACACTAGCCGTATTTTCTTTTGGATTAACTACTTCTGGGTCTTATACAATGCATAATTCTTGGCGTCTTATTTTTAGATTTCGCAGACAAACAGAAATTATTGAAAAATTAGATCCAACTAATTTTTATGTTACAACATTAATCTTTCAGACAATTTTACTTAGTGCGCTTATTTTTGTTGCCTATTTTATTAGATATTTTTATAATATAAAGTTTGATTTCTTTTACTTTCTCTTAATATTTTTTTCAATAAACATATTGTTTTATATCGCTTGTTGGATTACCGCTAAAATTGAAAATTAGACTATAAAACAAACCGCCACAAACACTGAATAGGTTTTCAGTACTCAATCAAGACGTACTTATCAGCAAGACTTTCTAAAATAACAGGAGTTTAAAATTTACTCAATGGTTGAATGTTACCTTTTTTATTTTTTGAGGTCTTAAGAATATCAACAATCACTCAACCATGAAAAATTATTATTCGACTCTTTTACTTTTGAGTCTTCTCTTGCTGCCTTTTTTTAGTGCTGCCCAGAATACTCCACACATTTCGGGGAAGGTCTTCATTGATATGAATACCGGTCTTGTGCAATGTGATTTTACATTAAGTAACCTAGAGTCTTTGGAAAAATACACGATCCTACTGAACAAAGGAATGAACATAAAGCACTTTAGAGATGTTGAAGGGAAACCTATTGGATATCATGGGTTTTACGATGGTAATATGAAGGGAGAAGCTCTAGAGTATCTACTGATAGGGGACAATAGAAAACTAATGCCATTACCACAGACCCTTCAGGTCAATTATATAGGAGCTTTTCCAAAATATACAGATTCGTATAATCTTTTCGACTTTAAAGGATTTATAGCATTGAATGATGAAACGTTGAGGGCTACCGAACAGACCAAATGGTATCCTGTGATTTATGATACAGAGAACGATCGAAAAATCAACCAATATACGTATGCTATAGACGTTGAGCTCGTTGGAGGGACCTCTATTTTTCTGAACGGAAGTGCTCCAAAGAAAGCACAGAAAGCATCTTTCGAGTCGAAAAAAGCGGTTCCACTATTCTTATTTACAGGAAACTTCGATTTTGTGGAAAGAAAAGGTAATTATATCATCAATTCGCAAATATCATCAGAGAAAGCAGCCATGGTGTTTCAGAATGTGAACATGGTTCAGGATTATCTTGAGAAAAGTTTGGATCGCGTTTTTGACGGAAAAATTTATTTGATCAATCACAAAGCAGTCAATCAGAGAAGAGGGGGTTGGGGATTTAATACCTACCCAGCATTTGCATTTACGGGAAAAGATATGTTCAAAAATATTTTAACTGAAGATGGGACTTTTGACAATGGTTCCTACCGTTATTTTGCGCACGAGTTTGCCCATAATTACTTTGGGAACAACGTACAATCTGGAAATTTGTTCTGGTTTTGGTTGGAGGCTTTTCCCGAATATTTGTCGATTACTTTTGCTGAAAAAGTAGGAGGAAAGGAGTTTTTGAAGAAGGTCATTGAGTCTAAGTTTAGAATTGTTAAGGACAAATCCTTTGTTCCATTGTCTAAAGTTAAAGAGCCTAATGAAGTAACGGATGTATATCGTTATCATATGGCACCGTTGATTTTGTTGTCCTTTGATTTTCAGTTTGGACGAGAGCGTACATTTGAGGTGTTAAAGAAACTACTCTCTTATGCAGATACGGAAACACTCACGTTAGATCATTTGCGAAAAGCTGCGGTGTCAAGCGGTGTCTCTGCTAAAGATTACAGAGATTTTGAAGCAAAGTTTATCAAAAACAAAGATTTTAAGAAGCATACTGTACG
>CAZTFN010000336.1:0-3907 GCA_964612905.1 uncultured Flavobacterium sp. | reverse complement strand
GGTTAAGGGTTAAGGGTTAAGGGTTAAGGAATGTATAAAAGTATTTTTAGAGAATGCACCCAACAGCCAACAGCGAACAACTAACAACTACAAAGCTTGAAAGAGCGAAGTACCAAACAAATTTCTTCTCTATCTTTGTCATCTAAACCAACATCTTATGAAATCTTTGAAAATCACGCTGTTAGTACTGACTGTTTCGCTTTTATTTTCTTGTGGAATTGAACCCAATCCATCACCTAAACCGACACCTGATTTTATCAAATCTCAATACGAAGCAAGGCACGGTGCTCCGTTTTCTGATGCTACGGAATACAATGGATTGCTATTCTTAACAGGACAAATAGGAAAAGACCATGTAGCAGGTGCTATGGTTGAAGGAGGGATACAAGCCGAAACAAGACAAGTGTTAACCAACATCAAAGATGTATTAGAAGCCAATGGTTCGGATATGAATCATGTATTAAAATGTACAGTGATTCTTGCCGACATCAATGATTTCTCAGCCATGAACGAAGTTTATCGTACTTTTTTTACCAATAATAAACCTGCAAGAACTACATTTGCAGCCAATTTAGTCGCAGGAGCCAAAATAGAAATTGAGGTAGTGGCCGTAAAGAAATAAAATGACCGAAGAAGTTCAACAATTAGTCAATCAAGGTATCATGCTTCCTTTGATGGAAGAGTTCTACACCATTCAAGGTGAAGGATATCATACTGGCAAGGCCGCCTATTTTATTCGTGTTGGTGGATGCGATGTAGGGTGTCATTGGTGTGATGTGAAAGAAAGTTGGAATGCCAACTTGCACCCTCCTACTCATGCAGGGCATATTGTTGAAAATGCCAAGAAATATTCGGACACTGTTGTAATCACTGGCGGTGAGCCTTTGATGTGGTCTATGGATTATATCACTGAAACTTTGCAAAAAAACGGACTCAAAACCCATATTGAAACTTCTGGAGCCTATGCTTTTTCCGGAACTTGGGACTGGTTCTGCTTGTCTCCTAAAAAGACAAAATTACCTTTGGAAGAAGTTTATGACAAGGCGGATGAACTGAAGATGATTATTCACAATAAAAGTGATTTCAAATTTGCAGAGGAACACGCGGCTAAGGTTGGAGAAGACTGTGCTTTGTTTTTACAACCTGAATGGAGTAAACGAGATAAAATGACTCCGTTGATTGTGGACTATGTGATGGAACATCCGAAATGGAAGATTTCACTCCAAACTCATAAGTACCTAAATATTCCTTAAGGTTTCCTGAGTTAGTTTGAGGATTTTATCAAACTGTTCTTCTTTTGTTAAGTTCGAATTATCAATTTCAATCGCGTCATTTGCTTTGATCAAAGGTGAATCATCTCTTGTGGTATCAATACGATCGCGTTCCACAACATTATTCAAGACTTCATCATAAGTTACCTCTTGACCTTTACCAAGCAATTCATCATATCGACGTTGAGCTCTGGTTTCTGCAGAGGATGTCATGAATACCTTTAATTCGGCATCAGGAAAGACAACGGTTCCAATATCACGACCGTCCATGACTACACCTTTATTTTTTCCGAGTTCCTTTTGAATTGTAACCAATTTTCTTCGAACTTCAGGAATCGCTGCCACCATACTCACTAAATTGGAGACTTCCATGGTTCTAATTTGTGACTCTACATTCTCACCGTTTAAATACATTTCAGCAAAACCAAGTTCTGGATTAAACTTAAAATGTAGCTTCGCGGCATGCATAGACTCAACAAGTTCCTCTGTAGCAATAAGTCCACTTACATAAAACTTCTTTTGAATAGCAAACAAAGTCATAGCTCTGTACATGGCTCCACTGTCAACATATACATAGCCCAATTCTTTGGCCAATTGTTTGGCAATCGTACTTTTTCCCGTGGATGAATAACCGTCTATGGCAATGGTAATTTTCCGACTCATCTTCTTTTCTTATCTAGATTGAATTGCAAACTAAACGTACTCGTGTTCGTTGCAGCATGATAGCGTGAGAACGCATAATTGAAGCGCAAGTTATTCATTTTGATTCCGAATCCTAGAGAGATTCCACTAAAAGTGCGTGCGTTTTGCAACTTTAACTCCGCAGCTCTTCGAAAGTTATATCCTGCTCTCAGGTTAATGGCGCTATCAGGAAACAATTCTGCTCCAATCACAAAATGTCGAATGGCATTGGTGAAAACAGAGATGTTTTCTTCGGTAATATTTCCTTCAAGATCGGAAGTTTGATTTGATGGATTGGGAACGGCAACATTCCATTGTTGTAAATTATCAATTGTAACATGCCATCTTAATGGGACGTATTTCAACTTATAAGAAGCACCTATGGCTACCTTAAATGGCAACCGCTCATTAGTGCCATCGAAAGACTGAATTTGAGCTCCCATATTCCTTGCAACGATCGTGAACGTATAGGGTTTATAAGGACTATAGTAAATGATTCCAACATCAGAAGCAACTCCAACAGAGGTGAAGTTACTGATGGTGGAGTTGATCAGCTTTGCATTGAATCCCATATAGATATTGGTCCATGGCAGGTTGAAAGCATAACCCATCGAAAGTGCGATATCACTGGCCTGAAACGTTCCTGTTTCATTTCCAAACTCATCCGCTTCTATTAAAGTACCGTAATTCAAATACTTCACACTTGCATGAATGGTTCCAAACCGTCTGCTAATGACGTGAGCGTAAGAAGCAGACCCAATATTAATATCGGCTAAGTAACTTGTATAGTTTAAAGCCAATTGACGATCTAACTCAGGGCTGATTACAGCAGGATTCCATATTGGTTGATTCACATCATCAATAAGCGTTAGTACTTCTCCACCCAAAGCAACCTGTCTCGAAGATGAAGTCAGATTCAAAAATTGAAATACGCTTTCACCTCCTACTTGGGCAGAAATTCCATGAGAAATTAAGAGTAAAAAAAGGCTAATTCGTACTGCTTTCATAAAATCCGAACAAAGAACGGGAAATATAAACTATAACGAATATTTTTTCGAATATTTTATGCGTTGCGGTATAGTATTTACTTAAACGAGAAAGTCTTCTAAATTTTTAAACTCAACAGAATGCAATTGCAGTCCAGATCCAGGAGCTATAACACCTACAGGAATCCTTTCTTCTTTCTCGATTAGTGATTCTTGAATCTCTTGTAATGATTTTTGACCCAAGCCCAACTCAACTAAGGTTCCCATCATCAATCGAACTTGATATCTCAAAAATCCTTTGCCTCTTACTTTGAATATGTAACTCTTTTCAGGAAAAAAACTCGCATGATGGACATTGTTCACTACAATCTCGCAAGAATCGATAGTTCTTGTGAGTTTGGTTTCTTTGCTCGGTTTTGAACAATACGAACCAAAGTAATGAGTTCCTTCGAATAGCTTTGCTCCTTGTCTCATTAAATCGATATCCAAATTGGAATAACCAGTAATGAAAGCTGCGCAGAAAGGATGATTCTTTCCTTCGTTGGAAAAGTAGTAGTGGTATTCTTTTACTTTTTCATGCTGAATAATATTGAAGGAAGTGTCTTGGATCTTTCTGACTTGTAGAAGCTGAAGGTCTGAAGGTGAATTTTTATTGAAAGATTCCACGAATGAATCAACATCAAGTAGCTCATCTACAAATAGTTGCAATGGATAATTCATTGCAGACACTTTTGCATCTGTTCTTCCTACTCCTACCGTTTTAGATCGAACTGATCCAAGCACAAACTTCAATGTTTTATCAACGAAGAGGTGAACCGTTTTCAAATTGGGTTGTTTTTGCCAGCCATGCAATCTAAACCCAAAGTATCGGATATTGAGAAGATAGGTGTGTTGGTAGTTCATGAATGCAAATGTAAGGCATAAAAAAAGCCTTGTAAAAAATACAAGGCTTTTAAGTTTAAAAAGAAA
>CAZTFN010000335.1:0-3911 GCA_964612905.1 uncultured Flavobacterium sp. | reverse complement strand
AAGGCAAACGATAAGATCACGGTCTTTCCACGATTGTTTTTTTTGATAAATCCATAGTCGATGTTGGTTGATCCAAGTTTTCCTGAACTTAGTCTATTTTGAATATTGTCATAAGAAACATCAAACGCCTCACCTGCATCAAAACCTTTCCTCCCTCTATAACCCTTCACTAAAAGGTCTACTCCCATGGCATGAGGAATCGCCACTCTTTCAGGAGATTTTGTTGGAATAAAATTACCGACAGTTCTGTTTGTTTTAATAAAGTATTTTTTGAGTGCCGCATTTACTTTGTCTAAAGTCATTGCTTCTACTCTGTCTCTGTGTATGAATGACAATCTCCAATCTCCAGCTCCAATAAACTCACTCATATAGGTTCCTAAATAAGATGAGTTACGATTGATTTGATCCATTTGCTTCATCAAATTAGCTTTGGCTCTTTTCAATTCTTCTTCGGTAATAGGGTTCTCTGCCAAACCATCAAATACTGCTAACATTGTTTTTTCAGCGTCCATTAAGGACTTATCTGAAGGAACATCTACATTGAAATACATAAACGATGGTTCTTTCGTAAATGGAGAAAAAGACCAAAGACTGGATGCTTTCTTTCCATCCACTAATGCTTTATACAATCTACCCGAAGGCTGACTTGTCAATACATTCTCTACAACTGCTAAGGCAGAAAAATCTTCATCAGATCCAGCAGGCGTATGATACAAGGTTGATAAAACTTGTAAGTCTCCTACTCTACTTAATGTCACTCTCTTTTCACCATCTTGAGGAGGCTCAATCGTTGGAATGTCACGAATAGGAATATCTGGATTTTTGATATCAGCAAACTTCTTTTCAATAAGAGCCAACGTCTTATCTGTTTCAAATTTACCCGTAACCATCAACACAGCATTGTCTGGTCTGTAGAACTTCTTGTAGAAAGCTTGTAGGTTTTCAATGGGTACTCTTTCGATATCTGAACGGTTTCCGATAGTTGATTTCCCATAGTTATGCCATAAAAAAGAGGCACTGATTACTTTTTGCATCAATACCCCAACAGGTGAATTTTCTCCTGATTCAAATTCGTTTCTCACAACAGAGAATTCCGATTCCAAATCTTTCTTGGCGATGAACGAATTTACCATTCGATCTGCCTCAAGGTCCAAGGCCCAATCTAAATTCTCATCTGTGGCATTGAAGGTCTCGAAATAGTTGGTTCTATCATACCAAGTAGTTCCATTAGGACGAGCACCATGAGCACTCAATTCTTTAGGAATGTCTGGGTGATTCGGTGTTCCTTTAAATACCATATGCTCTAATAAGTGAGCCATACCTTTCTCTCCGTACCCCTCATGTCTAGAGCCTACTTTATAGGTAATATTTACAGTAATGGTTTGTGAAGAGTTGTCTGGAAATAATAATACTTTCAGACCATTTTCTAATTCATACTCGGTGATACCCTCAACACTAGCAGTTTGAGTCACCTGAGCCTGCGCGTAAAATCCTAAGAACGCGAGGACAAGCAGACTTGCGATTTTTTTCATAATTGAATCGTTTTAATAAATTTATGTTTGACTAAATATACTAGTAATTTGTATTAATGAAGTGTAACTTGTTACATTTGAATCAAATAATCTTCGATTTTATGAAAAAATTAATCCTTTCTTTGTTTTTCTTGGGGCTATTGATCCCTATTAATGCTCAAAAGAAAAAACTTTCTAAAAATAAAAAAGCTTTAATTGCTTCTGTTGAAAAACACAAAGCCGAACTGATCAAAATTAGTGATGCGATCTGGGAGGCTGCCGAAACTGCTTTTGAAGAAACGAAATCATCCGAGCTTTTGGCAGATTATGCCGAAAAACAAGGCTTCAAAGTAGAGCGAGGTGTTGCGGAAATTCCTACGGCTTTCGTAGCAACCTATGGATCAGGTTCTCCCGTAATCAGTGTCTTAGGAGAATTTGACGCACTACCTGGAATTTCTCAAAAAGCCAAACCCACAAAAGATCCGTTGGTACCTGGTGGAAACGGTCATGGATGTGGACATAATTTATTTGGAGCAGGAAGCTTAGGAGCAGCTATTGCCATCAAAGAATTGATAGAAGCTGGAAAAATCAAAGGAACGGTAAAGTTTTTTGGAACACCTTCAGAAGAAAAATACTTCGGAAAGATCTGGATGGTAAATGCTGGACTCTGGGACGATGTGGATGTAAATATCAGTTGGCACCCAGGAGCAGGTACGGTTGCTGATGTTCAAAGCTCCTTAGCGCTTGTTGACTTTAAAGTTGAGTTTTTCGGTCAAGCAGCACATGCCGCTATGGATCCTTGGAACGGACGAAGCGCATCTGATGCCCTGGAATTATACGCCTCAGGTATTAATTATTACCGCGAACACATCAAACCCACAGTGAGAATTCACTATCACATTCAAGATGGTGGACAAGTGGTAAATGTGGTTCCAGATTACTCTAGAATTTGGGTACGTGTTAGAGATACAAAAAGATCAGGAATGATGCCAGTCTATGAACGTGTGCAAGAAATGGCCAAAGGAGCTGCCATTCTTGCCAATGTTGATTATAAAATCTCTTTGATCTCTGGAATCTATGAAGTTTTGGTAAATCGAGAAGGAGGAAAAATCATGCAGCAAAATCTAGAATTATTGGGTCCGATTGAATATACAGATGATGAACAAGGCTTTGCCAAAAGAATCCAAATTGCTACACAGAAACAACCTGTAGGAATGGCGAGTGTAATTCTACCATTAGCCGAAACCAAAGAAAACCCTGGAGGCGGATCAACCGATGTGGGTGATGTAAGCTGGAATGTTCCGAATATCAACTTAAGTGTTACCACAGCTCCCTTCGGAACTCCTTGGCATTCTTGGGCCGTAGTAGCTTGTAGCGGAATGAGTATAGGTCATAAAGGAATGATTTATTCATCCAAAGCGATGTCTATGACCATGTTGGATTTATTTGAGAATCCAGAATTGGTCAAAAAGGTGAATGCAGAATACGTAAAACGTAAAGGAGATGTGGTGTACAAAGCAATCATACCAGAGGGCCCACCACCAATTCCAAATCAAAAAAAATAGGTTCTTTAACTGCCTTCACATTGTATTCTTTCTAAATAAAAAAGAAGTATCATAAAAGCGCAAAATCAGCTCTTTTTGTGGCCTTTAATACGTAACTTTGCGTAACCTTTTTTTAAAGCCTTTTCGAATGAAAAAAATCTTCAGTTTTTTGTATTCAACTCGCTTAATGGCTGTGCTATTTATCGTATTTGCAACAGCCATGGGAATTGCAACTTTTATAGAGAATGACTATGGTACGCAAACAGCAAAAGCCTTGATTTACAGTGCTTGGTGGTTTGAAGCTATCATGGTATTCTTTGTTATTAATTTCGTTGGGAATATTTTTAGGTATCGATTGATCAGTAAAGAAAAATGGCCTCTATTGGTATTTCACTTGGCCTTTTTGTTTATTTTGATTGGTGCTGGAATTACTAGATATATTGGATACGAAGGATTGATGTTGATCAATGAAGGGGAAACGACCAATAAATTTTTATCTGAGACCACCTATGTGAATGTCATTGTAGACAATGGTAAAGAGCAAAAAGTAATCAAAAAGGAAACACTTCTCTCTGCTAGAAATAAAAACAATTGGACACTAAACAGCAATTTTAGAGATCAACTATTCTCTATTGATTTGGTAGATTATTTTCCTTGGGCAGACAAAGAAATGATTGAAGATGAAAATGGATCTGAGTACCTATTTTTGGTCGAATCAAGCAGTGGTAAGAGACATGAACACTACATCAAGAAAGGAACCATGCAGAACATTCATGGAGTTCTTTTTGGATTTGATGCACCCGGAAATAATGGAACGATCAATATTTTTCGAGATGGGGATGACTTAAAAATTCTC
>CAZTFN010000334.1:0-3925 GCA_964612905.1 uncultured Flavobacterium sp. | reverse complement strand
CTATTTATTCGATCTGACAAAAAAAGATGACGGATACTCTTTAACCAATAAGAAAAACATCTCAAGCAATAAAGGTTACGACAGTCAACCCCATTTCTATGACAACAATACTATTTTGTTTTCCTCATCCCGAAATGGACAAACAGATATCGCTAGATACACCATCAACGACAGCACCAAGGTCTTTTTGAATTATACGCCTAAAGGCGGAGAATATTCTCCACAACGAATTCCTGGAACAGAGAACGTATCAGCTGTACGATTGGACGATTCTGGACTTCAAAGGTTTTATAGTTATGACTTAAAATCTGGGAAATCAAAAGAATTGATTCGAAGTTTAAAAGTAGCTTACCCCGTTTGGTACAACAACAAAATTGTGGTTTCAGCTGTGATCGGTAAAAATTCATTGGATCTAGTAACAAGTGATCTTCAATACAAATCCAATCTTACCATTCAAAAAAACATCGGTCGCTCTTTGCACAAAATCCCCAATACCAACAAGGTGAGTTATGTGAGTAAAAAAGAAGGAGCTTGGCAAATTCGATCTTTGGATGTTGGACTCTTACGAACTCAAAAAATCGTGGATATCAATGGAAAGTATGAAGACATGTGTTGGATGTCCAATGGTAGTATTCTTTTGGCAAGAAAAAATCAAATCCTTATTTACAATCCAAAAACTGACAAAGATTGGCGCGTAATGACCGCTATTGGCGATAGCGAAATTCAAAATATTTCTAGGATTACCATCAGCCCTGACGGAAGTAAAATAGCCATTGTTGGTGAAGAATCTCCAAGGTTTGTCGTTCAAAAACAAGTAGAGGCCTACAATGATCGAAATATTGATGCTTTTGCCAATACCTTTTCAGACGATGTAAAAGTATATGACTATCCTGCGAAGTTAAGGTATGAGGGTAAAAAAGAATTGAAAAGACGTTACGGAGCCTTGTTTGCTAATACACCAGATTTGAACTGTGTGATTGTAAAGCGTATTGAGTCTGGAAGCAAGGTCATTGACGAAGAACTGGTTACCATTAATGGAAGAAAAGTGAATGGTGTGGCGATCTATGAAGTCAAAAACGGAAAGATTGTCTCTATGACATTCTTATAGGCTTTAAGCAAGCTTCTTATTTACATATGCTTTGAGATAGGTAATTTGAATCAAGATCATCATTGCGAAAAACAACAGACCATAAAATGCAGTTGTTGAAACGCTGACTCCGTCAAGAAGTCCAGAGAAAATTACTTTCTCTAAAAAAGAAAAATCGAGTGTTACTTTTTCCAACAAACCGCCTTCTTTTTTCTGAAAAGGAATGAATACAACAGCGACAATAACGGCAGCTACCGCTAGCCAAATCTTCTTTGAGATCAAAGGTTTGTATTGAATCTTAACAGAGACCCGTTCATCATTTAAAATATCCATGATGTTGGATGTAAAATTCTGAGATGGACTTTCCAAAGGCATCTCTTGAATTTGCTTTTTTAAAAAAGCATCTAATTGCTTGTTTTTATTTTCTTCCATATTGATTGATCATTTCAGGTTCAACCTTATTTTCTATAACGGCTAGTAATTTCTTTCTAGCTCTGTGTAATTTCACTTTTACGTTGTTTTCCGAATAAGCCGTCACCTCCGTAATCTCTTTCAAACTTAGCTCTTCGAAATAAAAAAACCAAAGAATAGAACGTTCATCTTCTGGCAATTCCAACAAACACTCTTTGATAATCAAAGCTCGTTCCTTTCTTTCTATGGTCTTCATGACATCATCTGTCGCTTTGATCCTATTTTCAACAACTTCATCAATAGCATCCGTATTATAACTTCTCGAAATCCTTTTTACACGATCCATACAATTGTTATAAGCAATCTTATACAACCACGTAGAAAATTTCGAATCGCCCTTAAACTTTTGTAAAGATTTAAAGGCTTTGATGAATGTGTCCTGAGATACTTCCTCAGCTTCTTCCCTATTTTTCACCACTTTCAACGCCAATGAAAAAACCATATCCTTGTATTTATCTACAAGAAATGCGAAGGAATTTGTGTCTCCTTTTAAGACTTTTTCAATATAAAGTTGGTCGTTGTTGATGGTCATTATGTTATAATGACTGTTTTGGGCTTCTCTAGGTTACAAGTTATGACAAAAATTTTTTTCATTTTTTCTGTAACCTTTTTTTTCGATGTACTGTCATACTCAACAAATACGAAATTAATCAAGCAAAATATCATAAAATGGAAGTAGCAGTATTAGCGATCATATTCGGATCGATATTTGGAGTTTTTTATTTGTTCATCTCCACTAGACACAAAGAACGATTAGCATTAATAGAGAAAGGTATGGAAGCAAAAATCTTTTCGCGTGGGGATCGAAACAATCCCTCACCATTCTGGAAAGTGTTTGTTCTGAACTTGGCTGTTTTATTGATGGGAATAGGTATTGGGGTGTTAAGCGCAATGATCTTAGAGCAAGTCTTTGATTTCTACGAAGACGCCTTATATCCTGGAATCATCTTCTTAATGGCCGGTGCAGCTTTATTCGTTGGGTTTACACTCACTAAAAAGTTAGACAAGGAATAAACAATTTCTGACCAAACTTAAAAAGTCAACTTTATTTCTGAATTCGTTTGGAAATTTAGTTGGCTTTTTTGTTTTTAGCAAAGTCTTTATCTTTAACAAACCAAACGAACTATGAGTAGAGATCATAAAAACTCCGCCTTTAAAGAATTATTGGATCGACTCCAACAAGAAAGTTGGCAGTTAGAATTACTAATTTCTGGTTTTGCTATTTTCGGACTTTTTTCGGCTCTGGAGCCCATGTCTATTAAGTGGGATGTTGCTCAGCATGACCGCAAAATTGTAGATACATTTATGTGGTCTGCGGCATTAATCTCCTGTTGGATTTTGATTGCAAACCTCATGATTCATGTGGTCTTAAGAGGGCTTTGGATTGGAGCATTGGGACTTAGATATGTCTCTGGAGATATTGACTATGATGAATTAAGATATTCGCCAAAATTCACCAAGTATTTACAACGAAAAATTGGTTCCTTTGACAAATACATCGCTACTTTAGAGAATTATTGTAGTATTGTTTTTGCGGTATCCTTCATCTTTATTTTTTACTTTTTAGCAGCATTTGCCTTTATTGTATTGCTGCTCATACTCGCTTCTGTTTTCATCTCTACTGATGTTGGTGGAACTTGGGGAAGCATTATCTCTGTTACTGGAACTGTGCTATTAATCCTCTCGCTAATTGGAGCTGCGCTCACTTTTATAGATTTTGTTACTCAAGGTTTTTTAAAGCGAAAAAAATGGACTTCATTTTTCTATTTTCCTATCTATAGAGTCTACAGTCGGGTTACCTTATCTTTTTTATACCGTCCGTTGGTTTACAACTTTCTAGACAATCGATTTGGAAGAAGGCTCAGTTGGATTTTGGTTCCTACGTATATTGGGATCATCTATCTCTTCAGTTATTATTATAACGACTCGAACTATTTAAGTGCCAAGTTGGATTCATCTAAAAACTTTGCCAATTATGGGAATTATGAGGATTTGATGACGAAAGAAAATGATTTCATTGATGTTGCTGCTATTCCTTCCAAAGTCATAACAGACCCTTATCTTAAAGTATTCATGGTTTTTGAGGAGCGCGTGGAATCCAGATTGTTGAACTACAACCCTGGATTGAAACCTGAAAATGACGACATTGGATATATCACAGACATCAATTTTTTCAGTGATGGCCCTTCAAGGAAAGAACGTAAAAAGAAAGATAGTCTTCGCATTGAATATTTTAAAACATTCCATGATTTCTACAGCGTTCATATTGATGGTCATATCTACGAAGCCAAATTTGTGGGAACCTCCAACAAGTACAAAAAACTAGGGTTTGAAACGTATTTAGACATTGACACCTTGCCCACAGGC
>CAZTFN010000333.1:2431-3931 GCA_964612905.1 uncultured Flavobacterium sp. | reverse complement strand
CAAAAATCGAAATTAAAAATAGATCCAAATACTATCCTAGCTGAAGTAGAAAAGGATGTGAATGAAGAAAGTTTCCAGAATAATTTTTATCAATTCATCAAGAAAAGAGTTTCAGGTGTCGCAACCGCCATTGCAAACAGAAACAATTAATGTGAGTGACAAAGCCTTAAAGATGCAAAGTTGCAAAGAGGCTCATGTTCTCACTGAATTTAACAAAGGTAAATAGCCAGATTTTAAGAATATAAAAGATGAAAAGAATACTACTTATAATCGTATTGTTTAGTATAACTATGGCTCAAATTCAAGCGCAAACATTTGAAGATGAAGTCAAAAGAATTTCGAAAAGAATCGACCGAATCACCAATCAGCAAAAGGATTCTTTGAAGATGAAGGTGAAAGAAATTAACCTGCAATTGGAAGAAGGAAAGATTTCAAAAACGAAAGCTGATGAACTTAAAAAGGAAGCTGCAATTTATCATGCACAACGCATTGAAGTATTGGTAGCTGCACAAGAAAAGAAACTACAACAGTTGGTTCAAGACAAAGTAGATGGAAAGATTTTAGGTGAAGATAGATACTATGAAGAAAGCACATTCTCTATTGGGAGTAGAACCTTTCAGTTGCGCTTTACCGACGAAGATCATTGGGAACGAGAAGCACGCAGAAAAAGACGTTGGAAACGACGTTGGACACGAAGAACCACGAGTCAGTTTGTCTTTGCTATGGGGGCCAACAATGTTTTGGTAGATAATAAACTATCGTCCTTAGATGATTCTTCATATCAATTCTGGAGATCGAGATTCTATGAAGTTGGATTTACTTGGAAATACAGATTGCAAAAAGAGGCCTCTCAAACCTATTTAAAATACGGATTCTCTTTCCTATGGAACAACCTACGACCTGAAGGAAATCAATATCACGTAGTGAATGGATCTCAAACCGACCTAGAAAACTTCCAGTTCGATTTATCAGAGAGTAGATTACGTCATGTGCAAATGACCTTCCCAGTTCACTTGGAATTCGACTTCTCAAAAGACCGAGAATACGATGACGGAACGTTTAGAGATTACAGAAATCGTTCTTTCCGATTAGGGATAGGTGGATTTGTTGGATTCAAAATGGGAACAAGACAGTATTTGGAGTACAGAAATGCATCAGGATCAAGGGTAGAAGAATTACAACGAGGAAGCTTCAACCAGAATATTTATCACTACGGATTGAGTGCCTATTTCGCTTACAGAAGCACAGGACTCTATGTCAAGTACGATTTGAACCCACTGTTCAAGAATACGGAAATTCGAAATATTTCTATGGGAATTCGCTTTGATCTCGACTAAGATCTCGAAGAAATAAATACAAATCCATTCTTTCAGCACGAACCTAGGTTAAAAGAATGGATTTTTCTATGTATAATCATCATTCTACCCGAAAGTGTAGTGATTTCTTTGATTAGATTTTTTTTATTTGTATCATGAATTTAAACTATGTATACATGAAAAA
>CAZTFN010000333.1:0-2412 GCA_964612905.1 uncultured Flavobacterium sp. | reverse complement strand
TTGTGACAGGTGTTTTTTATAGCCACGCACAAGAACTAGAAAACTCATTATTGTGGGAAATTACTGGAAATGGACTTGAAAAACCTTCTTACTTGTTTGGAACGATTCATTTAACCTGTGATGCTACTTTGAGTGATAAAGTGAAAAGGGCCTTGGATAATACGGCTCAACTCGTCCTTGAAGTTGATATGGATGATCCGCAACTTCAAGTAAAGATGATGCAGGGCATGAGAATGAAAGATGGACATACCCTCAAAGATTTTTTAAACAATAGTCAACTAGCAGATATAGATTCACTATTCCTCAAAAATCTTGGAATGTCTGCAAAAATGTTTCAGGGAGTAAAGCCAATGATGTTGAACTCTATGTTGATTCCTAGTATGTTGGACTGCCCAGCTCAATCTTTTGAAGCAGAATTGGTGAAAATATCAAAGGCTCAAGACGAGGAGGTTAAAGGCTTAGAAACCATCGAGTATCAGTTAAAGATGTTTGATTTGATTCCCTATGAAGATCAAGCAAAAGAGTTGGCAAAAAGTGCCAAAGATAATTTAGCCAAAAGTAAATCAGACATTGCAAAACTCATTGCTATATACAATCAAGAGAAGATTACAGAGATGTTTGATTTCATGAATGAAGATAAAGAAAATGTGATGATCAAATATCAAGAACAAATGTTTGATACCAGAAACAAAAACTGGATTCCTGAAATTTCTAAATACGCCAAGGAAAAACCAACCTTTTTTGGAGTAGGAGCTGGTCATTTACCTGGTGAGAATGGAGTCATCAATCTTTTAAGAAAAGCAGGGTATACAGTAAAAGCAGTGAGCAACTAATCACCGTTAACTTTTACAATATTGAAAAACCACTTAATCAAAGAATTAAGTGGTTTTTTTGTTAATAAGTGAGGAAAAAGTATTCGATTCATCTAAATTTTTTATTGATGAAACATTGTATTTTCATCGCAAAATCACAACTAATTATTTGCATTATGAAGATCGGAGTACCGAAAGAAATAAAGAACAACGAAAGTCGAGTAGGAATGACTCCTGCAGGGGTTTTTGAACTCGTAAAACGTGGACATGAGGTCTATGTTCAGGACACGGCTGGAGTAGGAAGTGGATTCTCAAATCAGGATTATGAAGATGTTGGTGCTAGCATTTTAAAAACTATTGAGGAGGTCTATGAGGTTGCCGAAATGATCGTGAAGGTAAAGGAACCTATTCAGGTTGAATATGACCTTATCAAACCCAATCAAATTGTGTTCACCTATTTCCATTTTGCATCCAGCGAAGCCTTGACCAAAGCAATGATCAAAAGCAATGCGATTTGTATCGCGTATGAAACTGTAGAAGATGAAGAGGGAACATTACCTTTATTAACCCCTATGTCTGAAGTTGCAGGAAGAATGGCCATTCAACAGGGAGCGAAGTATTTGGAAAAACCAATTAAAGGTAGAGGAGTTTTATTGGGTGGAGTTCCGGGAGTTTCCCCAGGGAAAGTATTGATTCTGGGAGCTGGAGTGGTAGGAGTTCAAGCGGCGAAAATGGCTGCGGGATTGGGAGCTCATGTGACCATTATGGACATCAATATGAAACGATTACGCTATGTAAATGATGTATTACCCAGTCATGTAGTCACCGACTTTTCTAGTGAATACAGCATTCGTCAGAAGATAAAAGATCATGACTTAATTATTGGAGGAGTTCTGATCAAAGGAGCAAAAGCACCAAAATTGATCACTAGAGAAATGATTAGCACAATGCGACCAGGAACAGTAATTGTAGATGTTGCAGTAGATCAAGGAGGTTGTATTGAAACGACAAAACCCACCACACATGAAGATCCGACATACATTATTGATGATGTAGTACACTATTGCGTTGCAAATATGCCAGGAGCGGTTCCTTATACGTCAACAATTGCATTGACCAATGTTACTTTGTCTTATGTGCTAAAATTGGCTGATTTGGGATGGAAAGAAGCTTGTGACAGAGACCCATCTTTATCCAAAGGGTTGAATATTATCAACGGTGAGATTGTTTACAAAGAAATTAGTGAAGCTTTCGATTTGTAAGTTTCTAGCAATCTGAAGAAAAGATTAAATAGTTCAAGACTTCTTATTCGAATGGATAAGAAGTCTTTTGTTATACGGAAACAACCTTTCCTCGTGATCTTTAACACTCTAAAATCTAAGAAAATATCTCTTGTTGAAAGAAATAAAATAATTATATTTGCACCCGCTTAGCCAAACAGGCAAGGCGATTAATAAACATTAATTAATAACAATTATGAATCATTACGAAACTGTTTTCATTTTGAATCCCGTTTTATCTGATACACAGATAAAGGAAACAGTGCAAAAGTTCGAGGACTATTTGGTTTCTAAAGGTGCCGAAATGATTTCTAAAGAAG
>CAZTFN010000332.1:0-3932 GCA_964612905.1 uncultured Flavobacterium sp. | reverse complement strand
TGATACTTGGTAATCTCTTATCTTACTAATTGCTGCTCCAGCAACACTGTACAGTGTAATTTCACCCTGAGTTCCTTGCGTGCCACCTCCTGTAGAACCATCGCCATTTCCTCCTCCATTACTATCATCTCCTCCTGTGTTATCAATTGGATCTGCGAGAAGTTCGAGATCTTCATCTTGAGAACTACATCCATAAAATGCAACAGAGATGATGATAATTACTGATATCCATTTGCTCAAAAATCGGGTCTTCATATCGTTTCTATTTAGGTTTCTTATCGGTGTTTGATATAGAAACAGGAAGCTTTGAAAAAACCCTACCTTCAGGCATAAAAAAACCCTGACAGACATCGTCAGGGTTCTTATTTCTAGGGGTTTTTGATTATGAAACAATAGCGCGTACCGCGTCTCTTGCTGCTCTAGAGGCCACGTGAACGGACCCCCAATCATCAAAAGAGCTATACGCCTCACCTGCAAAGAACACTTTGTTATCTATAGGTGTAGATAAGGTTGTTGATGTACTGGAAGAATTCACATCGGCTAGATAAGCGGCTTGAATATGTGGTTCAGCATTCCAGTTCTGAACGATATGATTCACATAATTCGCAGTAGCCGCTCCGTTAAAAACTTGATCCAATTCGTTCAATATATAATCACGTTGCGCATTACCTGATAAATTCTGATACTGCTCAGCTTGCTGTCCTACAGAAAACAATCCAAGCACATGTCTATTGGAATTCTGTCCGTAAGAAGCATCGTAATACAATCGTTGTCCAGCAGATGTTTCACTATCTGGAAATCCTAAAAATGTGGGGTAAAAATTTGCTGAGAATTCGAAGAATGCCTTGAACCCACCCCACACCGTAGCATTCTGAATAGCATTTTGTTTATTAGAAGGAAGTGATGGTGTAAAACTAATGGTACCCAATTGTAACATTTTTAAGGGAGCCGTAAAAATGAGCTTGTCTGCTTCATAGGTTTGATTGTTGCTATCCGTCACAATGACTTTATCTCCCGAGTAATTGATTGTACTTACCACTGTATTGAATCTTGTGTTTGATAACACACTCGGTGCAACATAGGTGTCAAAGAAATCAAACCATGTAGAATTGATAAACTTTCTGTCAATTCCTGGGTCATCCAAAGGACCTACTGAGTAACTCCCATTATCATAAAACCCCATGGTATCTTGATTGGTATATCCAACAGTTTGTGTATTAATATTTACGCTAGAATCATTCACAATACTTGTGAATTCTCCTGTCGAAGTATGCAACCATTCTGCTCCCAAGGGAACTGGAAAATCAACAAACGTAGCAGATCTTTTCATACGACCTCCATGTGTTCCAGATGCCTCTAATATTTCAAATTCGGTTCCGTTTTGTGCTAGTAAATACCCCGCTGCCATGCCAGCTGCTCCTGCTCCAATGATCAATACTTTTCCTGAAAATTCTCCAGAAACTACAGGATCGTCATCTCCCATGGAACATGCCGACATGACTCCTTGTAATGGAATGGATAATCCTAACAATCCACATACTTTTAAAAAATCTTTTCTATTCATCTTCTAAATTTTATTCGTTTTTGCTTTACTCATATTTTGTTGATGCAAAGATGAATCAACTTTATAAAACGAGGGTTCAGCATTCCATAATTTGGAAGTATTCGTACTTATTTATACAGAAAATTGCTTCTGGTATGCAGATGGAGTTTGTCCTGTTAGCTTTTTAAAGACTGTGTTAAAAGTGGACTTACTTTTGAAACCAGATTCCAAGGCAATCCCTAAAATACTGTAGTGCCCATACTCCTCATTCACTAACTTTTCCTTTACATCTTGAATTCTATATGCGTTTACAAATTCAAAGAAGTTCTTATGCTCTTTTTCGTTGATGATTCGTGACAAATATCCTGGGCTAATTCCCAATCGCTCTGCCAGATTTTGAAGTGTGAGCTCCACATCTACATATAATTTTTCCTCTTGCATCAATTTCATCAAATGATCATAATAGGAATCGGTTTTTGAGGAAAGCTTGTTCTTTTGAGTTTCTTCTTCGACATCTATTTCCATTGGAACTACTTGGAACCAATTATATTGTAAGATTAAAAAGTAGCCTATGAAGAAAGAGAAAATGGCGAGTCCAATCGTTACTAAGAAATATGCGAATTCAGAAGCATCGTAAAAACCTAGAAAATCTGAAACATAACTCGTCAACCAAATCACGGAAAGAATCAAGTTCATCCAAAGAAAGGATTGCAACCAAGATAAACTTCTACCTGTAGTAGTAGAATAATGGCTATAAAGATACTGCTGATATGCCTTTACCTTTTTCATTGCCAAGATGTAAAACCAGAAACAAGCTACCAATCCAATAAATTGTTCAATAGTCACCAAAATGTCTTCACCAAACTCGATACCTGCATCATTAGAAGCAAAAATATTGACGGGAATGTACATCAACTCGGTAAAAATTTCCATTGAAATCAGGGCAAAACCAAGTTTCTCAACCTTTGTTAGGTTGTGTTTAGGGTCAATTAAAAACTGAATGAAATAAAAAGTAAATACGGGAATAGCTGCTCTCCAATACAAGGGTGTATATTGAATAACTTCAGGAAGACGGTCTTCGATATCGAAGTAATATACGATTTCCAAACATAGAATTACAGATGATGCAAGAATGGCAAAAGCTAAATACTTATTGGATTTTGATTTGAATCGTTTGTTGAATAAAAGAATTAATGCCAGCAGCAATCCATGCAAACTTGCCATTAGGATTATCGCTGAGATAAATCCATCTAGAAATGTTTCTTGATTACCAGTCATTCAGACCAAATGTAGCCAATCTGAACGGATAATCAATGACTAAGCTGCATAGTGAAATTTTACACCTTCTTTGATATAGCTATTCACAACTCCTTTGCTACGTAACTTGTCGAGAATGGTATATAATTTTAAAATGTGTGGAACTTTCTCTGCTTTGTTTAAGATTTCTAAAGACGTTAAATGCTGGTTGCTCAGCGCAGAAATGACCTCTTTTTCCTTGTTACTAAATTCTAATTGTCTCATGATGTTATTGTTTCTAAACAAATATATCGGCTGATCTTATTCATGCTACCACCAAGTTTGGGTAGTATCTATTTGTAAAGACTCCGAATATGGGTTCTTTGTTACTTGATGGTAAAAGTAATTTTCAAAACTATATCAGGACAGGGGAAAAAGACGGTAATTCAGTTTGTTGCTTTAAATGGTTCAAATCCGTCGATGAAAGGCACCTCGTCAAGCGTTAAAAAACGGCTAGTGTATTTTTTCATTTTTGTGCCGTTTGGTTACTCATTTCTTAAGCATTTTATAACTCCCCAGAAAAGTTTTGTTTTGATCTCCTAATCGAACAATGTATACTCCAGTAGAGAGTCGTGACACATCTACCTCCTTGATTGAACTCTGAGAGTTCATTACCTTAATCATTCGTCCATGGAGATCAAATATTTGAACTATGGAAATATTTGACGTGGATTTAATCTTCAAAAGATCAGCTGCTGGATTCGGGTACAACACAATTTCAGGTTTGTACGTATCATCCTCTATACTTAAAGTACTAGCATCGATGGTTCCTCCTGTAATCATTGGGTGAGTGGTATTCGTTGATGGTGTAATTACACCTCCCATAGAAGTTCCAAACTCACTCATTAATTGTGCATTACTCTTGTTAAGATATATGTCTGGGGTAACACGCTCAGGAAACAAGTCTTCTGAAGGGTACAGATAAGGTGTTAATAAATCGGCGGTTGGAACAGGAATATAACTTGCTGCCTGCTCATTGAAATAGACTTTCGTATTATTGAAAGGTCCGAAATTCAATCGAATATCATCAGGAAGTAAGAAATAAGCTGTCATTTTCACACCCGAACCATCCGGGTGTAATAAGGCAAAAGAA
>CAZTFN010000331.1:0-3932 GCA_964612905.1 uncultured Flavobacterium sp. | reverse complement strand
GCTGCTTTAACCTGCCGCACATCCATGCAAGTTTCCACCAGAAACAAGTATGCACCACCGTCAAACAGCCCTTCTGCTTGACGGTGGTGCAAATATGGATGACATCAATGCTGCTCTGGCCATGACTCCAGAAGATTTTATTGATGGTATCATGAATGATGCAATCAATTTACCCACAACTACTGCTCCATCTTGGGCCAATCACACCTATGCATATTACATTGGTAACGGATTGGATTTTGACGAAGAAACTCAAAACAATCACAACGAATGGCGGTTACAAGCCATGAACGATTTAATGAATGACGGATTGAGGGGTCGATTGACGCTTTTTTGGCACAACCATTTTGTGACCGAGTTAGCGACCTATTATTGCTCCAATTACCTCTACAGATATTACAACCTATTGCAAACCTATTGTTTGGGAGACTTCAAACAATTTGTACGAGAAATAGGATTGAATGAAGCCATGCTCATTTATTTGAATGGCTTTGAAAATACCTCGGCAGAACCCAATGAAAATTATGCTCGAGAACTCTACGAACTTTTTACCTTGGGTGTAGATAATGGATACACGCAGCAAGACATTGTAGAAACCTCAAGAGCCTTGACAGGATACAATCATTGGGATGACTTCTGCGACAGCATCTACTTTGTGGCAACCACTTTTGATAGTTCTGATAAAGAAATCTTTGGGCAAGTAGGCAACTGGGATTATGACGATGTGATTGACATTCTATTCGACCAAAAAGGTTCTTTGATTGCGAAATTCATTTGTACTAAAATCTACAAGTATTTTGTGAGCCCTGAAGTGAATGAAGCCATCATCGATGACTTAGCATCTACTTTTGAAACCGATTTTAATATTGCGAATCTCTTGACAAGGCTGTTTAAAAGCGAACATTTTTTTGCAGATGAAGCCATCGGAACCATTATTAAAAGTCCATATGATCTGACGTTCAATTTTCTCCTCACCACGAGGTTTACGATTAATGAAGAAGATATGGGTACTGTATTTTATTACAATGTTCTCGCAGGACAAGAACTATTCAATCCAGTAGATGTTGCTGGGTGGCAAGGAGATCGTGATTGGATCAACTCAAGCACGTTGGGAGGTCGATGGACCGCATTGGAAAATTTTATCTGGTATGTGTGGAACAATGATCGAGAGAAACTAAGAGATTTTGCAATCGAAACCAGTGATTACAGCAATGATCCTTCATTGATCACAAAAAGTATCATTGATCGTTTTGCTCCAAATGAACTGCATACCGCAAGTGACTATACGGTGGCTACCGATGTTTTTAAAGCTGAAATCCCTGAAAACTACTACGAAGATGGAAGTTGGAACTTAAACTGGGACCAGGCACCTTACCAAGTGGTTTTATTGCTATTACATATTACGAAGATTCCTGAATTTCAATTAAAATAAGAGTTATGTGCGATCATCAGTCAGGATATAAAAAGTTAAAAGAAGACATTCACAACCAAGAGCACAAGCAATGGAGCAGACGTTCTTTCTTGCAAGCTTTAGGTTTGGTCGGAGGTGGCTCTATATTGCTAGGAAGTAAAAGTGTTTCAGCATCTAGGCCTTCTCCTTTGGCAACAGCCTTGGCAAATAGTGATAGTGATCGAATTCTAGTATTGATTCGATTAAAAGGAGGAAACGATGGCTTGAACACCATAGTTCCCATCTACGATTACGATCGATATGCCAATTTAAGACCTACACTTAAACTCGATCAATCCAGTCTTTACAATCTATCATCAGATTTTGGATTGCCTAGTTTCATGAGTGATTTACAATCTATGTGGGGCGATGGAGCCATGAAAGTTGTGCACGGAGTTGGGTATGAAAACTCAAGCTTATCACATTTCTCAGGTTCTGATATTTGGGCCTCTACGGATGCTGGTGATGATACCCAAACAGGTTGGTGGGGACGACATTTTGAAGAATTGTACCCCGATTATTTGGTGAATCCACCTGAGATTCCACCTGCCGTACAAATTGGAAGTATTGGAAATTTAATCTTCGACGGAAGCATTAACAACTACGCATTCTCTGTGGCGAATCCAGACCAATTGGAAGCCATTGCTGAAAGTGGAATTGTCCATGACATGACCAATCTTCCCGATTGTACCTATGGAGATCAATTGCAATTCATGCGAGGAACCACCAATACTACCTATAACTACGCTGGAGTGATTCATGAAGCTTATTCCAATTCAAGCAATGGAGTCAACTATAACGATGACGAATTAGGTCAGCAATTGGCTATTGTTGCTCGAATGATCAAAGGAAATCTGGGGACCAAAGTTTACATGGTAACGCTGGATGGATTTGACACACATGCCAATCAAGCACAGGATCATCAAAACTTGTTGAACAGTCTTTCTAGTTCGGTAAAACTCTTCTTTGATGATTTAGGCCTTACCGGTCATGATCAAAACGTATTAGGAATGACCTTCAGTGAGTTTGGAAGGAGAGCTTTTGAAAATGGATCTCAAGGAACCGATCACGGTGCTGCAGCGCCTATTTTATTCTTTGGACCTGCCATAGATGACAACGGTTTTGTTGGGACGCATCCAGACTTAAATGCATTAGATGATATTGGAGCTTTGAATTATAATATTGATTTCCGTCGAATCTATGCTACAGTCATGCAAGAATGGCTGTGTATTGACGGAAATACGGTGAGTCAGGCCTTGCTTGGACAAAACTATGATCTCATCGACTTAGGTTTCACCTGTAGCTCGTTGAGTGTTGATCCAGTGAGTATTCAATCTACATTTTCACATACACCCTTGTACGATCAAGATCAGGTTTCCATTAGAATTTCAAACGTAAACACACAGCATACTGTCGTAAAGCTCTTCAATATTTTAGGTCAGGAAGTAGCCACCTTAAAGAACGAAATTCTGTTCGCTGGAACACATACCATCAATGTCAAACAAGCAGCAAACCGAAGATTGTATTCTGGGCAATATATCTACCGAATTTCCGTGGGAAGCTCACACTTTAGCCGTTCAATTATTCTTAGGTAAAAGAATCTAAAATCCGTAATTTTACGCGCTCAAAAGAACACTATGTCTCAAAGATATACGATTACAGCAGCGCTTCCTTACACCAATGGTCCTATTCATATTGGGCACTTGGCAGGAGTTTATGTGCCTGCAGATATTTATGCACGATATTTACGATTGACAGGAAATGATGTCGCCTACATCTGCGGAAGTGATGAGCACGGAGTTGCCATTCCAATGAGAGCAAAGAAAGATGGCGTGTCTCCACAAGAGATCATCGATAAATATCATGGAATTATCAAGCAATCTTTTCAAGACTTTGGAATTTCTTTTGACAATTACTCCAGAACCTCGGCAGAAATTCATCATAAAACCGCATCAGAATTTTTTGTGAATTTGTATGAAAAAGGTGAATTCATTGAAGAGGTCACCGAGCAATTGTATGATGAGCAGGCAGATCAGTTTTTGGCGGACCGATTTGTAATTGGCACTTGCCCTAACTGTGGATATGAAGAGAGTTATGGGGATCAATGTGAAAACTGTGGAACCAGTCATAACGCCACAGATTTGATCAATCCGAAATCGGCCATCACAGGAAATACACCTACGCTAAAAAGAACCAAACACTGGTTTTTACCTTTAGACAAACATGAAGATTTCTTAAGAGAATGGATCTTAGAAGGACATAAAGACGATTGGAAACCGAATGTATACGGACAAGTAAAATCTTGGGTGGACGCTGGATTGAGACCTCGTGCAGTGACTCGTGATTTGGACTGGGGAATCCCAGTACCCTTAGAAGGCGGAGAAGGAAAAGTCTTGTATGTTTGGTTTGATGCACCCATTGGTTACATCTCAGCCACCAAAGAATGGGCGGCTCGTGAAGGTAAAAATTGGGAAGACTATTG
>CAZTFN010000330.1:0-3952 GCA_964612905.1 uncultured Flavobacterium sp. | reverse complement strand
CAATGGATAATTTCAAAGGAGCTTCGGGATTTCCAATGATAAAATGAGCAGGCAAAGAGGAGTAGTTTGTTCTCTTTTGTGCAATAAGTTCACTCTTGAACATGGAGTAATTCCTTTTAAACTTAAACAACTTTTTGTGATCATCTTTAAGCTCAAAAAAACGATTCAAAAAAGGTTTGATCGTTAGCCAAGCTACAGTAACCAAAAGGAAAGATACTAAATATAAAATAAGTGAAGCGCTGTAAAAATCAAAATTGAGTTCATTGGTTTGGTAGTACCAAAAACTGTATCCTGACTGGACATATAAAACTGAAATGATAGCTAAACAAACCACACACCATTTTTTAGCAACTCTCCATTGATAATAAATGGAAGCTAAAGTGATAGGGACAATAATGACAGCAACTACCAAAGAAAATAGAAAAAAATCTGCTTCTGATCCTCTCAAAAGGAATGCTGAGAATGCAATAAGTTGACCTGCAAAATAGAGAATACTGAAATCACTCAAACCGATGGTTCCAAATAGTTTGAAATCGTCGGATTGAATTACAGATGTACAATCAGATTGTGCAGAGATATTGCAAAACTTTGACGAGAAATTGGTGTCAATACTCAACTCTTGACTCAAAGCTTCTTTTGCGAAGAAGATTCCTGTAAAGATGAGTGCGGAAAAAATTGCCGCTGGAACAGAAACTAGAAGCAAAGTAAAGACACTTATTAAAGAGAAGATAATATATCCTGTGTCTTTTCTATATTGGCGTTTCATTGTGTGCTCGTCACTCTCAGCGACTAACACAATACCAGTCCAAGCAATTTTAAAGTCTTGAGTGGAAAGCATAAACTTCTTGTTTTCTGCAAATGTCACCTCAAGTTCATTTTCTTTTTTCTCTACGAGTGCTAACTCGGAACCGGCAGGACCATTCACTTGGGCAACAAAGTGAACTGGCAATTGACTCAGATCTTTATCTGGAATTCTAACGGCAACATTCGGAACATTGAAGAAGTTCAAAGCATCATGAAATGCCAATAGAGAAGGGAAGTTTGGGTGGGTTTCTATTTGAAAATCAAACTCTTTGTTGTCCAGTTTGATGTTTTGTAATTCTAAATAATCTATGAAGATTTGGCTTTCTTTATTCATGGGAATGATTTTAATGTGAGTGCACTAGCACTATCTTGGTATAAGACAGTGCTAGTTTTCATTGCTTTTAATTACTAACTCATACTATAATATGATTCCATATTATAATTTAGTAAGCTTACAGGCACTTCCAAATACCACCAGAAGGTGAGCAAGTAAATCCTGAACAGCAATAGTCATTGGTTGGGTGTGAAGCACAACACGTTCCATTTTCTGGAATACAACCTGGGTACCCTCCTTGGATTTCTTTCATGTCATCTCTTGAAAGAAGATCGTTGATTTTTCCTAAATTTTTCATACTAAAAATATTTAAAGAATTATTAATACCCTTGATCATTTAGAGACACTCAAGGTTTGTGTCTATTCTCCGCGAGAGAATTTTGTCTTCTACAATTTGGAAATGAATCGCCCTTTGATAGGTCAATCTTTTCACGCTGTTGTAGATAAGTCTTTGATAATTGGAATAGTTATTCATAAGATCGTCCTTATGAAAATATTTTTCCAAAGCAATAAGTAGTTGATTCATAGTAAGAAACGTTTCAGATTCGTTTAAAATTGTCTCTTCTAGATCATCTATGGTAATTTCATTGTAAAAAGGAGTTTTTTCTGAAGGCCTTATCAGTCTTGATACCTCTATTAGGTCCTGATTTGTGGCTTCTAATTGTACTACCTTCTTAATCATTCTATAAGGTGTCGCTCGTTGAAATTGATAATAATCTGGTGACTGAATAAAATCAGAATAACCTCTTTTCTGCTGATACTCATCTCTCGAGTATTCGGCAAAATTTAACTCGCTAAGTGATGATAAGTATTGGTCTATTTTTAATTCATATTGAAAGGTGAATTCAATAGATTCATTTTTAATTTCAGTAATCTGTTTCTCTAAGTCATGAATGGATTCAATTTTTGAATCTGATGAATTTGGAAGCCCACTTAGAAAAGATGCCATCATTTTTTTGGATTGAATAAACTTTTCTTGAAATGGAACACATTTGTAGAAAGATGAAAAAGAAGAATGGAGAAGATTACTATAAGGTTGATCTTCATTTGTTTGAATACTGAAGACCTGTTGTTCGGAAGAATTGAATAGTTGTAAACAGATTTGATACTGTTTGGGAAATTCAACAGAGAGTTGACGAGACATATTGCAACAGACTTGTGGGTTTGTTTTAAAATCTCCCAATAAATGTAGGTAATGTTTGGACGTTGGAACATCTTCAAAACTTGCCAGTCCTTTGTATTGATCAGGAATGAAATCTCGATCAAAATAACTTGATACTTCTTTGTTATGAGCCATGCAATAAAATAGATACTGCTCAAAAAAGATGTTAAAGTTGAACTCTTTAATTGAATCTAGAACATCCAAGTTTTTATCAACGAACTCAAAGACTTTTGTAGCATAGTCTTTTACAAAGTCTAAGTCTTTTCCTCCAAAGATGCCAAAATTGTGGACATTGACTGCGCTTTCTTTTTGTCGGTGCATCAAAATCTCTTCAGGGATGAAATTGAGCTTGGATTCTAGGGTTTTCCATGAAGATTCAAAATATCCATTTTCAATTTCACGATTTTGAACAACAAGTTGAGCTTCTAATAGCTCTTCGGGAAATCTCTTCCATAAAAAAACGTCGCCATCGACATGAATGAAAGGAGTTGTTTGAAGCGAATATGTACGTATTTTAGATAGCGCCCAAACAGAAGTATCATATGTGTTAAGGTCGTCTAAAACCACATGAACATTCGTGTAAGGTAGTTTGAGCTGCTTTATTAAGAAATCATATCCGATCTGATCCGTATACAATTCAACTTCATCATACAACTTTCTTAATAGCTGACACGATAAAGCCCAACTCTGTATGTGAGATGAAGCATCATGCCAACCAAATGCATCATGTAAGAGATTTTCTCTACTGCCAGACCAGAATGTCTGCACTACTTTCATGGTTTTAGGGATCAGATTTTAATGGTTTAACAGCATAACTTAAGGATACTGAATTGTTCTTTCGTATTGGTTTTAATATTGGAAGTAAAACGTATACCTCTGACTTTGAATAAGAAAAAGGTATACGTTCTTTTCCATTAGGCTCTAAAATAGAAGTGTCCTTCAATTTTAAAACGGATCACAGGTCCCATTGGATAAGCACTGTCCAAACTCACATGCTGAAGTTCTACAGTAATCTCCAGGGAACCAACTTGACCAGTAACATGTTTCAGCACAAGGTCTTCCGCCACCATTGATTGATTGTTGCTCTGATTTGCTCAAAGCTTTTCCGATGTTCAAAATTGACTTTTTCATCATTCGAAATTTTAAGTTATTTTTGCAGCGAACATTTAGAGACACTCACTGTTTGTGTCTATTCTTTGCGAGAGAATATTGTTCAGCAAGGCCCGTAAGGGCCTTGTTATTTTATAAGAATAAATCTATCGGCCTAACCTATACACCGTTATCTAAGCATTGGTGCTAAAGTCATTTCGTAATAATCTTCTGTACGTGGTATGTAGAAACTCTAAGTGATTTAACTTGGAGCTAGTTGGACGAGTAGAAATATTTCAACTTGATCGTCTTCCGGAGTCGGTTTTTTGCCTTTTTTTTGATAATACAGTGCAGTGCCTGCAAGCAGAATTTGTTTTTTCATGACAGAAAGTTTAAAATTTTACTAGCAGCGAATATTTAGAGACACTCGCTGTGGTGTCTATTCTCTGCGAGAGAATACTATTAAAGCAGATATATTGGGGGTCTGCCTAATAATGGTGTTTTATACTTCTACTAGGGGAGTGTATTCTTCTTGTAAATCTTCAATAAAGAATGCAATATCT
>CAZTFN010000329.1:0-3962 GCA_964612905.1 uncultured Flavobacterium sp. | reverse complement strand
TTCAGGAATGATATTGGTGACAATGGTCTGAGATGTTAAGAATCGCATTCCTCCAATTTCAGCTTTTCTTGTATATCCCAATCCGGGTAGGTGAGTAGACCACAATCTGCCGCCCACATGTGCCTTGCCATCAATTTTTAGAAAATCGAAAAGCTTAATCTTATTTACGTCGTAGTTGGAATCTTTGGCAAATCTCCAAGCTGCGTAGGTTCCTGCAGCTCCTGCACCAATGATTGCTATATCTAATATTTCTTTGTTATTGCTCATGATATCTTAATACGTTAGTTGGTTAAGGAGTTTTTCCTCCAATTTCAATTGCCTCGCTTAATAAATCTTCGGCCATAAATGGAATGGACTTTAGGTTTCCAAAACCATTTTGGTTGAACCAAGAGACATATTCTTGGATAACTCCAACATCAGGAACATCATTATGATAGGGTGACTGGACCATTTGAATACAATCGTAAAAAGAACTTTGACATAGGTACAAAGGAGACAAACTACGAATGTTCAATTCTTCTCTTTTATGCATGGCAGCCATATAATTGGCTTCAATATCTTTATACCACTTTTGAGAAAGACTTCCAGTAAAATACCATCCCATTGGGAAATAGATTTGTTTGGAATTCACTTTGGGTTCTGATAAAACTTCATTCTCTATACCATCGATTTGTAGAATAGGAATAGGGCTAAACCCAGACCATCCTTGACTAGACATCCACACGGAATAAGATACAATGGTGTACGCTGCCAATCCATCTAAGGGTTTTCCAGAAGAATTCTGAGTTCCCTCTGGCGGATCTACTGTCAAAAGTTGTATATAATCAAATTCGGCCATGGAAAAGTAGAATCCTAAATCCTCGTTGGGTAATATTCCTTTCACCAATGGTTTCAATCCAAGTTGATTGAATTTGTTACTCATGTCACCAAAATTGGCTTGATAGTTTTTGTTCCATCCAGGTTTTAAAGAACCAGGAATCCACCAGCCAACTTGTTTGTATCGTCTTTTTATTTCCCCCATGTTATTAAATGTTGTTGTTGTTATTCTTTGTCTTCTTCATTCGTATATTTATTCCAACTAGCCACTTCTTCGTTGATGGTGTTTTCTACTCGGTATACTAAAAGCTTGAAGGGATCTTTGTGACTACCATAGGATCCAGAATTGGTTTGAAAAAGGTATTTTTCATGTGTTAACAATTCGGCAGTTCTTCTATAGTTGCTCCATTTATCCTGAAATTTATATAAGGTGGAAACCGCTGTAAGAATGACAATCACAATTCCCAATACTCCAATGAAATAGTCCATCCATGGAGTCATTTCGCTATTAATCCCCGTTGCGAATGGAATCATCGCTGAAAATATGATGACCCAAACCTTCGCTTGGTAATGATACTTTTTATTGATTCCACTTTTTTTATTGTACCAAGAAATTTGATCATCTACACGATTTTGAATGTATTCTTCTGGTGTCATTGTATTGTTTTTGCTGTTCTAATTGAAAAGAATTTCAATCTAACAAAAACACTACTATTATGAAATTATGACGATGAAAACAGGTATAAATACCTAGGTTAGAAGTTGTGAAAAAACCGTGGGTTCTTTAGAAAGATAACTTCTTGTCAACTTCTCTCTTTAAGAAGATAACTGTAACTAGTGTTGACAGCACATCAGCAATAGGGAAGGAGAACCAAACTCCATTTAGCCCGAAGAACTTTGGCATGATAAAAACCAATGGAATTAAGAAAATTCCTTGCTTCAGTAAGGTAAGTATCAATGCAGGCATGGCTTTTCCAGCGGCTTGGAAATACGCAGCACCTACCAATTGAGTGGTAATCACAGGAGTTGCTAGAAAAGCGTACAAAAGAGCCGTAGGTGTTTTTTCTATCAAGTCTGCGTCCTTGGTAAATACACTCGAAATCTCTGTTGGAAAGATGATAATACCAATGAAGATTAAGGTAGCTACGCCAGTTCCGTAGAGAATGGCTGTTTTAATGGTTTCTTTGACGCGCTTGGAATCTTTTGCTCCATAGTTATAACCAGCAATCGGTAAGAAGCCTTGTGTGACTCCCAATACGGGAAACAAAGCAAACATCATCACTCGATTGATAATTCCATAGACGGCAATGGCTGACTCGCCTCCATAGGTAAACAAAGTAGCATTCAATACAATCATCAACACACTGATAGTCCCTTGTCTTACAACCGTCACACCTCCCAATTGAACGATCTCCTTAACAATAGGAAAACTCCATTTAAAGTATTTTGGATAGATGGTCAGTTCACTCTTCTTAGAAAGGAAAAACCCAAAAATGAACAATCCGCATACCGCATAGGAAATGGACGTTGCCAAACCAGCACCGAACATTCCCCATCCAAGAAGCTTGATGAAAACGATGTCTAAAATAATATTAGAGATTGCTGGTAATATCATAGCAATCATGGCATACATAGGTTTTCCTTCAGCTCTGATCACAGGATTTCCCATCATCGCAAACGCTAAAAAAGGAACTCCGTACAGTACAACATTAAAGTATTCTGTTGCAGGAGCTAAAATGTCGCCATTGGCACCAAACAAATCTAAAAGTGGTGTACAGAAAAATGTTCCCACAATGACAAAGAAAACCGATAATGCCAGTGTCATGGAGATTTGATTCCCAAAGGTTAAGAAGGCTTTGTCAAACTCTTTGGCTCCTAAAGCCCTTGAAATGATTGAGCTACCTCCAATTCCAATTCCCATTCCCAAGGATGAGATGAGAAATACAATGGGTAGTACAACCGTCACAGATGCAATAGCCAAAACACCAATCCATTGTCCTACAAAGATGGTGTCTACAATCATGTTCAAAGACATGACTAAAATACCAATTGAGGCTGGAACAGCTTGTTTTATAAGGAGTTTACTGATTTTTTCAGTACCGAGTTCGTTGGCTAGGTTTGTCATAAAGCACAGCAAATATCTGAATAAATATGCCTCATTGATTACCTAGGAAAATATTTAGGGTTAAATTAACATATCTAGGAGAATTGAACTAAGTTTGTTCTATGACACCGTTTGAAATTCAACTTGAAGTTACTGAAGATCACATTGACGAATTGAAACATGTGAACAACGTGGTGTACTTACAATGGGTGCAAGACATTGCCAACTTACATTGGGATAAACTAAGAGAAGGATACGATACTTCTGCCTATGTTTGGGTGGTTCTTCGTCATGAATTGGATTATTCTGGTCAGGCTGTCTTGGGAGATACTATTACAGCAAGAACTTGGGTTGGCGAAACTGCAGGAATCAAATCGATTCGTCATGTTGAGTTCTACAAGGGTGAAAAGCTATTGGTGAAAACCCAAACCTTTTGGTGTCTAGTTGATTCAAAAACCTTGCGTCCGAAGCGCATTACTGGCGAAATATTACAAGTATTGGCATTAAACTAAGAATGCTTAAATGCATTCAATTTAACTTTTATCATGAGCACATTTGAAGCGTTAGGAATTCAAAAGAAGTTTAGAAAATCACTCAAAGAATTAGGAATTTTAGTTCCTACTCAGGTTCAAACAGAAACGATTCCGATTTTATTAGAGAAAAGAACTGATTTTGTAGGTTTAGCACAAACGGGTACTGGTAAAACAGCGGCGTTTGGGTTACCGATACTGCATCATGTTAACCCAAAGAACAATAATATTCAGGCACTTATATTGTCTCCAACTAGAGAATTGGTCCAACAAATTAAGAAGCAGCTATTCAAATTCACCAAATACTGCGATGAAAAAGTCTTTGTTGAGGCCGTTTATGGTGGTGAAAAAATAGATCGACAAATATCCAATCTACAAAGAACTACGCATATCGTGGTAGCAACGCCTGGAAGATTAATCGATTTAATTGAACGAGGAAGTGTTGACCTAAAAAACATTCACACCTTAGTATTGGATGAAGCTGATGAAATGTTAAGTTTAGTATTTAAACA
>CAZTFN010000328.1:0-4027 GCA_964612905.1 uncultured Flavobacterium sp. | reverse complement strand
TAGAATATCAGATTTCGGCTCTGAGGGTTGCAGGTTTGAATCCTGCCGGGGTCACTTAAAGCAGAAAGTCCATCACTACAGTGATGGACTTTTTATTTTATGAAGACTTGAAGCTGAGCTTCGTAAGTCGATCATAAAATAAAAAGCAATTGTGTGACAATTGACTTTCTATTTTCACAAGAGAGCTTATTCAGGATCAGCGGAGCTAATCCCTACAAGGTGATTATACTTTGAGCGTTTTTTTGTTTGAACTATTTTCAAAGCGGAGCTTTGTCAGGAAATACAATCCCATCAAAGCTTACTTTTTTGATTTTGTGCGGTTTTTATTTTTAAAACGGAGCTAATCTCTCCATGGTGAAGGGTTCACTATAGTCAACCCTTCACTAGGTAAATATTATGTATCTTGTAGTGCTATGAAGAACTCCAGTGTTTTCACCTCGGAAAATGTGCTAATAGATATTTTTCAATCAATTATGGAAGGAATATCCAATTTCCTTTCCTTCTTATTTGATCGAAATCCAACTGTTCACAGAGCACGTCGAAAACGAAAGCTATCGCGATTGCAAAAGGAAATTCTCCTTAAAGAAGTTGACTTCTACAACAGATTGAGTGCAACACATCAGGAGTATTTTGAACATCGCTTATCTACCTTTATCAGAAAGTATCAATTTATTGGTAGAGATGGACATGAAGTCAATGCCGAAACAAAAGTGTTGTTAGGCGCATCTTATACCATGCTCACTTTTGGGAAGCGAAAATACATTACGGATGTCTTCGATAAGATCATTGTTTATCCTGATATTTTCCGATCAACTGTGACAAGGAAAATGCACAAAGGAGAGTTCAATCCCCACCTGAGGACAGTCGTGTTTTCTTGGAAACATTTTCTAGAGGGCAATCGCATTAAGAACGATAACCTCAATTTAGGAATCCATGAGTTTACGCATATTGTTCACATCAAATCCATGAAGCGACGAGATGAAAGCTCTGTGGTGTTCAAAAAGGAATACAAGAACTTGATGAACTATCTTCAAAATAACAAGCCGGTTCGAGATAAGATCATTGCTTCCAATTATTTTAGAACCTATGCTTTTGAGAATCAGTATGAGTTCATTGCTGTGCTGGTTGAGAACTTTATTGAAACTCCGAAAGAGTTCAAATCGCAGTTTCCTAGAATTTACAGGAAGATCAAGCGCATGCTCAATTTTAACTTTCTGCACTACTAGCCATTTTGTTTAGATGCCATCGCAAGATGCCTTGTACGTCTCTGTTGTCTTTTTGTGGTTGAAGGTAAAATAAATATTCGTCAGGACTATTAAGCTCAATAGTATTGTCCATATAGCCATAGCCTTTGTAGACACCATTTAAAATCAACGCAAATCCCATTTCGTTTTGTGTTCTTCCCTTTTCTTTGATGACCAAATCTTCTCCTTGAAGTCCTAAGGATTTGATTGCCAAACGGACTCTTTTATTGTATTCCTCAATGGACTCTCGTTCCGTGCAAATCCCTTTGCACTTTTTAATTTGATAATGGAAGCAAGAATTCACATTGGTTTGTAAATGACAGTATTTCGGACAAAGCTCGTATTCTTCACAAATCTTTTCCAACAAGTTTCTACATTCAGAAATATTGTAGAATTTCATAATGGGATTGGGAACAAGCTTCAGTGGATTAAAGGCCAGATGTAGAATACCTTTTTGATCTTCATAAGAAAACAAACCAATGGCCTCATTGGCTCTCTTTTGTGAACGATTGTATTTCGGGTACAAGCGTTTGATATCTGCCGATTCTTTTAATAAGGCTAGCAACTCGCTACCCGTTTCTTCATAGGTAATGTCGGCCGTTTCGAGACACATGGTGATCTCTTTCTTTTTCTTATCGTAAAAATGACTTATTACACGTTGTTTGATATTAATGGCTTTCCCAACATAAATGATCTTTTTTTGGAGATCCTTGAAATAGTAAACCCCAGGTTTTTCAGGCAAATCATCTACCGTTTTTTTATCCAAAAGAGGCGGCAAAGTTGCTTGTCTAGAACGTCTGTTTAAAAAACCGTTGATGATAAATGCATCGTCTCGTTCAATCAATCTTCGGAACAATTCTACTGTTGCTTCTGCATCACCTTTGGCTCTATGTCGATCTGCAATTTCAATGCCTTCAGCGCTACAAATATTCCCTAAACTGTAGGATTTCAATCCAGGAATGATTTTTCGAGAGAGTCTAACTGTGCATAGCTTTTTACGCGTAAAATCGAACCCTAAATCTTTGAACTCTTCCTTTATGATGTTATAATCGAAGTTCACATTATGAGCCACAAAAATGGTGTCCTCAGTGATTTGTTGGACTTTCTTGGCAATCTCATAAAACTTTGGTGCAGTTCGTACCATTGCATTGGTAATGCCTGTAAGATTGGTAATGAAAGGAGGGATGTTCTGTTCTGGATTTACCAAGGAAGTAAATTCATCAATAATTTTTTTTCCATCAAAAACGAAAATGGAGATTTCGGTAATACGCTGACCTCGGAAGCCATTCCCAGTGGTTTCTATATCAACAACCGAATACATGAGAACTATTCTTTAGAAGGCTGTCGATTTCCAATATAAACAGCAGCTGCTCCTGTGAAGAACATCAAAACACCATAGACTGCAGATACGGTTGCAAATGTGGAACTGTTCAATAGAACTACGGCAACGGTGATTCCCAACGTTCCATTTTGAATTCCAGATTCAATAGCAATGGACAGCGCTCTTTTGTTGGTAATCTTAAAGAGTTTCGCCGAATAATAACCCACAAACATGATAATAAGATTCAGTAAAACCACCACCAATCCTGCTTCTTGAATCCATGTTCCCAAAGTATCTTTCTCCTTCAGAATAATACCAATGATAATCACAACCAACAAAATTGCGGATGCAATACGAACCGGTTTCCCCATTTTTAAAGCACAGGATTCTTTGTATTTACGAATCAGCATTCCAATGGTCACAGGAATGATCACAATCATCAGAATTTGAAGAAAGGTCTCTACAATATTCAGTTGTATCATGTTGCTTTGATCCAAAAAGGTTTCTAAGGCAAAATTCACAATAAATGGAATTGTCAAGATGGTCATGAAACTGCTAAAAGCAGTCAAGGTAACAGACAAAGCTGTGTCTGCTTTTGCTAAGTGAGAAATCAAATTGGAAGTTGCTCCACCTGGACAGGCGGCAAGTATCATTAGTCCTACGGCTAGTTCTGGTGATAGCGAAAAAGCAACTGCCAATCCATAAGCAATCAAAGGCAGCAATACCATCTGGTTGATGAGGCCCACAAAAATTCCTTTGGGCTGTGTGAAAATTCGTTTGAAATCATCAACAACTAAAGAAAGTCCCATGCCTAGCATGATAATGGCTAGTGAACTGGCTAAGATAATTGCTGATGTTTGATCCATGATGTTGAAGTTTAGTTTGCTATGGACTTCAAGTTAGCAATTGTTGCGGTAGGATCCTCGCTTTTGAAGACAAAACTTCCTGCAACCAAGACATCGGCACCTGCTTCAATCAAAGCATTTGCATTTTGATCCGTCACACCGCCATCAATTTCAATCTGGCAATTCGATTCAGAAAATTCAATCAAGTGCTTTAACTGAGTTACTTTTTTATAGGTATTTTCAATAAAAGATTGTCCGCCAAATCCTGGGTTGACACTCATGATACATACCAAATCTAAGTCTTTAATGATATCTTCTAAGACGGCAATGGGTGTATGAGGATTCAAGGCAACTCCAGCTTTCATTCCTGCAGCCTTGATGGCCTGAATGGTTCTATGTAAATGCGTACAAGCTTCGTAGTGAACAGTCAAAACATCTGCACCAAGATCTGCAAAGGTTTGAATGTATCTGTCTGGATCTACGATCATCAAATGAACATCAATGGTTTTTTTGGCATGTGATGAAATTGCTTTCAAAACAGGCATTCCAAAAGAGATGTTTGGAACAAAGACTCCATCCATAATATCAATGTGAAACCAGTCAGCTTCACTTGCATT